>CAZQCP010000005.1:0-45023 GCA_964592115.1 uncultured Ilumatobacteraceae bacterium
GTCGCGTGGTTTCGGCTTGCACCGCATCCAACCAGCACCGCACACTGGTGATCTCGCGCAGCACAGCCTCGAGCCCGTCGCGGTCAGCATCGAGGTCGTGGCGGGACAACTCGATCTGTTGCACCCGCTCGATCACCGACACGTTCCCCATACCGACAACAGTACGGAGGGGGTGTTACAGGGTTAGCCGGACCGTCCGAATAAATCCGAAAGATGTCGACACGCAGGACAAACACGCTCGCAGACCGATTGCATCCGGGGTCAGACACCACATGCAACGACGCACCAGCGCCAGACCGGCCACCATCACGTCTGCCGTTGCATGTGGTGTCTGACCCCGGATGCAATCGCCCGCGGCTCACTGACCGGCGCAAGCCGCTGCAGCCAGCGACGTCCACCCTGCTAGCGGACAGCTCCGCCGACCTACCGCGACACTTCGTGCGTGGTCGATCAAGTGGATCGCAGACACCTTCGGCGGTCCCTCGACCTCGCGCGTGCGGCCCTGGATGGGGGGTGACAGACCGTTTGCGTCCGTGCTCGTGCGCGCCGATGGCAGAGTCCTCTTCGAGGACCACCATCACGCGCCGCGCGGAGATCTGACCCAGCACGGGGAGTTCGCGGTCGCCCGTTGGTCGGCGGCCCACCTGACGCCGGAGCAGCGTTCGCCGGCGACCGTCTACACGTCCACTGAGCATTGCCCGATGTGCGCGGCGGCCCGAACAGCGCACGCAGCCGGAGTGCTTCAGCCAAGGTGGGTTCCACCAGGACGATGCTCACGTGGGGACGACGGCAAGATCATGGGAATCAGCGATCGATGACCCGGCAATGGTGAGCCGCTACCTCGGAAGCCCCAATCGTGTCGTCGATCCGGCGGCCGTGCCGAATCGTCACCGGGGCGAGCGTCGCGCGGCGTCGATGGTTGCGGCGACCTCCGTCGCGTCGTCAATGCCGATCACGACAGTCTGGAAACGCTCACTGTCGAGGGTGACCTTCACGGCAGGCTGACCGCGGCGAACGCACACGTACTGCTTGTCGCCCTTGGCGCGCCACGTGCCGATCAGGCGTTGCGTTCCGCCGAGCCCGGGAGCTCGAATGCCGTGGACCGCTCGACGCCCATCTGGCACCACCTCGACCGCCGTGACGCTCGTCAGCGGCACTCGCAGGTCGCCGAGCAAGCCCCAGAAGCGCTCGTTGCGTTCCAACGTGACGACGAGTTCGCCTCCATCGACCGACACCGAAGCCATGCAGGCAGTGTGGCACGATCTCGCCGAATCGGTCGCTCGGCGAGTGACGGTGGTGCCCTCCTGCGGAGTGCTGGCGTCGAGATGCAACGTTTCGTGAAGGTCGTGCACCTATACCTGTGATGGTGGACGAGTCGGCGGTCGTGGGGCCGCGGTCGGGGTTGGGGTTCGAGGAGTTCTTCGAGTCGGCGTTCCCGTGGTTGTCGCGCCTTGCGTTCTTGCTGACGGGGTCATCGTCGGTCGCCGATGAGATCGCTCAGGATGCCTGTGAGCAGGTGCTGCGGCGCTGGGACGACGTCACCCATCCGCGGGCCTATGCGCGATTGGCGGTGGTGAACGGGGCTCGTGGATGGGGGCGCCGTCAGTCACGTCGGCGTCTGCTGCCGATCGATCGGGTCGACGAGCACGTGATGGTGGATGCGGACGCGATCGGCGTCCGCACGGCGCTGGCATCACTGCCGCTGCGGGTCCGGCAGGTGATCGTGCTTCGCTTCTACGCGGACATGCGGGTCGATGACATCGCCGAGGCGCTCGACATGCCAGCGGGGACGGTGAAGTCAGACCTCCACCGTGGCCTCGCTCGCTTGCAGGAGGAGTTGTCGTGAACGATCAGCCGACCTCAGCGCTCGAGCGTCGAGTGCGCCACGCCCTCGAGGCGCTCGCCGGTACGCACACGCCTGACATCGACGGGCACAGTGTTCCGCGCGACGCGGGTGTCGACGGTCGCTCGCCACGACGGATCTGGCTCGCCGCGGCGAGCGTCTTGATCGTTGCTGGCGGCATCGCTGCGCTGGCGGTCACCTACGCGACGCGGTCTGACAACGGCAATGACGCCGTGTCATCGATCGTCTCAGCGCCGGAGCCCACGCCGGTTGCCTCGACCGTTCCGGCCGTCGTCGAACCATCCGCAACTGAGTCCAGTACTCCGCCTCCGCCGGCGACGACCGCGCCGCCCACCACGAGCGAACCGGGTGCCACGGCACCGTTCGTTCAATCTCCGAGCGAGATGTTCGTCACCGTGTCAGATGACCATCGAGCTGTCATCGATGTCTGGAACAGCGTCGAGGTCGTGGCGACGTTCGACCTCACGTGTCCGTCCAACCGGGACTGTGTCGTGCAGTCGGCTCGGGTCATGGGCGACACGATCTGGGTCGCGATCATCGACACCGAGCCGGGTGAGGCGGACGCGATCGTACGATCGCGGGTGGTGAGCGTGTCGCCATCAACTGGCGATGTCACCGAACATCTCGCACTCGATGGGTCCGCAGCGGTGCGTTCCGCAGGACATGGCGCAGACGGCGTGCTCTACGCGTACCTCCAGAGCCGGAGCTCGGGACCCACCGCATCGAGTCTGGTCGCAGTCGACGATGGTGATGCGCGGGTGCTGGAGACGGGGGTGTCCGGCTTTCGACTCAGCGATGACGGTCGGTACCTCGCCGTGTCGTTCTCGAATCCGCCCGCCGGCGCGCCTGCCCGCTTCGAGATCACCGATCTGGTCGACGGCACGACTGCCAGCTTCGACACGCTGTACATCAACGCGGGTCCGGCGGCCTGGTCATCCGATGGCCGCTACCTCGTCGTGGACGAGCAGTGGGAGGACCGCACCGCATGGGTCATCGACCCGTGGTCCGGCTCCGGACAACCCATCGCCGGTACCGAAGACTTCCTCGACGGAGCGTGCTTCATGAGTGATCGACTGATCGCCCACCGCACATGGAACGTGGGGTATGGACAGGGCGACGCACAGCTCGGTGTGATCCGCCTGACATCGCTCGACACGGGATCGACCGTTGCCGAGATCGGCGTCGATCTCTTCGGCGATGGCTTCCGTTGCCATCCCGACGGTTCGGTCAGCTATCTCCGCCGCCCTGTCGTGGACGTCGAACTGTCGCCCGACTTCTCCCAGTTGGAGCCCGACTACGACGCCACGGTCGAACTGGTCCACATCACGCCCGACGGCACCATCTCTGTGCTCGCGTCCGGTCACCTGCGCATGGTCTGACCAACGAAGCGCCGCGCTCGCGACGGGTTTGCGTTCGCTGCGGCGCTACGTGGCACCGCAGGTCGCGCTCGGCACGGCGAACTCGTGAACGTTATGCGCTTGCCGCACGCAAGATGTTCACGAGTTCCTACGTGTTGGCTACGCAGCCCCACGAGTGCCGCGGGGCGACCGGTCGGTCAATCCACGGTGAGCGACTCGGTGATCGCACGGGCGATCTCCCAGAGCTCGTCTCGGCCCCGGGCGGCGTGGCCGACGTCGATGGACTCGGGCCCCACGACGAGCGTGCGCGGGCATCGACCAGCGCGATCGTGTCCGCACCAGGCTGCGTGTCGGCGACCTCATCGGATCGCTCGTACTCCACATCCGACCGGATCACACCCCGACTCAACCTGAACTTCTCGGGGTTGTGGGTTCCGGAAGGCGGCACTCAGAGCCCCGAGAACGGGTTCACCGGGCGCACGGTGGCCCGGCGTGCGCAATGGTGAGGTGGCCTGTAAGCGGGATTCTGTAGACGACATCTCCGAGGAGGTGCGTCCGGTGGCCATCCATCTGTGCGGCCTACCCGAGGGTTGCCACCGACATCGTCGGCGGCGAACGGGCCGTCCATGCCCTCTGCTCGGCCTTGCTCCGGGTGGGGTTTACCGAGCCGACGTCGTCACCGACGCCGCTGGTGCGCTCTTACCGCACCGTTTCACCCTCACCTGTGACCCTCCGTGTCGCCACGGGTGGTCCATCGGCGGTCTCTCTCTGTTGCACGTCCGTCAGGTCGCCCCGACCTGGCTCTCGCCAGCACCCTGCCCGATGGAGTCCCGACTTTCCTCGACGGTGTTGACACCGCCGCGGCCACCCGGCCACCTCACCATTGCGAGATCAGTCTACGTCCCACCCTCAAATGTGTCCGCCTGGTTCCGCTGGGCGGGACCCGACGGACAGATTTGGGCGTCCTGGGGCGGTCCCGCGCGGTCGGGCCGGAAAGTGTCGGGGATGTCTCGCTGGGCGTGACGAAACGGACAGATTTGGGGTGGGGGGCGTCAGCAGGAGGGGGCGAGCTCGTTGTAGACGTAGGCGTTGTCGGCCGGCGTGAGCAACGTGTACGTCGTGCGCACGCCGTTCTCGTCGGGCGGGCCGGCGACGAGTTCGATCTGGCCCGTCGAACCGAAGCGCGACGTGATCGCGAACTGGAGGGGCACGCCGTCGCCGTCGAGCGGCACCTCGGCGCCGCCGATCGCCGGCGACACGTAGCCGTCGAACCCGCGGACCGTCGACACCAGCGCCGCCGACTGGCGGGCCTCGAGCGCGGCAGCGGCGAGCGTCGCGGCCGCCGCCGTGGCATCGGCGAGACGCACGGCGTACGCCTGGTTCGTGGCCGCGGCGAGGTTCTCCAAGGCGACCGCGGTGTTGAACAGGTCGCGGGTCGGGTCATCGCTGGCGGCCACGGACTCGTGCAACGGGTCGATCAGACGCTCGATCATCCACGTGTTGCCGCACTCCCACGCGTCGCCGCCGGCATCGACCGCGAAGCCGTTCATCTCGTCAGCGATCGCCCGATGGTTCTCGATGAACCGCTCCAGCAACGCCTTGACGTCGCCGTCGGCATCGGCGACCATCTCGGCCAGAGAGTCAGCGACGGTGATCTCGACCGACGCGATCGTGCGCAACAGCACCGCGTCGTCGACCGAGTAGTCCGGCGGATCCGTGATCGGCGGTTGATAGCCGACGCGGCCACCCTCGTCGCTGCCACCGCGGTCGTCGCCACACGCCGCGAGGAGCGCAGCCAGCGACACCGTCAACCCGCCGACCTTGATCGCGTCGCGGCGACTGATCGGCGCGGCACCCGTACCTGTGGGCTCGGAGCGCTTCATCACGCCTGGCTCCCTTCGATCTCGACAGGTTCGACGTCCGGCTCGAGCAGCTGGTCGAGGTCGGACGCGTCGCCGGCGAACTCGACGAGCACGGTCGCCATGCGTGCCTGGACGATGGCGATCGACGAGCTCAGCTTGCGGGCCTCCGCCGACTCGAACTCGGCGAAGAGCGCCAGGTGGGTCGCCGAGGCGGCGTTCTCCAACTCGGCGGCCGCGCTGGCGAATGCGGCATCGTCGGATCCGCCGAAGTCGGCGGCGTGCTCGTTGAACAGGTCGTCGTTACGGGTGTTCGCCGAAAACCCGCTCGCACCAGCGATCGCGTCCGCGTACGCCGCGTGGTTCGCGGCGAACTCCGTGGCGATCGTGGTCGCCTCGTCGGAGAGCCCGGCGGCCGCCGCCTCGAGGTACAGGTCTTGGGCAGCCAGTTCCAGCTCCATCACCGGACGCAGGATCGCCTTGTCGGCGTCGGTCGGGCTCGACGGAGCCGCTGCGGCGGGACGGGCGATCGCCAGCGCGGTCGCACCGGCGAGTCCGGCGGCGCCGATCGCGCCGAGCAGGTGCCGTCGCGACGGTGTCGGATCAGCGGATTCGAGATCCACGTGGGAGGGTCCTTTCGGGGTCATGCGTACGACAGCCTTCCCGCTGGGAGGGCGTCCGAGCAATTCTAGGGTTCGCGACCGCACCGCAACGGGATCGCCGGTCACCGTCAGAAGTCGAGCGCCGAGAGCTCGGGGATCCACGCCGCGGCACGATCGACGGCGTCACGCCAACGTTCCCGGGCGGCCGCCGCCGATGCGCCCGCTCGTGGTTCAACGACGGCAGCCGGGCGCCACAGCGCCTCGAGGTCGTCGAATCCGTCCCACACGCCGACGCCGACGCCGGCGAGGAACGCCGCACCGATCGTGGTCGACTCGGTCACCGGGGCGACCTCGATCGGGCCACCGACCGCATCGGCGAGCGCCTGGACGAAGGTCGGGTTGCGGCTCATCCCGCCGTCGATGCGGATGGTGGCGACGTCGAGGCCGGTGTCGGCCCGCGCCGCGTCGACGAGGTCCGCTCCGCGGTGGGCGACTCCTTCCAGCACCGCCCGCACGACGTGGGCGCGAGTCGTCCCGCGGGTGAGCCCGAGCAGCGTGCCGCGGGCGCCGTAGTCCCAGCGTGGCGTGCCGAGACCGAGCAGTGCGGGCACGTAGACGACGCCGTCACTGTCCGCGCATTGGGCGGCGACGGCATCGCTCGCCTCGGCGCTGTCGATCAGCCCGAGGTCGTCGCGCAGCCACTCGACGTTCGTGCCCGCCGACAGCATGATCGCCTCGACCCCCCACGCCACCGAGCCTTCGATCGACCACAGCGGCAGCGGGTACGTGCCGTTGGGGTGGCGCCGTGCGGTCGTCGGCGCGCCCCGATCGGTGCACAGGTCGAGCATTCCCCCGGTGCCGAACGTGATCTTGGCGCGGCCCGGCCGGACGCAGCTCTGCCCGACGAGCGACGCCTGCTGGTCGCCGATGATCGCGGCGATGGGCGGCGAACCCGGAAGAGCGGTGGCCCTCGCACACACGCCGACCGAATCGACGACCTGGGGCAACGAGCCGACGGGGATCCCGAACGCCGCGCACACCTCCTCGCTCCAGCCGTCGCCGCCCGCGTCGAACATCCCCGTCGTGGTCGTGGAGGCGTTCGTGCGGTCGCTGACGTGGACCGCCCCATCGCTGAGCGCCCACACGATCCACGAGTCGACCGTGCCGATCGCCAGGTCGCGCCCGTCGAGCCCGGGTGTGTTGGCGAGGATCCAACCCGCCTTCGTCACCGATTGGTTCGGGGCGAGCGACCAACCGTGTTCGGCATTTGCCACAAGGCACTCGCCGACGGTGCGCAGGTCCTGCCACCCGAGGCCGGGTGCCACCGGCTGGCCCGTGGCGCGGTCCCACACGACGGTGCTCGCTCGCTGATTGGTCACCCCGACGGCGACGACGGGCGTGGTGGCCCTGCTCAGCACGGCATGTGCCGCATCGAGCACGGTTGCCGCCATCGCGCCGGCATCGAACTCGACGAGCCCGGGCGCCGGTGTGGAAGGCGGGAACGGCCGGTACTCCATCGCCTCCACGGCCAACGTCTCATCGACGAGCGCGGCGCGCAGTCCGGTCGTGCCGACGTCGATGACGAGGATCATCCGGTTGCTCATGCCGACCTCCGGTTCGAGGGAGAGAATCCACGGGCTTGCAGCCGGCTGCCGAGGATGCCGCCGAGGATCCCGCACAGCACGACGAGCGACAGCGTGAAGAACAGCCCGAACCAGTTGACGTCGTCGCCGCGCAGCAGGCGCACGATCACGAAGAGCGTCTGCGCGCCGAGGTAGGCGATGGCCGCCGTGGCGACGCCGTGCGTCAACGGTGTCCCCGCCGTCTGGATCCATGCCGCGCATCCGGCGCCGATGACGAACCCGAGTGCGGCGCCGAAGAAGAACAACGCGTTCACGCCGCTGTCGTCGGAGTCGACGAACCCGGCGACGAGCGTCAACGGAATCGCCCACAGCAGGCAGACACCGATGCCCGACGTGACAGCGTGACGGTCCAATCGGGCGGCACTCACGGCCACGGCACCTCGCCGAACGGGGAGTGCAGGCCGAGCTTGCCCGGGTTCAAGATGCCGTTCGGGTCGAGCGACGACTTGACCGCCTGCAGCACACCGTGGGCGGAGCCGAGCGCCTCACCCATGAACCTGGCGCGGTTGAGGCCGACACCGTGATGGTGCGACAGGTTCCCGCCGCCGGCGAGTGCGGCCCGCTGGCCGGCGTCCCACAGGGCGACGTAGGTCGACTCGATCTCGTCGGTGGGTGGTGTGGCGGCGAACGTGAAGTAGAGGCACGCTCCGTCGATGTAGCTGTGCGACAGGTGGCAGGTGGCAGCGCGGGCGTGCGGCACCGCCAGCAGCGCGGCGCACACATCGTCGAACAGCGAGTCGAGCCGGGCCCACGGCGCGGCGATCTCCATCGTGTCGACCACGAAACCCTTGTGCGTGAGCGCCTGCAGCGCCGACGTGTCGTTGCGGTGCGCCATCCACGCCTCGACGAGGTCGACGTCGGCGCCGTTGCCACCGACCGCGTCGACGGAGCGCTCGACGATCGCCATCGTCGCGTCGACGAGCAGGTCGTTGCCTTCGTCGAGCACGAGCAAGACGCACGAGGTGCCGTCGCCGCCGTGGCCGCGCTGCGACTCGATGGCGTCGTACAGGCGGAGCACGGCGGGTGTCGCACCAGCGCGCAGGATGCTGCGGCACGCCTCGACGCCGTCGGCGAACGTCGCCAGCGTGTACGCGGCGCGTCGTTCGGCGGCAGGGGTCGGGTGAGCACGCAGCCAGACCCGGGTGATCACGCCGAGCGTCCCCTCCGAACCCACGAGCAGTTGCGTCAGATCCGGCCCGGTCGCGCCCGCGGGCGCGCCGCCCGTGCGCACGATCGTGCCATCGGCGAGCACCGCCTCGAGGCCGACGACGATGTCTTCGATCTTGCCGTAGCGGGTCGAGAACTGGCCTGCCCCGCGCGACGCCACCCATCCGCCCACCGTGGCGAGATCGAAGCTCTGCGGGAAGTGTCCGACGGTCAGCCCGTGGCCGCGACGTAGCTCGGATTCGAGCTCGGGCCCGAACGTGCCAGGGAGCACCTCGACGACCCCGGACACGTCGTCGACGGCGACGATCCCGGCGAGTGCCGTGGTGTCGAGCACGACGCCGCCGAACGCCGGCGCGGCGGCACCGCACACGCCGCTGCGGCCACCGGCGACCGTGAGCGGGAGGCGACCGTTGTTGCACACCTGCACGACGCGTCTGACCTCGTCGGTCGTGGTCGGGCGGACGACGACCTCGGCGGCGTTGGGGACCTGGCCGGCGAGCGCCCAGTGCATCGCCAGCGGCCACCAGTCGCGGCTCGTCTCGGCGAGCACGGGGCCGTCGTCGACGGTCTCGCAGATGGATCGCAGTGCGGTGATCGCCTCCTCGGGCACCTCGACGCCGCCGCCGAAGCGCGAGCCATCGCCGCGGAGCTCAATCGGCGGGGTCGGCGACGTCGGCATGGCTCTCCTGCGGTGCGGAGTCGTGGTGGCGCGACTCGGCTTCGATCTCGGCGGTGCATCGGGCACGGTAGTCGGCCAGCTGGCGGGCGGCCTCGTCGTCGTCCCAACCGAGCTCGGCGGCGAGCAGCTCGGCGATCGCCGGGGCAGCCGCCAGCGTCGCTGCCCGGTCGAACAGGTGGGCACGCGTGCGTCGGCACAGCACGTCGTCGAGTGTGGTCGCCATCTCAGCACGCACCGCATGGACCGCTTCGGCGCGCACGTAGGCCAACCCGTCCACGAGCGGCTCACCCAGCGTCGCGTCGAACGCGATCAGTGCCCGCACGTCGTCGGCGGCGGCCCCGTAGCGACGGGCGAGGCGGTCGTCTGCCGCGCCCGATCGCCGCGCGCCGGCCAGCGCCAGCCGCTTGGTCTTGGACCGCCGCCCGCCCCTGCCGATGCGCGACACGACGACGTCGACGGTGTCTTCGGCCATCTCGCGGTACGTCGTCAGCTTGCCGCCGGTGACGGTCACGAGCCCGGAGGCGCTGACGTCGACCCGGTGCCGGCGCGACAGATCCGCAGTCTTCGACGATGGGTCGATGCCGGGCCCCGCGACGAGCGGTCGCAGACCCGCCCACGTGCCGGTGATGTCCTGGCGGGTGATCGGTCCGGTCGTGGTCGTGTCCAGCGCCTCGTCGAGGGCGGTCAGCACGTAGTCGATGTCGTCGCCGTCGCAACGTGGGTGGTCGAGCGGGTCGCTGGTGTCGGTGTCGGTCGTGCCGATGTAGGCGTGCTCGAACGTGCCGTCGGGGCGCGGACCCCACGGCACGATGAACAGGCTCCGGCGATCGCTGCGGACGGGGATGATCACGGCGATGTCGACGCGCACGCGGTCCCATGGCACCGAGATGTGGACGCCCTTGGCGGGTCGGATGCTGTGCGGGTCGGTCCCCGTGTCCAGCGCGTGCACCGTGTCGGACCACACACCCGTCGCGTTCACGACGCACCGGGCGCGCACGGTCACGTCCCGACCGTCGGCGCGGACGGTGACGCCGGTGGCCTCGTCGTCGGGTGACGGTGGCCTCAGCGCAACGAGCGGACAGCGGTTGACGACCACCGCCCCGTGTTCGGCGGCGGTCCGCGCGATCGTGAGCGTCAGCCGGGCATCATCGACGCTCGCGTCGTAGTAGACGAACCCGCCCGACAGCCGGTCGAGATGCGTCGTCGGGAAGTGGCGTGCCGCTTCGTCGGCACCGACGCGGCGATGCAGCTTGCCGATGCGCCAGCCGCCGCTCGCGTCGTACATCCACATCGCGGGGCGCAGCGCCTTGGCGATCTTCTTCGACACGACGCCGTCGCGGGTCATGATCGGGATCAGGAACGGCAACAACTCCACGAGGTGTGGCGCGTTGCGCATCAGGCGCCGGCGCTCGCGCAAGGCCTGCCGTACGAGGCGGACGTCGCCGTTCTGGAGGTAGCGCAGTCCGCCGTGCACCATCTTCGAGCTCTTCGACGAGGTGCCGCTGGCGAAGTCGTCGCGCTCCACGAGCAGCGTCGACAGCCCGCGCGACGCGGCGTCGAGTGCCACGCCGCACCCGGTGATGCCGCCACCGACGACGACCACATCGAACGGCTCGGCACCCGGCTCGGCTGCCGCGGCGAGGGCGTCGAGCATCGCCGAGCGCCGGAAGGGACGCCGTTCGACCGCCATAGCTGCGATGCTACGACGATCACGATGAGCGCCGACCCCCGCGACCCGCACTACCTCGACGAGGCCGATGTCCGCGCCGAACTGACCCGGGTGTTCGACCGGTGCCACGGCTGTCAACAGTGCACCGATCTGTGCCCGACGTTCCCGCTCCTGTTCGAACGCATCGCCCGACGTGCCGGAGACCACGAGCCCGAAGCCGGACGATTGACGCCCGCCGACCAGGACGAGATCGTCGACAGCTGCCTGCTCTGCAACCGCTGCGTCGGCGTGTGCCCGCCCGCGATCGGGGAGAATCACGACGTGCACGTGCCGCACACGGTGCTGCGGGCGCGGGCGATGCTCCACGGTTCCGCACACACATCCCTGCGCACGAGGCGGACCGACGCACTCGTCGCACGTCCCGACCGCCTCGCCCGTGTCGCTCGCGCGATCCCACTCGGTCGGCGCATGGCCGCCGCCCGGCCCGGCGGTGTGACGCGGCGCGTCGTCGGTGCACTGACCGGTGTGTCGGCCGTCCGGCTGCTGCCCCCATATGCCCGCCAACGGTTCTCGACGTGGTTCCGCGAGCGTGGCGCGCCCACCGAGACCAGCCAGCGCGTGACGCTCGTGCCGACGTGCCTCGTCGAGTACCACGCACCGGAGATCGGCCGTGACCTCGTCGCCGTCTACGAACACAACGGCATCGGGTGTGATCTGAGCGACGTGGGTTGCTGCGGTGCGGCGGCGCTCCACGCTGGCCACCACGAGCAGTTTCGTACGCTCGCCACGCGCAACATAGAGATCCTCGCCGTCGACGCAGCCCGTGGCGACCCGATCGTCGTGCCGCAACCGACGTGCCGGTCGGTGATCGTGGAGCACTATCCCCGTGTGGTCGACCACCCGGACGTCGGCCGGATCGTTGCCCGTGTGGTCGGAGCGGCAGCGCCCCTCCTGGCCCGACTCGCCGACGGGAGCGACACCTGCGCCGCGCCGATGCCGAGCGCGACACCAGCACGGATCGCCATGCACGTCCCGTGTCACGCCCGAGCGCAGCCCGATGGCGATGGCGGTGTCGATGACGGTCTGGATGACGGTCCGGATGGCGGCGCGACGGCGATGCGTCGCCTGTTGGAGCTCACCGGCGCGGAGGTCACCCCGATCGCCGTGTGCTCGGGCAGCGGCGGTGCGTGGGGGATCCGGAGCGGTCATGAGGATCTGGCGCTGCCGATGGCCCGCACGCTCGGTGCGGCCATCACCGAGACCGGGTGCGAGGTCGTGGTCGGCGAATGCCACAGCGCCAACACGGCGATCGTCGAACAGACCGGGCGGACCGTGATGCACCCGATCCAAGTGGTCGCCCGCGCCTACGGGATCGGCGCCGACTGACCGTGCCGCCGCGTTTCGCCAGCAAGAAGCCTGTGTGTCCTCGAAATTTTTCACTGGCGCGGCGCTCGGAGTGGTTCTAGATTCGACTCGTCGCCACACCGGCGAGACGGGGTGTGGATGACGGAAACGACGTCGAACTACGTCCCGTGGGAGTCGAACCGCTGTGTCGGTACAAGAGTTGAAGTGGTGGGATCTCGGAGCGTGCCGGGGCCTCGACGCGTCCGTCTTCTATCCCGAAGATGACGACGGCGCCGAGGTGGCCAAGTCGGTGTGCGCCGGATGCCCCGTCAAGGAGGCCTGCCTCGAACATGCGCTGGCCGTGCGCGAGAAGGCCGGTGTCTGGGGCGGTGCCACCGAGCGCGACCGCCGGCGGATGATCCGCCAGCGCCGGCGCCTGTCCTGACCAACCCGATTCGCGGCGCCGTAGCGGTCCCCGTACCATCGCCGCCATGGCAGCGCCTGCAAGCTCGGTGGACTGGCCGTCGATCCTCTCGCGTCTGGTCGCGCTGGAAGACCTGGACCGCGCGAGCGCGGGGGCGGCGATGCGGGCGATGTTGGCCGGCGAAGCCACGCCTGCCCAGATCGGCGCCTTCCTCGCCGGCTTGCGCGCCAAAGGGGAGACGGCCGCCGAGCTCGACGGTCTCCTCGATGCGGCGCTCGCCGAGGCGACCGTCGTGCCGTTGGACGACCACGAGCGCGATGCGTGCGTCGACATCGTCGGCACGGGAGGCGACCGCTCCGATTCGATCAACGTGTCGACCCTGTCGGCGATCGTGATGGCGGCAGCCGGCGCCAAGGTCTGCAAGCACGGCAACCGATCGGCGTCGTCGAAGTGTGGCAGCGCGGACGTGCTCGAAGAGCTCGGCGTGGCATTGGAGCTGTCCGGCGCCGGAGTTGCCGCGTGCATCCGCGAAGCCGGCATGGGCTTCTGCTTCGCCCCCGCGTTCCATCCCGCATTCCGCCACGTCGGCCCGTCGCGGCGCGAGATCGGCATCCCGACCGTGTTCAACCTGCTCGGTCCGATGGCCAACCCGGGCCGCGTTCGTCGCCAGCTGATCGGCGTCGCCGACCCCCGGTTCGCCCGCCCGATGATCGAGGCGTTGCGCGATCAGGGTCTGCGGGCGGCGTGGGTCGTGCACGGTGCCGGAATCGACGAGATCACCACGACCGGCGTGTCCGACGTGCTCGCCCTGAGCGACGGTGGCATCGAGGCGTTCTCGATCGACCCGCGCGATCACGGGATCGCGCTGGTCGAGCTCGACGACCTGCGCGGCGGCGACCGCGCCACGAACGCTGCTGTGGCACGGCGGATCCTCGATGGGGAGACCGGACCGCACCGCGATGTGGTCCTGCTCAACGCCGGTGCAGGGTTGACCGTGGCCGGTGTGGCGAACGACCTCGACGACGGCATCGGTCGCGCCGCGGCGGCGATCGACGGCGGTGCGGCGCGCTCGACGCTCGCCGCGCTCGTCGTCACGAGCCAGGCCCAGCGTCAGTGAGCAACGAGCTCGTCGTTCGGGTGCCGGCGTCGTCGGCGAACCTCGGCGCCGGGTTCGACGTGTTCGGGATGGCCCTCGACCTGTACGCCGACTTCGGCCTCGGCCCGGCGCCGGCGGATGCCCAGCAGCTCGACGACACCCATCCCGCCGCGGTGGCCATGGTCACGGCGGGTGGTTCGGGCGCGTGCTGGATGCGCTCGTCGATCCCGATCGGGCGTGGTCTCGGATTCAGCGGCGCGGCGCGCATCGGCGGAGCGGCGCTCGGCGTCGTGTCGTGTGCGGCCGATCCGACCACGACGCTCGTCGAGGAGTCCGACGCGATCGTCGACATCGCCGCCGGGCTGGAGGGTCACGGCGACAACGCTGCGGCGTCGTTCGCCGGTGGCGTCATCGCCTGGATCGCCGGGGTGCCCGTGGCCCTGTCGATCGGGCCCGTGATGCGTGCCACCTCCGTCGTCGTGTGGGTGCCCGACGCGACCACGTCGACCGACCGATCGCGGGCGGCACTGCCGGCACTGGTCGACCGTGCCGACGCCGTGCACAACCTCGGCTCCGTGATCCAGTTGACGCTGGCCTTCGAACGCGACGATCCCGAGTTGCTCGCCGGCGCCACCGACGACCGGTTGCACCAGTCCGCGCGCCTCGCCTCGATCGACGGTGCCAACGAGGCGATCGCCTCGGCCACGAGCGCGGGCGCGTGGTGCGGCTGGCTGTCGGGGAGCGGGCCTTCGGTCGCCTTCCTCGCCTCGCCCGATGCCGTGTTCGACGTGGTCGGGGCGCTCGATGCCGCCGGCGGCCACACCAAGACGCTCGCCATCGCCACTCGCGGCACCCACCTCGTCAGCGGGTGAAGCTCGCTCAGGCGACGCGTTCGGTCAGCGCGCCGAGGTCGGGGAGGCGGTCGCCGATCGGGAACGTCCACGCGCCCGAGGAGCAAACCTGGAGCCGACCTGCTTGCTTGTCGCAGAACCGGGCGAGACACAAGGCCTCGTCGACGGCGTCGCGCGGGAGTACCGGCGACGTGCACGGCTCCGGTGGAGGAACCGGCAGCGCCCGCCCGACGGCCCCGTCGGCGCCGCCGGCGGTCGACGTGTCGATCAACCTGGCGCGGTCGACGTGCCACGTGTTGGCGCCGAGCGTGATGTCGACCTGCCCGGCGGTGCGCAGCGCGTCGACCAGCAGGTGACGGCGCGAGGCGCCGATCAGGGCCTGCAATCGGTCGCGCAGCGTGGCCGCCTCCTCGAAACGCTGTTCGGCTGCCAGCGTGACCATCTTGCGATGGAGACGTTCGACCACGGCGCGAGGATCACCGCACAGCGCCGCTGCCACAGCGTCGACCGCCCGCGAGTACTCGCCGGCATCGGCGCGACCGGTGCACGGGCACATGGCCACACCGAGCTGCGCCGGGCTGCACGGCGTGGCCGACGCGTCGGCGACGAATCCTCGACCGAGCCGGGCGCTGCACCGTCGCAATGGAGTCGCCCCGTGCAGCGCGTCGACGACCATGTTCGCCATCGTCCGCGACGGCAGCGGACCGAGGTGGAGATCCGTGGCGTTCGGCTTCGACACGACCGTCAACCGGGGCCAAGCGGCATCGACGTCGAAACGCACGTAGCAGTACCGATCGGCGCGGGTGCCCGAGCGGTTGTAGCGGGGGAGGAGGCGGGCGATCAGCCGCCCCTCGATGACCTCGGCGCTGAGCGGATCGGGGAGCTCGACGTGGCTGACGGCGTGGGTCTCGCGCAGCATCGGGCCGATCTTGCGCCGGTCGTCGCTGCCGAAGTACGAGCGCACCCGCTGGCGCAGGTTCGTGGCTTTGCCGACGTAGAGCACCTCGTCGCCGAGCCCGCGGAACATGTACACGCCAGGCGTGCGCGGCAGGTCGGCGGTCATCTTGAGCTTGCCCGCCTGTGGGTGTCCGGCGAGCTTCGCCAAGGCGATGAGATCGTCGAGGCCCAACACGCCGAGACCAGCGGCGCGCTCGATCAACAGATGTAACAGGTCGGCGGTGGCCAGGGCATCGTCGAGGGCGCGGTGCGTCGGCCGATGGGCGAGTCGCATGCGCGACGCGAGCGTGCCGAGCCGGCAGTCGGGTACCTCGTCGCGCACGAGTCGGCGAGCGAGAGCCACGGTGTCGACGACCGTGCCGCGCAACGGGGCGCGGCCGTCGCGCTCGCACGCGGCGCGCAAGAAGGCGAGGTCGAATCCGACGTTGTGGCCGACGATCACCGCGTCGCCGACGAAGTCGACGAGCGAGCCGAGCACGCCTTCGATGCGGGGCGCAGGGGCGACGAGCACATCGGTGAGGCCGGTCAACATCGTGATCGTGGGCGGGATCGCCCGACCGGGATTGACGAGCGTCTGGAACGTGCCGAGACGCTCGCCGCCGCGCACCTTGACGGCGCCGATCTCGGTGATGCGATCGTCGTTGCGGTTGCCGCCGGTCGTTTCGAGGTCGATGACGCAGAACGTGACGGCGTGCAGCGGTGTGCCGAGATCGTCGAACGATCGCTGGAACACCATCGAACGCGCTGCCGACGAGTGCGCTGCCGACGTATGCGCTGCCGAACGTGTGCTCACCGAAGGATGAGAACACGAACAGACGTACCCTGTCAAGGCGGAACCACCCCGATCGCGTGTGGTACCGGCGAGTAGCGTGACGTCATGGACACCTCGGCCGGGACGGACAGCGCGGCCGCTGGCGATGTCGACATCGAGCACCGGCACCTCCGACGGGCGATCGAGTTCGCCGTCGAGATGGCGGCTGAACTGCTCAAGCGACGACGTTCCGTGAAGATCCCGCGCGAGGTGCGCGCCCAGGTCGGCGTGGCACGCATCCCGACGGGGGCGCTGGGCCGCCTGCGGCGGGCGATCGACCACGACGACGAGTTCCGCCGGCTCGTGGCATCCGGCGCGATCCCCGAGCTCGTCGATCCGATCGGCATCCTCTGGTTGCAGCGCCCCTCGGGCTGGCGCGACGCGATCATGGCCGAGGTCACGGCACGTACGGCCGAGGAGGACGAGCGCGACATCCATGCCGCGGTCCGGCGCGAAGAGAAGCGACGCCGGGCGGCGGAGGCTGCGGCCGCCCGATCGCGAGCCGACCTGGTGGTGCGCGACGAGCTGATCGGCGAACTGCGCGAACACGTCGAGGTGCTGCGAACCGACCTCGTCAAGGCAGGCGAGGAGATCGCAGAAGTGCGTGCCGAGCTCGTCGACGTGCGCAACGAGGCGCGCCATGCCCGCGATCGCGAGCGAGCCGCCACCGACAAGCTCGCTGTGCTCAACGCCGAACGGGCCCGCACCGACGAGACGCACGAACCCGGCGCGACCGATGCCGCCAGCAGTGCGGGGCCGCCGGCCGTCGATCTCGCAGCGCTCGCCGAACTGATGCAGACCGTGCGCCAGGTCGCCGACCGTGCCGAGGCACTGCTCAGTGTCGACGACGAAGGGCCGCCGCAGCCGCGCCCGCCCACCCGCACCCCGTTGCGCCTTCCGGGCGGCGTGATCGCCACGTCGGCCGAAGCCGCCGAGTTCTTGTTGCGTTCGGACGCGGCAGTGCTCGTCGACGGCTACAACGTGGCCAAGCTGGCCTGGCCGTCACGTCCACTCGAGGCGCAGCGCAGCCGGTTGCTCGACGCATTGGAGAACGCGGCGCGGCGCTTCGGCACCGACATCACGGTCGTGTTCGACGGCGCCGATGTCGTCGGCGCCCACACCAGCCGGCGCCGGCTGTTGCGTGTCGTCTACTCACCGGAAGGCGTCATCGCCGACGACGTGATCCGCGACGAGGTCCGCCGCCTCCCGGCGAGCCGCGGCGTCGTCGTCGTCACCAACGACGCCGAGATCGTCACCGACGTTCGGGTGCTCGGGGCCAACGTCGTGCCGAGCAACGCGCTGCTGGGGGTCATCTGATCCCGTCGTCGTTCACCGACCTCGAACCACCGATGCAGCGGGCGCTCGAGTCTGCGGTCGCGGCGATGGCCGCGGGCAGTCTGGGGATCGGTGCCGCGATCGCTCGCCCCGACGGCAAGGTCGTCGCCCGCGGCCGCAACCGCCTCCACGAACACGAGCCCGGTGACGACGCGATCGCCGGGTCGTCGCTCGCTCACGCCGAGATCAACGCACTCTCCAAGCTGCGCTTCCGGGGCCACGAGGACGACGATCTCACGCTCCACACCACCCTCCAGCCGTGCTTGCAGTGCCTCGGGGCGATCCGTCTCGCGCCGATTCGCCAGGTCGTGATCCTGGCCCCCGACCCCTTGTGGCTCGGCGTCGAACAGGTGCGGACGCTGACGGGGTTCATCGGCGCGAAGTGGCCGTCGATCACGACCCTGGCGGCCACCCCGTGGTCTGTGTTCGCGCTGCTTTCACCGACGCGCCACGCCATCGACCATCCCAGGATCGGAGCACCCTGGCGCGCCGCGCTGCCAGCGACGAGCGAGCTCGCTGCCGCGCTCGACCCCGCCGCACTCGACTTCACGGCGCTCGACGACGGCTCGGTCGACGAGCTGGTGGCGCCGTGGTGGTCCGACCTCGCGAACTGCGTCGACGAGGTCGAGCGGCTCGCCGTCGAGTCGCGACGACATCAAGTCTGACCTGCGGTTTTGCAGCTCCCGCGAACCCTGTCACAGGGGCTCGTCATGATGGCAGGCATGAACAACATCACGATCGAGTGCACCACGTGCGTGGCCGCCGGCACCACCGCATGCGCGGGCTGTGTGGTCGGCCACCTCCTTGCCAACGACGACGGGCCGATCGATCTCGTCACGGTTCCGATCGGCCCGCCGCGTTCGGCCGCCGAGCGAGCGCTCGATCGGGCGATCGACCTGTTCGTCCGAGCCGGGCTGGTCGACGACCCCGTGAGCTTCGTCGATCCGGTCGAGTTCCGACACGGGAGCGTCGCCGGTGTCGGGGCCTAGCGTGGTCGTGTGCGCCGTCCCGATCCGCTGCCGACGATCGAGGAGATCCGCTCGTCGCTGCGTGGCGAGGGGATCGATCACGTCGGCGTCACGTCGGCCGATGTGCTCGCCGACACGCGCCGCGTGCTCCACGAGCGCCGCGATGCGGGCTTGCACGGCGACATGGGGTTCACGTACCGCAACCCCGATCGCTCGACCGACCCGGCGCGGGCAGTGCCCGACGCGCGGTCCGTGATCGTCGCCGCCCGCAGCTATCTCACCGAACACGACCCGCCGCGACCGTCGGGTTCACCCCAGGCACGGGTCGGGCGCTACGCCTGGATCGACCACTATGCGCCGCTGCGTCGGGCGTTGCGCGACGTGTGCAGGCGCATCCGGCGTGCCGACGAGCGCGCCGTGGCGTTCGCCGACGACAACTCGATCGTCGATCGCGCCGTGGCCCATCGAGCTGGCCTCGGCTGGTACGGCAAGAACGCCAACCTGCTGCTCCCCGGCGCGGGGAGCTGGTTCGTGCTCGGCTGCATCGTCACCTCGGTCGCCTACGAGCCGACGCCGGCGCCGGTCGGTGACGGATGCGGCACGTGCACCCGCTGCATCGACGCCTGCCCGACCGGCGCCATCATCGCGCCAGGGGTCATCGACGCCGGGCGCTGCTTGAGCTGGGTCCTGCAACGGGCCGGCACGATCCCCGTGGAGTTCCGCGCCGCCGTCGGCGACCGGATCTACGGCTGCGACGACTGTCAGGACGCTTGCCCGATCTCGGTGCGGCTCGGGCCTCGGGAGTCGGTGCCGTTGCCCGTCGACGCCAATGCCTGGGTCGACGCGCTCGAGTTGCTGGCCGCCGACGACGCCTGGATCGAGGAGCACCACGGACACTGGTACGTCGCCGAACGTGACCTGCGGTGGGTGCGCCGCAACGCACTGGTGATCCTCGGCAACGTGGGTGATCCGGCGGATCGCCGCGTGCGAGCGACACTCGACCGCTACCGTTCCGGCATCGACCCGATCCTCGCCGACCACGCCACCTGGGCACTCGACCGGCTCGACGAACGAGCGCTCGTGTGAAACACCTCCTCGTCACGAACGACTTCCCGCCCAAGATCGGTGGCATCCAGTCGCTGTTGTGGGAGTGGTGGAGGCGCCTCCCGCCCGAATCGTTCGCCGTGCTCACCAGCCCGTACGAGGGCACCGCCGAGTTCGACGCCGGTGAGCCGTACCGGATCGAACGCACCCGTGAGCCGGTGCTCTTGCCCCACCCCTGGATGGTCAAGCGGGTCGACGACCTGGCGCGCGACTTCGGCGCCGATCTGGTCGTGCTCGATCCGGCGGTACCGCTGGGGTTGATCGGCCCGTCGCTGTCCACGCCGTACGACCTGGTGCTCCACGGCGCCGAGGTGACCGTGCCAGGTCGGCTCCCCGGCGCCAAGCAGGCCCTCGCGTACACACTGACCAGGGCGCGGCACATCATCGCCGCCGGCGGTTACCCGGCCGCCGAGGCGATCCACGCCGCCGGGCGCGATCTTCCCGTGACCGTCGTGCCGTGCGGCGTCGACCCGGATCGCTTCCGGCCGCTGAGCGACCACGAGCGCAGGACGACCCGCGAGAGGTTCGGCTTGCCTGTCGACGCTGAGCTGATCGTGTCGATCTCCCGTCTCGTACCGCGCAAGGGCTTCGACACCGTGATCCGTGCCGTCGCCCGCCTCAAGCGGGTGCGCCCGAACGTGTTGCTGGTGATCGCCGGCGGCGGCCGGGACCAGGCGCGCCTGGAGCGGCTGGCCGCCGAGCTCGACGCACCGGTCCGCTTCCTCGGACGTGTCCCCAACGCCGAGCTACCACCGCTCTACGGGTGCGCGGACGTGTTCGCCATGTTGTGCCGCAACCGGTGGGGTGGTCTTGAGCAGGAGGGGTTCGGCATCGTCTTCGTCGAGGCGGCGTCGTGTGGCGTGCCCCAGGTCGCCGGCAACTCCGGTGGTGCCGCCGAGGCGGTCGCCGACGGTGAGACCGGCTACGTCATCGACGATCCCGAAGACGTCCACGCGGTGGTGGGCGCGTTCACCACGCTGCTCGACGACGATGATCTGCGACGGCGGATGGGGGAGCGTTCACGCCAGCGGGTCCTCGACGAGTTCGCCTACGACGTGCTCGCCCGGCGCCTCGGCGATGTGCTGCAGGTCGAGCGGTGACGGGCGACGGTGACCCGGGCGACGTGATCGTGCTCGCCGACATCGTCGGCACGGCGGCATTCGTCGTCACTGCACTGACGGCGGCGATCGTGTTCACCATGCCGGCACAGTGGGTCGCGGCGATCACGGCGATGGCGCTGTTCGCCGTCGGTGTGTTCGTCTTCTTGTGGTCGTTCTGGAACGCCGTCCAGCGCAGCCGCACGGAGCAGGTCGGGGTGATGCAGATGTATCTGCTGCTGGGTGACCCGACGCCACCGCGGGTACGGCGCATCATGCTCGGCGCGCTCGTCGTGCAGGTCGCCGTCGGGCTCGGTACGGCGATCGCCAGATCCGAATCGGCCGACGGATCGCCTGGCACGTCGTTGGCCGTCGGCATCCTCGTGCCGATGTTCGGGCTCGGACTCAACGGGCTGTGGTGTGCGTTCCACGGCACGTTCCCGCCGCGCGCCGGTGAGAGCACGACAAGTGACGGTTCTGTCGGCCAGAATGGTGACCATGGCTGAGACCGCGACCGAGACGATCACGATCGAGGCGCCCCTCGAGCGGGTGTGGCAGATCGCGATCGACCTCGAGAGTTACCCCACCTGGGCGCACGACATCAAAGATGTCAACATCCGCGCCACCGACGACGAGGGCCGCCCGCTCGAAGTCGAGTTCCGTGCGTCGGCCCTCGGCCGCAGCACCCACTACACGTTGAAGTACGACTACACGAACGCCCCGAACGAGATGGGCTGGACGATGCTCAGCGGCGACATCGAGCGCTCGATCGACGGCGTCTGGCGCTTCGAGGCCGAGAGCGACAACCGCACCACCGTTCGCTACGACCTGGCGATCGATCTGGTGGTGCCGTTGCCCGGCTTCGTCAAGCGGCGTGCCGAAGTGCGCATCTTGAACACGGTGCGCGAGCTCAAGACCCGCGCCGAAGCCTGACCGGCGGCGTGAGCAGTTCGCCGCGACTCGGCATCGACGTCGGCGGCACGAAGGCGCAGGGCGTGCTCGTCGGCCACGACGGCGCCGTCACGGCCACCGCCCATCGCACCACGCCGCGCGGCTCGGGCAGCCTGCCGGCGCTCGTCGACGTGCTCGCGGCGATCATCGACGAGCTCGGCCCCGCCGATGAGGTGGCCTCGATCGGGATCGGAGTGCCCGGCCTCGTCGACCGCGCCGGTGTGCTGCGGGCGGCGCCGAACCTCGACGGCGTCGCCGACTTCCCCGTGCGGACCCTCGTGTCGCAGCGGATCGGGCGTGACGTCGCCGTCGACAGCGACGCCACGTGTGCCACGGTGGCCGAGTGGACGCTCGGCGCTGCCCGCGGGTGCGACAACGTGATGATGATCACGCTGGGTACCGGCATCGGTGGCGGCCTCGTCGTCGACGGCACGCTCTACCGGGGCGTCAACGGCTTTGCCGGCGAGTTCGGGCACATGGTCGTCGACCCGGACGGGCCGCCGTGCCCGTGCGGGCGGCGCGGCTGCTGGGAGCGCTACGCCTCGGGTTCGGGGCTGGCGATGCTGGCACGCAACGCGGCGGCCGGCGGCCGACTCCGTCGCATCGTCGAGCACGTCGGCAACGATCCCGAAGCGATCCGCGGTGAACAGGTGCAGACCGCGGCCCGTGACGGTGATCCCGAGGCGCTCGCCGTGATCGACGAGTTCGGCCGTTGGGTGGCACTCGGCCTCGTCAACCTGACGAACGCCTTCGACCCGGAGATGTTCGTGTTGGGCGGCGGCCTGGCGGCCGGCGACGACCTCTACCTGGCACCGATCCGGCGCTGGTTCCGCGAGCTGATCTACGAGCCCGGCCTGCGGCCGATTCCCGAGATCGCCTTCGCCACCACCGGTCCGCTCGCCGGCGCGATCGGCGCCGCCCTGCTGCCCGGTCTCTGACGATCTCGGTCGGACCCGTCCCGGTAGGCGGGAAGATCACGACCGAGATCGACCTGGCGGTCAGTGGTGGTCGGCCGGGGGCACGTAGTTGGCGCGTGACTCGGTGATCTGTGCCCACGCTTCGTCGCGGCCGCCCATGCCGAGCGTCGAGGAGTGCTTGTCCGGTTCGAGCGCCTTGTACACGGCGAAGAAGTGTTGGATCTCCTCCACGAGCTGCGGCGTGAGGTCGGAGAGGTCCTCGACCTTCGCGAAGCGAGGCTCCTTCGGCGGGACGCAGATCAGCTTGGCGTCCTCGCCCGCCTCGTCGTGCATGTACAACACCCCGACCGGGCGCGCTTCGACGATCACACCCGGGTACACAGGGTCTTCGAGGAGCACGAGCGCATCGAGCGGATCACCGTCGCCGGCGAGCGTGTCGGGTACGTATCCATAGTCGGCCGGGTACGTGGTGGCCGTGAACAAGCGCCGATCGAGATAGATACGTCCGTCCTCGTGGTCGATCTCGTACTTGTTGCGGCTCCCACGGGGGATCTCGATCACGACGTGGATGCAGTCGGGTGCTGGCGTCTTCGGCATTCCGCCCAGTATCGCCGAACTCGGAGCGATAGCGTCGGAGAGATGGAGTTCCGGCGCATCGAGAATCTGCCTCCGTACGTGTTTTCGATCATCAACGAGCTGAAGATCGAAGCACGCCGCGCCGGTGCAGACGTCGTCGATCTCGGCTTCGGCAACCCCGACATCCGCTCGCCGCAGATCGCCGTCGACAAGCTCGCCGAAGCCGCCCAGAACCCGCGCAACCACCGGTATTCGCTCAGCCGCGGCTTGCCCAAGCTGCGCGAGGCGATCGCCGGGTACTACCTGAACAAGTGGGGTGTCGAGCTCGACACCGAGCGAGAGATCACGAACACGATCGGCTCCAAGGAGGGCTTCAGCCACCTCATGTGGGTGCTGCTCGACCGCGGCGACGCGGCGATCGTGCCGAGTCCGAGCTACCCGATCCACATCTACGGGCCGTTGTTCGCCGGGGCCGACCTGCGCCAGGTGCCGATGCGGTTCCTCGCCGATCCCGATCAGCGAGAGCACTTCGCCGACGACTTCATGGACAGCCTCACGACGGCGTACGACATCGGTTGGCCGAAGCCGCGGGTGCTGGTGATCTCGTTCCCGCACAACCCGACCGGTGCTGCAGTGGATCTCGACTTCATGCAACGCGTCGTCGACTTCTGCCGCGAGCGGAACATGATCGTCGTCCACGACTTCGCCTACGCCGACGTCGGCTTCGACGGCCACCAACCGCCGAGCATCTTGCAGGCCGAAGGAGCCAAGGACTGTGCCGTCGAGCTGTACTCGATGACCAAGAGCTTCTCGATGGCCGGTTGGCGCAGCGCGTTCTTGCTCGGCAACGGCGACGTCGTGCAGGCGCTCGTGAAGCTCAAGAGCTACCTCGACTACGGCACGTTCCAGCCGATCCAGATCGCCACGACGGTCACGCTCAACGAGGCGTCCGATTACCCGAAGGAGATCTGCTCGATCTACGAGTCGCGCTGCGACGCGCTGATCGACGGGCTGCACCGCATCGGTTGGGACATCCCCAAGCCCGGCGGCTCGATGTTCGTGTGGGCGCCGATCCCCGAGCCGTACGCCGAGATGAACTCGGTCGAGTTCTGCTCGCTGCTCGTGCGCGACGCCGACGTCGCGCTGTCACCCGGCGTCGGGTTCGGCCCCGGTGGCGAGGGCTTCGTGCGCTTCGCGCTGATCGAGAACGAGAAGCGCATCCAGCAAGCGATCCGCAACCTCCGCCGCGGGCTCCCCAAACTCGGCTGATCAGATGGCGACCCTGGCGGTCGTACCAGGTTGTACTGCTCGGGGCAGATTGACGCGATCGACGATTTGACCGATCGCGTGTAACGCGATGGTCACGCGGCCGTCACGACGCCTGAGCAGTCGACGGTTACCGTGCCCCGCGTGATCACGCTCGTCGTCCGCGTCTGGCTGCCTGACCGCCCCGGAGCGCTCGGGCAGGTGGCCAGCCGGATCGGTGCCGTGCGCGGCGACGTGTTGGCGATCGAGATCCTCGAGACCGGTGGCGGGCGCGCCGTCGACGAACTGACGGTCTCGCTCCCCGATGTCGACTTGATCTCGCTGCTGACCGCCGAGATCGATGCCGTCGACGGTGTGTCGGTCGAGAGCATCCGTCAGGTCGATGCGGACCGTGCCGATCCCAACCTCGCCGCGCTGGCCGTCGGCGCGTCGATCGCCGAGGCTGCGACGGGGGAGCGGCTCGACGTGCTGATCAACGGCGTACAGCGCGTGACCGAAACCGAGTGGGTGGCGCTCGTGCGCGACGAGTCGATGATCGCGCACGCGGGCACGCCGCCCGAGCTGCCGTGGCTTGCTGCGTTCCTCGCCGGCAGCGAGCACCTCGACGCGCTCGACGAGGCTGCCCCCGGCGACGTGCTGTGGGCGCACCTTCCCGCCGCCGGGCTGCGCATCGCGGCGGGCCGGTCGGCCAACCCGATCCGCGACCGCGAGCGGGTCCGCCTGTCGCTCCTCGCCCGCCTCGCCGACGCCCTGCTGTAGCGCTCAGGCCCAGCCGCGTGAGCGTTCCACGGCGCGCAGCCACTGGGTGTGGAGCAGGTCGGCGATCGTGCGGTCGGCGTCCGGCTCGTAGCGGGCGTCGAGCGTCCACGATTCGGCGAGCGCCTCCGGGCTCGGCCACACGCCTTCGGCCAACCCGGCGAGGAACGCGGCACCGAGTGCCGTCGTCTCGTGCTCGGTCGGACGCAGCACGGGTACGCCGAGCTGATCGGCCTGGAACTGGCAGAGCAAGTCCATCACCGATGCGCCGCCATCGACGCGCAGCTCGACGAGCGGTGTCCCGCTCGCCGCCGTCATCGCGTCGACGACATCGCGGGTCTGGTAGGCCATCGATTCGACCACGGCGCGCGCCAACTCGGCTCGTCCGCTGCCGCGAGTGATGCCGAAGATGGCGCCGCGGGCATAGGGATCCCACCACGGCGAGCCGAGCCCGGTGAACGCCGGGACCATGTAGATGCCGCCCGAGTCGGCCACCGACGAGGCGAGCGCACCGGTCTCAGCAGCGTCGTCGATGATCTCCAGGCCGTCGCGCAGCCACTGGACCGCGGCGCCGGTCACGAAGATCGACCCCTCGAGGGCGTAGTGCGTGGTGCCGTCGGCGAGCGTCCAAGCGATCGTGGTGAGCATCCCCTCGGTCGGCGGGGGGCACGTCTCACCGACGTTGAGCAACACGAACGACCCGGTTCCGTAGGTGTTCTTGGCCATCCCCGGGGTGAGGCACGCCTGGCCGAACAGCGCCGCCTGCTGGTCGCCGGCCACACCGCTGACGGGGATGCCGGCCGGTGCGCCGCAGCGCTCGGACGTGACCCCGATCCGGCCGCTCGACGCGACGATGTCGGGCAGCGCCGTGACCGGCACACCGAGCAGCGCGCACAGGTCGGGATCCCACGCGCGGGCGCGGATGTCGCAGAGCATCGTGCGCGACGCGTTCGACACGTCGGTGACGAACGACGTGCCGCCCGTCAGGTTCCAGATCAGCCAGGAATCGATGGTGCCGATCGCGAGGTGTTCGCCGCGCGGGATGTCGCGGTGTTGCAGCAGCCACTCCACCTTCGTGCCCGAGAAGTACGGATCGAGCACGAGCCCGGAGCGTTCGCGCACGAGCGGCAGGTGGCCGGCGGCCGCGAGCTCGTCGCACCGGGCGGCGGTGCGGCGATCCTGCCAGACGATCGCCGTGCCGTACGGCTCGCCCGTCGCCCGATTCCATGCCAGCACCGTCTCGCGCTGGTTCGTGATGCCGATCGCCGCGACGTGTTCGACGCCGACCGCGGCGACGACCTCGTTCAGTGTCTCGACGGCGACGCTCCAGATCTCGCTGGCGTCGTGTTCGACCCATCCCGGCTGGGGGAAGTGCTGGGTGAACTCGCGGTAGGCGGCGACCGACTCCCGGCCGTCGACGAAGATCGCCCTGCTGCGCACACCGGTCGTGCCGGCGTCGAGGGCGATCACGCAGGTGTCCGACATCAGCGCTTGCGCTTGCTGGTCGACGCCGGTCGATTGCCGCCGCCCGAGGTGCGGCTCGTCGGAGCTGGCTTGGATCGTGGTGTCACCGACTCGATCGTCTTGGCCGCCGCGGCGCGCTGATCGTCCTTGGCCGCCCGTACGTCTTTCAACCTCGTTCGGGTGTAGCCGAACTTCGCCAGCACCGCACCGAGGACGAGGTACATCGGACCGCTGATCAACACGCCCGCAATCGCCCCGATCGGGTTGTTGTCGCGGAAGAACAGCGCGAAGACGACGCACATGATCCCGGCGTAGAGGGCCCACTCGCGCATGAGCCGTTTCCACGGAACGGGTCGGGAGCTGTCCCAAGCCATGTGCAAGTGCTACCAGCGCCGCCGATGCCGGACCAACATCGGCGCCGTCACCCTTCTGCGGCAGGGATGGCCGGGAACGCCGGCTGCGACGACTCGACCAGCCCGGGGTAGTCGAAGGCGGTGAGCGGGCGGTCGGTCAGGTCGCCATTGCCGAGCGGCCACACCCGCGGCTCGCCGTCGATGCGCAGCTGCACCGACGAGATCCCGTCGAGCTCGGTCGCCGTCGTCACGATCTGGGCGACAGCGAACCGCAACGCTTCGGGATTGAGGTCGTCCAACACGTCGTTCACGTCGACGGTCAACAGCGTTCCGACGGGTCGCGCCGACAGCAGCTCGAGGTCGCCCGGCAGCGCCGTGTCGAGCTGGTTCTCGCGTTCGGTCGCGTTCGGACCGGCGAACAGCGAGCCGAGGATGGAGCTCGGGACGGCTGGCACGTCGCGCAGCACCGAACGCAGCACCTGCGGCGAATCAGGGTCGGTCGGCGCGAGGAGGAAGATCCGGTTCGTGCCGGCCGCTTCGTCGCCGCGCGCCGGCTCGCCGAACACGTCGTTGCGCTCGGCGGCGATGTCGTGCGCGGTCGAGTCGGGACGGATCGCACAGCCGCTCACCACCACGCTCACAACCACGCACACCGTGAGGGCAGCGGCGCCGATGCGCGAACGCGGCGTCATGCGTGCAGCTCGTTCACTCATCGAGTTCCATCGCCATCAGCTCGATCACGAAGCGGGCGCCGGATTCGCCGTCGAGGCGGTCCTCGACCCACACCCGGCCTCCATGCATCCTGACGTGTTCGTCCACGAGCGCCAATCCGAGACCGGCGCCCTCGCTCCCGGTTCGCCGTCCCGCGCCGCCGCCGCGGGCGAAGCGCTCGAACACGAGGTCACGTTCGCTCTCGGCCACGCCGGGGCCGTGGTCCTCGACGGCGATCTGGATGTGTGTCGTGGGCTGCCCGACGGGGTCGACGACCTCGATCGACACCTCGGGCTCGCCGCCGCCGTAGGCGCGAGCGTTGTCGATCAGGTTGGCGATCACACGCGCCAGGCGTCGGCGGTCGCCGCGGATCAACGCCTGCTCGGCCCGTTCGCCGACGACGACGGGCGTCTCGGGCAACGAGCTCACCGCCACCGCCTGGCGGACGAACTCGGCGGCGAGCAGCTCCTCCATGTGCAAGCGGATGGCGCCGGCGTCGAAGCGGGAGATCTCCAAGAGGTCCTCCACGAGCCCTTGGAACCGGGACACGTCGCTCGACAGGAGATCGAGTGCCGCTTGCGAGCGCTCGGGGAGCTCATCGCGGCGGGCCTCCATCACCTCGACCGACGCCGACAGCGTCATCAGCGGGGATCGCAGCTCGTGGCTGACGTCGGACGCGAAGCGGGCATCGCGCTCGATCCGCTGCTGCAGCGCTTCGGCCATGTCGTTGAACGAGTCGGTCAGGATCTTGAGGTCGCGGTCGTCGGTCGACTCGAGGCGGGTGTCGAGGCGGCCGCCGGCGATCGCCGACGCCGCTTGGGCAGCCGTGCCGACCGGACGCACGGCGCGGCGGGCGGCGAACACGCCGAGCAGAATGCCGAGCCCGGTCGTGATCGCCGTGGCGAGGACCAGCGACAGGCGCAGGCTGCGCAGCGTCGAGCTCGCCTCGTCGAGGCTGAATGCCTCGAAGTACGAGCCGATCCCGGGGATGTCCCACGCGACGATCGCCGCCGGCCCGTCGGCGAGCTGTGTGACCTGATAGGCCGACGTCCCCTCGTCGATCACGCGGATCGCCAACGACTCCGGGATGTCCTGTTGGACGAAGGTCGTGGCGCCGCCCGCCCACTTGTCGGCGTACAGGATCAAGAAGTTCTGGACGCCGATGCGCGTGAGCGATTCGATCGCCGACTGGGCGTCGGCGGGGAGGGAGCGCAGGTCGCGCTCGACGCCTTGCGCGTTGCGTTGCGAGGTGGTGATCGCCGAGTCGATGCGTTCGTTGACGATGTTCGACTGCGTCAACCCGTACGTCGTCGAAGCGAGGAACACGGACAAGATGAGCGAACCGAACGTGAAGATCAGCAGGATGCGTCGCCGCAGACCGAGCGCCTTCGGGCGAGAACGGCTGACGAGGCGACGGAACCAGCCGCCTTCGCTCACGTCTGCAGCCGGTACCCGAGTCCGCGGACCGTGACGACGTGGCGCGGGTTGGCCGGGTCGGCTTCGACCTTCGTGCGCAACCGGCGGACGTGCACGTCGACGAGGCGGCCGTCACCGAAGTAGTCGTAGCCCCACACCTTGTCGAGCAACGCCTCGCGGCTGAGCACCTTGCCGGGGCTCTCGGCGAGCTCGCACAACAGGCGGAACTCGGTCTTGGTCAGGTGAACCTCGTCGCCGCCGCGCAGCACCTTCCCCTCGTCGGGGATGAGCTCGAGGTCGCCGAACACGAGCCGGGCGTGCCCGCTCCCGCTGGGGCGAGCGCGTCGCAACAGGGCGCGGATGCGTGCCGACAACTCCTTGGGCGCGAACGGCTTCGTGAGGTAGTCGTCGGCTCCGGCTTCGAGCCCGGCGACGACGTCGTGGGTGTCGTTGCGCGCCGTGACCATCACGACGGGGACGTCGCTCGTGCGGCGCAGCGTGCGGCACAGCTCGAAGCCGTCGATGCCCGGCAGCATGATGTCGATCAGCACGACGTCGGGGTTCGACCGCCCGAACTTCTCGATCGCCTCCTCGCCGCTCTCGGCCTCGTCGACCGTCCAGCCCTCGTCTTCGAGCGCCAGCTTCACGGCCGATCGGATGCGTTCGTCGTCTTCGACGGCGAGGATGCGTGTTCCCACGAGCTACATGATGCCGTATCCAGCGACTTCCCGGCGTGCACGGTGCCGCGCGGGGAGCATTCCCGTGAACAAATGGCGCTTCTGGGCGCCGATTTGTTCACGAGTTCGGCGGGCGGTGCGGGATCGCGTGGAGGGTGGCGAGCAACTCGGCGTGGATGTCCGGTGCGGCGACGACGACCTCGGCGGGACGTGCAGGGCCACCGGCGAAGTCGGACGACGCGGCGCCGGCTTCGGTGCAGATCAACAAGCCGGCCGCGAGGTCCCACGAGTTGAGGTGCTCCTCGTAGTAGGCGTCGAGGCGTCCGCAGGCGACCGAGCAGAGGTCGAGTGCCGCCGAACCGAAGCGGCGGATGTCGCGTACCACTGGCACGAGGGCGGCGACCCGGGCTGCCTGCTCGGCACGCGTCGCGGGGGAGTAGCTGAACCCGGTACCGACGAGCGACGTGGCCAACGTCGCCGGCTTCGAACAACGGATCCGCTCGCCGTTGAGGGTTGCCCCACGGCCGCGGGCGGCGGAGAACATCTCGTCGCTCGCCGGCGCGTACACGGCGCCGGCGAGCCCGATTCCCTGGGCGTCGACGACGCCGATCGAGGTTGCCCACGGTGCCAGTCCGTAGACGAAGTTGACCGTGCCGTCGATCGGGTCGAGGTGCCACGCCAGCCCCGAGGTCCCCGGGTGGCCGCCGCCCTCCTCGCCGACGATCGCGTCGTTCGGTCGACGCTCGCGTAGCGCGTCGACGATCAGTCGCTCGGCCGCCTTGTCGAACTCGGTCACCGGGTCGGTCGGCGTCGACTTCGTTGCGTGGGTGACGGCGCCATCGGCGACATTCCGCCAGCCGGCGAGCGCCAGCGCCCCGGCGCTCGTGGCGAGCTCCTCGGCGAGCGCCCGCAGGTCGTCGACGTCGTGGTTCCCGGTCACGTGCGTCAACGCGGCGCGTGCCCGGCGTCGGCTCGATCCGTGACCTCGCGCCATTCACCCATGGCGCGCATCACGAGCACGGCGACGACCGCCATGCCGGCGGCGGCGATCAGCGCGCCGAGGAGCAAGCCGATCCCGGTCGCCAGACCGCAGTCACCGTCGCACTGCAGCGCAACGAGCGAGTAGCCGATCAGCGCCCCGGCGAGGCCGGACAGGCACACCGCGGCGAACGCCGCGACGCGCACGCCGACCGAGGGCAGCGCCGACAACGGGCCGTCGGGCAGGTTCGGGGTGTCCATCGAGGCGGAGCGTAACGGCGCCGGTAGCGTCGCTGCTCCCGTGCACCGGGCCGGCGCGGGACGGGAACGACGAAACGGGGACGACGGTGCGACTGTGGCTGGACGTCGCGCGACGGAGCTTCCGGAGGTGGTCCACCTACCGGATGGCAACGATCGCCGGCGTCATCACCAACACGGCGTTCGGCTATCTGCGCGCCGACATCCTCGTCGCCGTGTTCGCCGCCAGCGCGGTGGACCCGGGCGGCTGGACGTCGGATCAACTCGTCACGTTCGCGTTCGTCACGCAGGCACTGCTCGCCGGTACAGGAGCCTTCGGAGAGCCCGAGCTCGCCGAACGCATCCGCAGCGGCGACGTCGTGGTCGACCTCTACCGGCCGGTCGACATCCAGGCGTGGTGGCTCGCGTCGTGGTGCGGCCGGGCCGCCTACACGCTCGCCGCCCGGGGCATCCCACCCGTGCTGCTCGGTGCCATCGCCTTCGATCTCGTGCTCCCGACCACAGTCGTGGACTGGGCGATCGTGGCGGTGTCGGTGCTGCTCGCGTCGATCGTCGGGTTCGGCATCCGCTTCTGTAGCAACCTCACCGCGTTCTGGTTGCTCGACAACCGTGGCCTGGACCAGCTCGTGACGCTCGTGCTGACGTTCTTCGGCGGGCTGCTCGTGCCACTCGTGCTGTTCCCCTCATGGCTCGAGACCGTCGCACGTCTGCTCCCGTTCGCGGCCATGGTGCAGGTCCCCGCAGAGTTGGCGATGGGTGTGTACGACGGATCGCCGGTGCTCGCGCTCGCCACGCAGGCGGCGTGGGCGGCGGCGCTCTTGTTGCTCGGCCGAGCGATGCTCGTCGGCGCCACTCGCAAGGTGGTGGTGCAAGGTGGCTGACGTGGCGCCCGAGCGTGGCGGACGCATCGCCGAGTGGCGGTTGCTGTTGCGGACGTATCGACGCCTCGTCGGAGCCCGCATCCGCTCCGACTGGCAGTACCGCACGTCGTTCTTCTTCTTCGTCGCGTCGCAGGCGGTCGTCACCGGGCTCGACCTCGCGGTGATCCTCGTGCTGTTCGAGCTCGTGCCACAGCTCGGTGGCTGGTCGGTCGAGCAGGTGATGGTGCTCTACGGCCTGACGACGTTGAGCTTCGGACTCGGCGATCTGTTCATCAGCCAGGTCGAGACCGCATCGCGTTACATCCGCGAGGGCAACTTCGACCGGTTCCTCCTGCGCCCGTTGCCGACCGTGTTGCAGCTGTCGGCTGCCGAGTTCGCACTCCGTCGCGCCGGGCGCTCGATCCCGGCCCTGGTCGCCCTCGTGGTGTCGCTGTCGATGGTCGACGTGACGTGGACGCTCGATCGTGTCGTGCTCGTCCCGATCACGGTCCTCTCCGGCACCGTGATCTTCGGCGCGGTCTGGGTGGTCACGTCGTCGATCTCGTTCTGGACCGTCGGCGCCCAAGAGGTGGCGAACGCGTTCACGTACGGCGGATCGTTCGCCCACCAGTACCCACTGCACATCTACGCCAGGTGGATCCGCACGATCCTCGGGTGGATCGTGCCGATGGCATTCATCGCGTACGTCCCCGCCGTCCACCTCCTCGACGCCGAGAACCCGCTCGGCCTGCCCACCTGGCTGGCGATCGCGCCGCCGTTCGTCGCCGTCGCATGTGCTCTCGTCGCCCGCCAGGTGTGGGGCGCGGCCATCCGCACCCACCGCAGCACCGGGAGCTGACCGACGATTTGTCCGGAGAGCCCAAATCTGTCCGATCCGTCACGCTGTGCGTGACAGGACGGACATTTTTCGGGAGGAATGGGCTGAACGGGAGCGAGACTGGGCGGTCATGGGGGAAGCGGCGATCACGTGCGAGGGGCTGACGAAGACGTTCGTGGTCCGTCATCGGGCCGGACGCGTGCGCCGGCGACGCGCCGACGTGACCGCCGTGGCCGATGTCTCCTTCACCGTCGCACCGGGCGAGACGGTCGGCTATCTCGGCCCCAACGGCGCCGGCAAGTCGACGACGATCAAGATGCTCACCGGCATCCTCACGCCGACGTCGGGGCATGTCCGCACGCTCGGCCTCGACCCGATGCGCCAGCGGACCGACCTGGCCCGGCGGATCGGTGTCGTGTTCGGTCAACGCACCCAGCTCTGGTGGGACCTTCCGCTGATCGACAGCTTCGAACTGTTGCACCACGTGTACCGGACCGATCGCGCCCGTCACGACGAGAACGTGGCGACGTTCACGGAGCTGCTCGACCTCGGTCCGTTCCTGCCGACGCCGGTGCGCCAGCTGTCGCTCGGCCAGCGGATGCGCGGTGAGCTGACGGCGGCGTTGCTCCACGATCCCGCGCTCGTGGTGCTCGACGAGCCGACGATCGGCCTCGACGTGGTCAGCAAGCACGCCGTGCGCGACTTCCTCCAGACGCTCAACCAGGAGCGGGGTACGACGATCCTGCTCACCACCCACGACCTCGACGACGTCGAGCGGTTGTGCACGCGGATGATGATCATCGACCACGGCCGGGTCATCCACGACGGCTCGGTCGCCGGCTTCAAAGAGACGTTCGGGACACGGCGCACGGTCGTCGTCGATCTCGTCGACGAGCAACCGCCGCTGACGGTGGCCGGTACGACGGTCACCCGGGTGGAGGGGCGGCGTCAGTGGCTGGCGTTCGACCGCCGCGAAACGACCGCCGCGACCGTCGTTGCAGGGATCGCATCAGCGACGTCGCTGGAGGACCTGTCCGTCGACGAGCCCGACATCGAAGACCTCGTCCGCGAGGTGTACGCACGCGCCCACGCCGGCTGAGTGTCACACCGGTGCCAGGCACCGTTGTGACATCGTCACCCGCGAGACTGGGACCGTGAGCCGGCAGCGGTGGATCCTCCACGTGGACATGGACGCCTTCTTCGCGTCGGTCGAGCTGCGCCGCCGTCCCGAGCTCGCCGGCCTACCCGTGGTCGTCGGCGGCACCGGACCGCGAGGAGTCGTCGCGGCAGCGTCCTACGAGGCGCGTCGGTTCGGCGTGTTCTCGGCGATGCCGTCCGCAGTCGCCCGTCGGCGGTGCCCGCACGCCGTGTTCTTGCCCGGCGACCACGCGCACTACGGCGAGGTGAGCGCGCAGGTGCGCGACATCTTCGACCGGTACACGCCGCTCGTCGAACCGCTCTCGCTGGATGAAGCGTTCCTCGACGTCACCGGTGCGACCGGTCTCTTCGGGCCAGCACCCGAGATCGCTCGCCAGATTCGGGCCGCGGTGTCCGCCGAGCTTTCGCTTTCGTGTTCGGTCGGCGTCGCCCCGAACAAGTTCCTCGCCAAACTCGCTTCCGTCGCGGCGAAGCCGATCGCCACCCGTCAGCGGGTGACGCCGGGTCCCGGCGTGGTCGTGGTCGAACCCGACGGCGTGCGTGACTTCCTCGATCCGCTTCCGGTGGAGCGCCTGTGGGGAGTCGGCCCGGCGACGCTGCAGCGGCTGCAACGGATCGGCGTGCACACGGTCGCCGAGCTCGCCGCACTCGACCACGACGTGCTCACCAGGGCGCTCGGTGCCGGGCAATCCAGCCATCTGGCACCGCTCGCCCGAGGTATCGACGACCGTCCGGTCGAACCCGATCGGGACGCCAAGTCGATCGGTCACGAAGAGACGTTCGCCACGAACGTGCACGAGCCGGCCGAGGTACGCCGCCACGTGGTCCGACTCGCCGATGCCGTCGCGACACGACTGCGCAAGGCCGGTGTCGGCGCCCGCACCGTCACGCTGAAGGTCCGCTACGACGACGGATTCCGTACCCTGACTCGCTCGACGACCGCCACCGACCCGATCGAAACCGGTCCGTCGATCGTCGCCGCCCTCGATCCGTTGCTCGCCGCCCTCGACCCCAGTCCTGGGCTCCGACTGATCGGTGTATCAGGCTCGAACCTCGTCGAGCCGACGGCGCAGCTGTCGCTGCTCGACGACGACCGCGCCAGCGACACGGCAGCGGCGATCGACGCGATCCGGGAACGGTTCGGGTCGGCGGCCATCGCCCCGGGGTCGAGCGTCGAGCGCGGGCGCGTCCGCACCGCCGGAACCGGCGCAGGTCAGTGGGGTCCGCGCGTTGAGGATCGGCCCTGAACGTGCGAGACTACGCCCGTGCCTCTGTCCGAGGATGAGCAGCGCATCTTGCGCCAGATCGAGCAGCAGCTCGAAGCCGATCCCACGTTCTCCCAGCGCGGGTATCGAGTGTCGCGTCGCCGATCCCTGCTGCTCGCGCTCGGGCTCTTGGGCGGGCTCGTGATCACGATCGGCGGGCTGGCGGTCAACTACCTCGTCGCGTTCGCCGGATTCGTCGTCGTGCTGGTCATGGCGATCATGCTCGAATCCGAGCTCCGCCTGCTCGGGCGCGAGCGTCTCGGCCAGCTGCCGATCTCGGCGTGGCTGCACGGGCGGCGCACCGAGCCCGCCGACGACGGCGATCGCTGAGCGCCGCGTCAGGACCGCGTCAACGCCACACGGTGAAGTAGCGGTGCACGCGTTCGGGGAACGAGGAGTTCTCGCCGACCGAGCGCTCGATCTGGCGGGCCCAGTTGTGGCAGCGGCGGAGCAACGTCGCGCCATGTGCGCCCGCCTGGTCGAGCGTGTGCATCCCCTCGGGTGCGTAGACCGAATCCGTGACCGCTTCGGCCAGCTGCGAGAACGGGCGCGCCACGAGCGGCAACGCGCGCGCCGTGGCGTCGGCTGCCTCCAGTGGCGTGTCCGACGGATCGATCCTGACGCCGGCCTCGCCCACGGTGTCGAGAGCTCGCCGCCAGACCCGCGCCAGCTGCGCCTCTGCTGACGCCGCGCGGTGGCGCCTCCGCACTCGCCGGACGATCCACGGCAGGGCGAGGGCAGCTGCGACGAGACCGGCGATGACGAACGGCACGACCGACACCGACTCGTCGCGTGGCTCGATGCGCCGCAGCTCCTCGCCGCCCGCGCTCCCCGGCTCCTCGAACGGTTCGAGGTTCGGTGGGAACGCGGTCGTCGTCACGGGTGGCGGGATCGCCTCGCCGTCGTCGGTGCCCGCCTCGTCGCGTTCGAGCGGCGACTCGTCCTGCTGCGGGGGCAGGCCGGTGTACGCCTCGGCGTTCGGAGCACCGCGCCCCGGCGTCGGCTCGAAGGCAACCCAGCCGATCCCGTCGAACCAGACCTCCGGCCAGGCGTGGGCGTTGCGTCCGCGTACGACGTAGACGCGGTCGCCGAGCTGGCTCCCTGAGGTGAAACCCACCGCGACGCGGGTCGGATAGCCCAGCGTGCGCATCATCGCCGCGTAGGTTCCGGCGAACTGCTCGCAGTACCCGACACGCTCGCGCAGGAACGTCTCGATCGCATCGTTGCCGTGGCCGGGTTGCACGCGCAAGCTGTAGTCGAACTCCCGGTGGAACCACGCCTGCAGCAGGCGGGCGGCCTCGTACGGCGTCTGTGCTCCGGCAGTGGCCCGACGCGCCAACTCGGCGACGATCGGCGGCAGATCGTCGGGCAGTTCGGTGTACATCGGGTCGCCGGCGTCGGTCGACGTCGCCGCGGCGAGCGTCGCCGCATCGAGGTGTGGCGCAGCGGACATCACGTCGATCGTGTCGCCGGGGGCGAGATCGCCGTCGGTGGCGAGCAGCGTCGAGGTGGCGGCGACCCAACCGACACCGGCGAGACCGCTGGTCTCGTAGGGCTCGGGTGCGGCGGGCACGAGCGTGCCTTCGAGCCCGACGATGGTGATCCGCTGGCGGTTCGGCGTGCCGGTACCAGGATCGCCGAACGCGTCGTTCGTTGCTTCCAAGGTCTCGTTGGGATGCGTCCATCGCGTGCCGTCGAACTCCGGCAGCGCCGTCGAGCGCCAGTACGACTCGATGTCGGCGTTGACACGGAACAGCTCGGCCTGGGAACGGTTCGTGAGCCGCGACCGGATGTCGACGAGCGGGCTGACGAGCGACGCCGCCTTCAGGCTGCCGCCGCGGGTGTCGTAGACGGCAGCGGCGGTGGCCCCAGGGAGGCGTGGTCCGACGAGACCCGCTCCGAGTGCGATCACCACGATCCCCACGACCGCAGCGGGCGCGACGCGGCGCAGCGCAATGGTGCGGTGCCGCGACGCGTCCGCGGCGTGGTACCACCGCAGCACGATGACCACGAGCGTGCCGGCGGCAACGAGGGCGACCGTCAACGCGACGCGCAAGCGGTCGGCACCGACCGCGCCGACGAAGATGAACAGGACGCCTCCGGGCACGAGGGATTCCGCTCGGGCGAATGCTCGGAACGCGAACGTGTCGGCGAGCACCACGGCGAGCGAGATGCCGATCGCCGCGAGCACGTCCCATCCGGCCCCGTAGAGCACCGGCGCGACGGCGATCGGGAACTGCTCGCGCACCATTGCCATCTCCAGCCGGAAGACCTGCCACGTCTCCGTCGTCGGGAGACCCCAGGCGAGGGTGTCGGCGAAGAAGAACACGGCGATCAGCCACCCGAGCGCGACGAGCGTGACCGGTACGGCGACCCAGGCTGGGAGGTGGCGCCGGCGGGTGAGCAGGCCGAACCCGTGGCCGACGACCACGATCGGGAGCAGCTCGTCGAGGAAGTTCCACCCCTCGAACACGCGGGCGAAGCCCGCCGCAACGACCGCCGAGTAGACGACGAGTGCGCCGCTGGCGACCAGATCGTCGACGAACGATCGTTCCGAATCGGCATGCTCGCTCACGCCGGCACCGCCAGGTCGAGTCGACCGCGGCCGACGAGCGACTGCCAGCCGGCGTAGAACGCGGCCTCCGACGCGGCGTTCACCGCCAACCGGCCGACACCACCGCCTGCACCTCCGCCACCTGCACCTCCGCCACCGCCGCCGGGCGACCCGGGGCCGCCGGTGAGCACGCCGACGACGGTGGTCGTCGGGTCCAGACCCTGTTGCGCGATGTGCCAGGCGGGCGAGTGGCGTGTCCCGGTGATGACGACGAGCAGGCTCAGCCCGTCGCCCGGGTCGCGCCCGATCCCGGTGAAGCGGTCTCGGTCGGCGATCGTGGCCAGCACGCGCATCGCGTGCACGACGACCTCCGGCCCGCGGAGGTCGACGTTGTCGCCAGCGACGAACCTGGTGACGAGGCCAGCGCGGTCGGCCGCGTTCACGACGCTCGCCGCTGCGGTGACCCCACGTTCGAATCCTTCGGCGTCGGCGTGCGCCCCCGGCCCACCGTCGAGCACGACGGTGCAGCGGTGCAGCCCTTCGACGGCGTGTTCCTTCACCATCAAGCCGTCGGTCCGCGCCGACGCCTTCCAGTCGATCGAACGGAGCTCATCGCCAACCTGGTATTCGCGCAGCCCGTGGAAGTCGCCGGGACCGAGACGCCGGGCGCGGTCCAGCAACGCCGCGCCGAGCACGCCTTGACCGAGCTGGGGCATGTCGATCGGAAGTGCGCGCGGCGCCACGATGACCTGCTCCTCGCCGGCGACGACACGCTCCAACCGGGCGATGCCCAGCGGATCGCGGAGCTCGAGGGCGAGTGGCCCGAGCACGGTGACGCCTCGGCGCGCGCTCGGCAGCCGGTACCCGGTCGACGTTCGCGACTGGGGTCGCAACGGCGCGATCGGCAGGCGCGCGATCTGTAGATCGTCGCTCGATCGTCGCACGCGCTCGACGAGCGTGCATGCTGCCGACGGCACGCGACTCCGATGGTCGAGGTGGATGTCGACGCGGCCGGTGTCACCGGCCACGAGCAGCGCGGGGTGGATCCACCTGCTGGCGGTGACTCGTGGCCTGCGCACGACGACGTACCCGACCGCGAACGCGAGGGCGACGAGGAGCGCGGAGCCGATGACGAACAGCTCGACGAGCCCGAAGACCCGGCCGACGACGAGCGCGACGACGCCGGCGACCACGACGATGACGCCGTGGGGTGTGATCACCGCGGGACCGGAACGGGCACCGCGTCGAACACCTCGCTGATCGCGTCGGCAGGCGAGAGGTGGGCGCCGTGTTCGGAACGGACGACGATGCGGTGGTCGAGCGTGGCGTGGCTCACCGCCTTGACGTCGTCGGGTGTCGCATAGTTACGGCCCCGTGCTGCGGCGTGTGCCCGAGCGGCCGCGGCGAGTTGCAGTGTGGCTCGCGGGGAGAGACCGAGCTCGATCGAGGGGTGGCGCCGGCTGGCGTCGGCAAGGTCGACGAGGTAGGACTTGAGCGCCTTCGCGACGTGGACGTTGCGGACGGCGAGGACCATCTCGCGGAGCTCGTCGATCGACACGACCGGATCGATCGAGGCGAGCGCATCGGCCGCGCCGCGGGCGTCGAGCATCTCGATCTCGGCGCTGCGATCGGGGTACCCGATGGCGATCCGCAGCAAGAACCGGTCGAGTTGGCTCTCCGGCAGGCGGTACGTGCCCTCCTGGTCGATCGGGTTCTGCGTGGCGATCACCATGAACGGCGCCTCGAGTCGGCGGCTGACGCCATCACCGGTGATCTGACGTTCCTCCATCGCTTCGAGCAGCGCCGACTGCGTCTTGGGGGAGGCACGGTTGATCTCGTCGGCGAGCACGATGTTGGCGAACAACGGTCCCGGCTGGAACACGAACGACTCGGTCGATCGTTGGTACACGCTGACGCCGACGAGATCGGTCGGCAAGAGGTCGGGTGTGAACTGGATCCGCTTCCAGGTGCAGTCGATCGAACCGGCGATCGCCTTCGCCAGGCTCGTCTTGCCGACGCCAGGCACATCCTCGATCAGCAGGTGGCCCTCGGCGAGCAGGCAGATCACCGCCATCTCGATCGCGTCGACCTTGCCGCGCAACACCTGCGCGACGTTGTCGGTGATCGCGTCGAACAAGTCGGCGAACCCGCGCATCATCGTGGGTGGGGTGGATGCCGATTCCTCGGTCGCCTGCACAGGATCGGACGTCACGGGCGCAAAGGGTAGACCCGCTGCGGGAGCGACGACAGTCGGGGATAGGTTCGCCGCGATGCCGAGACCTGACGCCGCGGACTCCGTGCTCGCCGTCGTCGTCGAACCGGGACGTCTGTCCGCCGGGCTCGTCGACGGGCGCGGCGAGGTCCTCGTCCGCGACCGAGTGGGTACACCGACTCGCGAGGTGTGGCGCACACTCGAACAGTTGGTACGTCGCGTGCTGGCCGCCCGGTCGGACGACGTCGGCGCACCGACGATCGTCGGTGTCGCCTGCCCCGGGCCGATCGATCTCGACGCTGGTTCGGTGTCGCCGATGAGCCTGCCGAGATGGTCGGCGTTCCCACTGCGGTCGCGACTGTCCGATCTGACCGGACTGCCGGTGGTGCTCGACACGACCGCGGGCGCGTTCGCCGAAGGTGAACGGCGCTTCGGTGACACGACCGATGCCGCAAGCTTCGTGACGCTGATCCTCGACCAGGAGGTCGAGTCGGCGTGCATCATCGATGGGGTCCGGCTGCGCGGCGCGCACGGGAACGCGGGCTCGCTGGCCCACCTCACCGTCGATCCTGCGGGTCCGCCGTGCGCGTGCGGCGCCGCAGGCTGTCTGCGCGCCTACGCCGCCCAGCCCGTGCTCGAAGCGGAGCTCAACCGCCCGCTCCGACGGGCGACCGCGTCGATCATCGAGCGCACGGGCCTCATGGTCGGCCGGGCGATCGCGTCGACGGCGGCGGTGTTCGACGTGACCACGTTCCTCGTCGCCGGCACGGTCGTGGACACGTTCGGCGACGCGATGTTGGAGACCGTGCGGCGCGAGGCGACGGCGCGCTGCCGGCTCGACCATCTGACCGACATCGAGGTCCTCGAACCGTCCGGCTACCTGTCGCCCCTCGCCGCGGCCGCAGCCGTGGCCCTCGGTGCGCCCGCCGACCTCGAACCCGGATGACGGATCGTTCGGTCCCAGCCCGTCGTGGAAACGCAGCGCGGGACTACGATCGGCCCATGCAGCCCACGTATTCCGCCGAAGCCGAGGCGTACCGCGAGAAGGTGCAGGCCTTCCTCGCCGAGAAGTTGCCGACCGGATGGGAGGGCACCGGCGCGCTGGAGGGTCAAGCACTCTCCGACTTCGTGACCGAGTGGCGCAAGACGCTCTACGAGGCGAACTACCTCGCGCCCGGGTGGCCGAAGGAGTACGGCGGCGCCGGGCTGTCGGCGACCGAGCAGGTCATCCTCGCCGAGGAGTTCGCCCGTGCCGGTGTGCCGACCGGGGGGTCGAACGACGCGTTCAGCATCCAGATGCTCGGCAACACGCTGCTCATGTGGGGCACCGACGAGCAGAAGTCGCACTACCTGCCCCGCCTGCTCGCTGGCGACGACACCTGGTGTCAGGGGTACTCGGAGCCGAATGCCGGGTCTGACCTCGGCAACGTCGGCCTGCGCGCCGAGCTCGACGGCGACGAATGGGTGCTCAACGGGCAGAAGATCTGGACCTCGGCGGGCCACCTCGCCGATCACATCTTCACTCTCGCCCGCACCGATCCGGATGCCCCCAAGCACAAGGGGATCTCGTTCCTCCTCGTGGAGATGGACCAGCCGGGCATCGAGGTGCGCCCGATCAAGATGATCTCCGGCGAGAGCGAGTTCAACGAGGTCTTCTACACCGACGCCCGGTGTCCCAAAGAGAACGTCGTCGGTGGCGTCAACAACGGCTGGAGCGTGGCCATGTCGCTCCTCGGTTTCGAGCGTGGCGAGGCAGCGGCCACCGGTCCGATCCGGTTCCGGCGCGAGGTCGAGCGGCTGATCGAGCTGGCGCGAGAGCGCGGGCTCACCGACGATCCTGTGATCCGCCAGCGGCTCGCCTGGTGCTGGTCGAAGGTGGCGATCATGGACTACCTCGGCAAGCGCACCCTGACCCGGTTCCTCGCCGGACACCATCCCGGCCCCGACGGTGCGATCTCCAAGTTGTACTGGAGCGAGTACCACCGCGTCGCGACCGAACTGGCGATCGACATCCTCGGTGCCGACGCCATGCATTGGGAGGGCCGGCCGCCCTCGTCGGCGTTCAGCACCGACGACCCGGGGGCACCGAACTCGTCGGCATCGTGGATCGGCACGTTCCTCAACGCCCGCGCTGGCACGATCTACGCAGGCTCCTCCCAGATCCAGCGCAACATCATCGGGGAGATGATCCTGCAGCTCCCCAAAGAGCCGCGATGATCGGCGTGGTGGCGGCGGTCGCGGGTCATCCGTCGTTGTGGCCGACGGCGCTGCGCCAGGCGCGCCGGCTCGTGCCGCGGCGCTGGTGGCGCAGCCGGCCGTTCTTGCCGATGCCCTCGCGGCAGTACCTCGAGTTCCGCATGCTCACCCAGTACGGCGACAATGTGCGTCGCCCGATCGCCGCCGATGTGCTGAACTACCTGCGATGGTGCCGCGACTGGGAGCGTGTCCGAGCCTGAGGTTCAGGGGAGACTGATGTCCAGCGCGCTCGTGCTCAACGCCACCTTCGAGCCGCTCAGCATCGTGTCGTCCGAGCGGGCGACCTGCCTCGTCCTGGCCGACAAGGCCGATCTGCTCGCGGGCGATGGGCGGGTGATGCACTCCGAGCGGCTCGCCGTGCCGGCACCGTCGGTCATCCGGCTGCGCTACATGGTCAAGGTGCCCTACGTGCGGCGCGCCGCGTTGTCGCGGCGGGCGATCTTCGCCCGCGACGACTACCGCTGCCAGTACTGCGGCGGGCGCGCCGACTCGATCGATCACGTGATGCCGCGGTCGCGCGGCGGAACCCACAGCTGGGAGAACGTCGCCGCTGCTTGCCGACCGTGCAACCTCGGCAAGCGGGACCGCACGCCCGACGAAGCGGGGATGCGCCTGGCCCGACCGTGTCGGGCACCGCGCGCCATGGCCTGGGTCACGGTGTCGGTCAACGCGGTGCCGGACACGTGGCGGCCGTACCTCCCGATCGCGTCCTGATCCGGTGGGAGGCGCGTACCGCCTGATCCGTTCTCGCGCCACGGCGGCCGAGTTCCACGCTCGCGCCATCCCCGAGCCGGCATCTCCCGAGATCTGGTGGCACGACGTGTCGGCGCCGGCGCTGGTGCTCGGCTCCACACAGCGCGACTCGGTCGTCGACGGCGCGGCGTGTGCGGCTGCTGGCGTCGAGGTCGTGCGGCGCCGCAGTGGGGGTGGAGCGGTGCTGCTCGTGCCGGGTGGCGTGACCTGGGTGGATGTGATCGTGCCTCGCGACGCGCCGGGATGGGCGACCGACCTGCACGCACCGATGCGCTGGCTCGGCGAGCATCTCGCACGCGTGCTGCGCGAGTTGATGCCGCACCACGGCATCGACGTGCACGGTGGGCGACCGGTCACGACGCGATGGTCGTCGCTCGTGTGCTTCGACGGCGTCGGTGCCGGGGAGGTGCTGCTCGACGGCGCCAAGCTCGTCGGCATCAGCCAGCGCCGCACGCGCCACGCGGCGCGGCTGCAGTGCTGCTGGTACTCGTCGTACGATCCGGCGGCACTCGTCGACCTGCTGTCACCGGTGCAGCGCCCGCCACTCGGCGAGCTCGCCCCCGTGGCCACGCTCACCCCCGACCTGGCCCTCGCCCTCGCCGAACGCCTCCCCGCCACCCTCCCCTGATCCCGCGAGTCGGCCCGGCACGCTTGCCGACCAGCTCGGAGGTTGTCGGTATTCGTGCCGGTTCCCGCAATGAGAGCCGACAGCCTCGGAGCCAGGCGTGTTTCGTGCCGCCGCGGGCTGGCCCCGGTCGTCGCGGCAGGTCCGCCGACTGGTTCGGAGGTTGTCGGTATTCGTGCCGGTTTCCGCAATGAGAGCCGACAGCTTCGGAGCCAGGCGTGTTTCGTGCCGCCGCGGGATTGAGTTGGCCTTGGGTCGGCGATGGCGTTCAGGCGGCGCGGGTGAGGGCGAGGCGGATGGTGCCGAGGACGTAAGGGGCGTCCTCGACGACGTCTTCGGTGCTGAAGAAGTAGACCGTCTTGCCGAGGAGTTGGAGTTCGTTACGCCGATGTTCTTGGCGGCGGCGCTCGTCGATCGACAGGTACCCCTTGCGCCCGCCGACTTCGACCACGATCGGCAACGGGTCGAAATCGAAGTCGACGCGGGCCACATGGGCACCATCGCGGCGATAGACGCGCTGCAGGTGCGGACGGGGGATGGCGGCGGCGTCGACGAGTTGCAGGAATCGCCGTTCGAGCCAGCTCTGGACCCCGGCGGATTCCATCACCCGGTCGAACGCCGCCACACCGGATCGGCCCTGTGTGCCGAGCTGATCGAGCCGACGACGAACGACACTCGGCGTGGTCAACCCCAAACGGGTCGCGCTGTCGAGCGCATTGGCGATCTCCCTCTCGCTGGCGCACGAGAGCAGTTCGATGACCGTGCGTGTGGCCGACGTACACCGCAACCCGTCGACGAGGGTGCGGTCCGAGCCGGTGATGTCGGGCGACGAGGTGACGCTGCCGCGGGTGCGCCGATCACGCTGATACCGGGGGACCAAGAACGCGACGGGGCCGTCGTCGTAGCCGTCGAGTCCGAGCAGCGCAGCCGAGGCGCGGGCGCTGACGAGGGCGTCGTCGCCGAGATCGAGGAGGCCCGCCATCAGGGACCCCCGCCAGGACACCGTTGCAGCAGCGAAGCGCAACGAGCGGCTTGCGACCCGTTTGAACTCGCCGGAACGCAGCCGGCGACTGACGGCCGACGGGGACAAGCCCGACGCGACAGCCTGGTGCCGGCTGAACACGCCGTGTTGCGACTCGGCGAGCTGGATGAGGATGTGCTCTGCGTCGTTCATGTGCCCCATCGTGACGAGGGGCTGTGACAAGGTTGCCCGCCCACTACCCGCCCTCGCCCACCCGCCCTCGCCCACCCCCGCCCTCGCCCACCCCCGCCCTCGTCCACCCGCCGCGAGCGGCACGTTTGCCGACGGGTTCGGAGGCTGGCGGCGGTTGTTGCGGTTTGCGGCAGGGAT
>CAZQCP010000005.1:45123-60759 GCA_964592115.1 uncultured Ilumatobacteraceae bacterium
TGCCGACGGGTTCGGAGGCTGGCGGCGGTTGTTGCGGTTTGCGGCAGGGATGCCGGCAGCTTCGGAGCCAGGCGGGATCGGTGACGGTGCGCTGCGGGTGTCGGCGCAGGCGGCGCGTTTGCCGACGGGTTCGGAGGCTGGCGGCGGTTGTTGCGGTTTGCGGCAGGGATGCCGACAGCTTCGGAGCCAGGCGGGATGTGGAGCGGTGCGATGCGGGATGGGCGAGATCCGGGGCGGATGTGGCGCGGCGTGGCGCGGTGTGGCGGTGGGGGTGCGTGCGGTCCGCTGGGGGAGGGAGGGGCGGGATGGGGCGGATGTGGGGGAGAATGGTTGACTTTGGGGGGAAATGGGGGAAGAATGGGGATCGCTGGGGAGAGCTCCCGCGTTCTCAGCACGGCAGGTACGACGCGGGGGACCACCAGAGCGGTGTGCGAACAACGGAAGGACGCGGCGCGTGTTTGTCGGGGTATCCGAGCGACAGCTCGACGAGCGGGGCCGTGTCGCACTGCCCGCTTCGTACCGCGGCGAGCTCGGCGACGCGTGCTACCTCTTCTACGGCGACGACGGCTGTGTGAGCGTGCGCAGCGTCGAGTCGTTCGACCAGCAGGCCAACGAGCTCGTCGAGCGGGCCAAGCGCGGCGAGATCAGCCGCAACCGGCTCCGTGCGTTCGCCTCGTCGGCCGCCCAGGCGACGATCGACAAGCAGGGTCGCATCACGCTCGACGCGCGCCTGCGCGAGCACGCCGGCATCGAGCCCCACGGCACGGTCGTGGTCCTCGGCTACATCGACCAGATCGAGATCTGGGAGCCCAACGCGTACCGCCTCAACGAGTCCGCGGGCCAGCACGAGATCGCAGGAGGCAGCAGATGAGCGCCGACCCGTTCGAGCACCGACCGGTGATGGTCGACGAGATCGTCGCCGTGTTCGGAACCGTCCCGGCCGGCACGGTCGTCGACGCCACGCTCGGCGGTGGCGGCCACGCGGCGGCACTGCTCGACGAGCGTGCCGACCTCGACGTGTTGGGCATCGACCAGGACGGCGACGCCCTCGCCGCGGCGACCGCGCGGCTCGCTGCGTACGGCGACCGGGTGCGCGTCAGCCGCCGTCGCTTCGACGAGCTCGACCAGGCGCTCGACGATCACGATGTGGCCGCCATCAGCGGCGCGTTGTTCGATCTCGGCGTCTCGTCGCCGCAGCTCGACCGGCCCGAGCGCGGGTTCTCGTACCGCAACGACGGGCCCCTCGACATGCGCATGGACGATGCCCAGACCTGGTCGGCCGCCGACGTCGTCAACGGATATGCCGAAGAGGACCTCGCCAGGCTCATCAAGCGCTATGGCGACGAGCGCTTCGCCCGCCGCATCGCCGCCGCGATCTGTGCCGCACGCCCGATCCAGTCCACGAGCGAGCTCGCCGGCGTCGTGACGGCAGCGATCCCCGCTGCGGCGCGGCGCACGGGCGGACACCCGGCCAAGCGCACGTTCCAGGCGATCCGCATCGAGGTCAACAACGAGTTGGGGGTGCTGCCGGACGCGCTCGATCAAGCGGTCGAGGCCACCGTGCCCGGTGGGCGCATCGCCGTACTGTCGTACCACTCGGGCGAGGACCGCATCGTGAAGCGCACGTTCGCCGACGCCGCTGGCGCCTGCGACTGCCCGCCCGACCTGCCCTGCGTGTGCGGGGCGATCCAGACGGTGCGCGTCGTGCGCGGCGTCGCGAAGCGGGCGAGCCAGGCCGAGCAGGAGTCGAACCCGCGGGCCAGGTCGGCACGCCTGCGCGTCGTCGAGCGCATCGTGCCGACGCGCAAGAGCGACGGACTTCCCGTCACCGTCACCGCGGGAGGTGGTGCGTGATGGCGGCGCTCCCGCTCACTCGTGAACGCATCCCGGCACAGCGCGTCGCGCGCCCGACCGCCGAACCCACGATCCGTGCGGGTCGCAGCACGGCAACCCGCCCGACGAGTGCCCGCCCGTCGCTCGTGCTGGTCGAGCCGAAGCGACGTCGCTGGCCGGCGCTCATCGCGGGGCTGGCGTGGACGTTCATCGTCGTCGGCCTCCTCGCCACCGCCGTGTTCCACACCCAGCTCGCCGAGCGGCAGCTCGAGATCGATCGCCTCGACCGCGCCGTTGCCGCTGAACGGGACCGCTTCGACGAACTGCGCTACCAGCGTGCTGCGTTCCGCTCACCCGTGCGTCTCGCGGCTGCGGCAGGCGAGCTCGGCATGCACCGCGGCCGAGCGAGCACGTTCATCAGCGTTGCCCCCGACGCCCTTGCTCGCCAGCTGGCGACGGCCGGCCCGATCGACGACAGCATCGTCCAGATCGTGATGCACAACGACCCGCTCGACCAGTTCCGCGCCGTCAAGTCCGTCACGGGTGAGCAGCCGTGAGCCGCACCACGACTCGCACCACAGGTGCTCGGCCTGCAGCCACACGCAGCCACGGGACCTCATCGGGACGACGCACGCACCACGCACCCGCCAAGCGCACACCCGCCAAGCGCACACCGACCACGCACGCACCCGCCGAACAGCGATCAGCCACACCCGCCAAGCGCGACACGCCGCGGCGCAAGTCGCCCGAGCGCGCCCACGCCCGCCGCGCGCCCGAGCGACCACCGCTCCAGCGACGCGCCACCCGCCGCCGGGTCAAAGCCGCCCCACCAGCAGATCGCACGCCAAGGTTCCGCAACGGGTCGCCACGGCGACGCCTCGTCATCGCGCTCATCGTCATCGTCTTGGTGATGGTCGGAGTGCTCGTACGCGTCGCGTTCTTGCAGACCGCGGAAGCCGAGACGCTGCGCTCGGCGGCAACCAACCAGTGGACGAGGACCACGACGATCGCTGCCCAGCGGGGCACGATCTTCGACCGTCACGGCAGCGAGCTGGCGATGTCGGTGCCCGCGGTGACCGTATCGATCAACCCGAAGCTGATCGATAACGGGCCGGCCACGGTGCAGCTCCTCGACGACCTCCTCGACCTGTCCGACGAGAAGACGACCGAACTGCTCGCCGAGATCGACGCCAAGCAGCGCGGCTTCGTGTTCGTCGCTCGCCAAGCCGACGCGGCGATCGGCGAACAGATCGCGGGGATGAAGCTCGCCGGCGTGAACGTCGACGACGAGAGCCGTCGTGAGCAGCCCGGCGGTGATGCCGGGCGCAACGTCCTCGGTCGAACGAACATCGACGGTGTCGGCATCTCGGGGCTCGAGCTGCAGTACGACGACCTGCTCACCGGAACCGGTGGGTCGATGACCCGCGAGGTCGCGCCGGGCGGACGTTCGATCCCCGGCTCCGAAGCGGTCGCCGAACGGCCGGTGGCCGGCGACGACCTCGTGCTCACGATCGATCGCTCGATCCAGTACTCGACCGAGCAGGTGCTGCTCGAACAGATGCGCACGATCGGCGGGCGTGGCGCCACGGCGATCGCGATGGACACCGCCACCGGCGAGATCTATTCGATGGCGTCCGTGCGGATGAACGACGAGACCGGCCAATACGAGGTGACGAACGGCAACTTCGCCGCCGTCGACGCCTACGAACCCGGCTCGGTCGCCAAGGTGATCACCGTGGCCAGCGCGCTCAGCGAGGGCCTCGTGACGCCCGAGACCTCGTACCTCGTGCCCTGGCGCAAGAAGTACGCCGACGACCTGCTGGAGAACTCCCACCAACACCCAGACACCTGGATGTCGGTTCGTCAGATCCTCATCGAGTCGTCGAACATCGGCACGATCTTCGTGCAGCAAGAGATGGGCCGCGAGCTGCATCGCGACTACATGGCGGCGTTCGGTCTCGGATCGAAGACCGCCCTCGACTTCCCCGGTGAGTCACCCGGCATTCTCAAGCAGGCCAAGGACCTGTGGGGCTCCGAACGAGTCACCGTCGCCTATGGCCAGGGCGTATCGAGCACGTCGATCCAGCTGGTGGCGGCGATCAACACGATCGCCAACGGTGGTGACTACGTGGCACCGAAGCTCGTCAAGGCGACCGTCGGCCCCGACGGCACGATGACCGAGACGGCGCCGTCGGAGCGTCACCGTGCGGTGTCCGCGGAGGCTGCCGCACAGACGACCGACATGATGAAGGCGGTCGTGTGCCAAGGCACCGCCACCCGTGCCCAGGTCGACGGGCTGAGCATCGCCGGCAAGACCGGCACGGCGTACAAGGCAGCCGACAATGGCACGTACTGGAACGACGATGGCACCCGCGTCTACTACGCCAGCTTCGTCGGCTTCTTCCCCGCCGACGACCCGCAGGTGACCGTGCTCGTGTCGATCGACGAACCCCCCGCCGACTCCAACGACCGCTTCGGCGGCACCGCCGCGGCACCGGTGTTCGCCGAGCTCGCGCCGACGCTGATCCACGAGCTCGGCATCGTCCCGACCGCCGGGTCGACGGGCTGCGAGGCAGGCTGAGACCGTGAGCGAGCATGAGATCGGCGCCGACCGCGACGCGCCCGCACTCGATGCAGTACGTGCACTGGTCAACGCCGGCGTCGTCACGGGTCCCGCGGTGCACGACTCGCGCGCCGTCACGCCGGGGGCGTTGTATGCCTGCCTGCGCGGTGAGCACTTCGACGGGCACGCATTCGCCCCCGACGCGGTCGCCGCCGGGGCCACGGCGCTGCTCGTCGATCACCTCGTCGACACGGTCGATCCCGACGTGCAGGTCGTCGTCGACGACACACGCCTACGCCTCGGGCCCGTCGCCGCGCTGCTCGCCGGTGACCCGAGCGCGTCGCTGCTGGCCGTCGGCATCACCGGGACCAACGGCAAGACGACCAGCAGCGAGCTGTTGTCGGCGATCTTGCGCGCCGCCGGCCACGAGACCGGCGTGATCGGGACGCTCCACGGACCACGCACCACGCCCGAAGCGCCGGAACTGCAGGCCACGCTGCGACGATTCGTCGACGAGGGCGACACGGCGGCGGTGATGGAGGTGTCGTCACATGCGCTCGCCTTGCACCGCGTGCGCGGGACCCGCTTCGATGCCGTCGTGTTCACCAACTTGGGCCACGACCATCTCGACCTCCACGGATCGCCCGAGGAGTACTTCCGGGTCAAGGCCTCGCTCTTCGACGCCGCGTACGCGCCCGTCGGCGTGGCCAACGCGGACGACATCCACGGTCGCCTCCTCGCTGACGTGGCATCGATCCGCGTCGTGCCGTACTCGATCGACGACGCCGCGGGCCTCACCGTGACCGCCGCCGGACATCGCTTCACGTGGCGGGGCACGCACGTGGAGGTGCCGCTCGGCGGCCGCTTCAACGTGTCGAACTCACTCGCCGCACTGACCACCGCGGCCGAGCTCGGGATCGACGTCGACGTCGCCGCCGCAGCGCTGGCAGCGGTCGGCCAGGTGCCGGGACGCTTCGAGGTCGTGGACTCCGACGCGGCGCGAGCTCGCGGCGTCACCGTCGTCGTCGACTACGCGCACACGCCCGACGGTCTGTCGGTGCTCCTCGACGCGGCACGTGCCACCGCCGACGGCGGCGCGGTGATCGTCGTGTTCGGCTGCGGAGGTGATCGCGACCGGGACAAGCGTCCCGAGATGGGGGCGATCGCGGCGCGCGGCGCCGACACGGTGATCGTCACCTCCGACAATCCCCGCAGCGAAGATCCGGGAGCCATCATCGACGAGATCGTCGCCGGCATCGACCCTGCCGCCCGTGCCGGCGTGACGACGGAACCCGACCGGGCCGAAGCGATCTGCCGTGCGATCGCACTGGCCCGGTCGGGCGATGTCGTGGTCGTCGCCGGTAAGGGGCACGAGCGGACCCAGGAGTTCGCCGACGTCACGATCGACTTCGACGATCGGCTCGTCGCCATCCACTGCTTGGAGGACGCCGCGTGATCGCGATCATGCTCGCCGGCACCACGGCCATGCTCGTGTCGCTGTTCGGCACCCGCTGGCTGATCGTGTTCTTCCGCCAGCGCGGCCAGGGACAGCCGATCCTCGGCAAGGAGGACCACGGGCCCGAACACCACATGCACAAGCAGGGCACCCCGACGATGGGCGGCATCGCCATCGTCGCCGCGGCGCTCATCGGCTGGCTCGTCGCCCACCTGCGTCGCGGGCTCGCGTTCTCCGATCAGTCGATGATCGTCTGGATCGGCGTGCTGTTCATGGCGCTGATGGGGTTCCTCGACGACTTCATCAAGGTCCGTAAACGGCACAACCGGGGCATCTTCTGGAAGCAGAAGAACTACATCACGATGCTCGCCAGCTTCGCCATGGCGTGGTGGCTCGTCGTCGGCACCGGCATCTCCGAGACGATCTCGATCACCCGCGGAGCCGTCGGCCTCGAGGTGCCCACCGTCGTGTGGATCGGCTGGGCGGGCATGATCATCTGGGCGACGACCAACGCCGTCAACGTCACCGACGGCCTCGACGGGCTCGCCTCCGGTTCGGCGCTGATGGGGTTCGGTGCGTTCACGGTCATCGCCTACTGGGCGTTCCGTAACCCGGACATCTACGGCACGGTCGTCAACCCGCTCGACATGGGCGTGTTCGCAGCGGCCTTCGCCGGCGGCTGCCTCGGGTTCTTGTGGTGGAACGCGGCGCCCGCACGCATCATCATGGGCGACGTCGGTGCGCTCGCCCTCGGGTCCGCGCTGGCATTCTTGGCGCTGACGCTGAACACGACGCTGTTGCTCGTACTGATCTGCGGCATCAACGTGATGGAGGCCGGATCGGTCGCCATCCAGATGGGCGTGTTCAAGGCGTCGGGACGCAAGAAGCGCCTGTTCCGCATGTCGCCGATCCACCACCACTTCGAGCTGATCGGGTGGCCGGAGACGACGGTGATCATCCGCTTCTGGCTGATCTCGGCGATCTGCGTCGCCGCCGCACTCGGCATCTTCATCGCCGACTTCACCGACATCACCGCGAGGGCGAGTTGACCATGGCGCGTGTGCTCGTGCACGGGTTGGCGGTCGCCGGTGAGGCGACCGTGCGTGCACTGCTCGCACGGGGCGACGAGGTCGTCGTCAGCGACGACGACCTCACGCCGCAACGTCGCACGCTCGCCGCCGAGCTCGGCGTCGACGTGGCGCCCACGCCGAGCGACGACGACGTCGACGCGCTCGTGGGCGCATTCGATCTGGTGAGCCCTGCACCGGGCGTCCCCGAGACCCACCCGGTCGTCGAGAGCGCGCAGCGACTCGGTGTGCCGCTCGTATCGGAGATCGAGCTCGCCTACCGGTGGGAGCAGGAGCGCCCCGGCGGCCCTCGGCCGATGTTGGCGGTCACCGGCACCGACGGCAAGACGACGACCACGTTGCTGACCGTGGCGATGTTGCGCGCCGCCGGGTTGAAGTCGGTCGACGCCGGCAACACGGACACGCCGCTCGTGTCCGCGCTCGACCTCGACGTCGACGCGTTCGTGGTCGAGTGCACGAGCTTCCGGTTGGCGTGGACGCCGACGTTCCGCACCGAGGGGGCGGCGTGGCTCAACCTCGCGCCCGACCACCTCAACTGGCACCGCACGATGGAGACCTACGAAGCGGCCAAGGCGCGCATCTTCGCCAATCAGCGAGCCGACGACGTGGCCATCGGGTTCGTCGACGACGCCAGCGTGATGCGTCGCCTGGGCGAGGCGCCGTCGCGCCACGTGACGTTCGGCTGGCGCGACGCCGATTATCACGTCGCCGACGGATGGATGGTGGGACCGCGCGGCCGCATCGCCGAGATCGCCTCGATGCGCCGCCATCTGCCCCACGACGTGACCAACGCTCTTGCCGCGGCGGCGCTCGTGATCGAGTGCGGCCTCGCCACCGAGACCGCGGTCGCCGAGACACTCGCCACGTTCGAGGGGCCGCCACATCGCCTCGAAGCGATCGGGACCTGGCGCGACGTCACCTGGTTCAACGATTCGAAGGCCACCACTCCCCACGCTGCAGCAGCGGCGATCCGCTCGTTCGATCGGGTGGTGCTGATCGCCGGCGGTTACGACAAGCACGTCGACCTGACACCGATGGCCGCCGAGCCAGAACGGGTCGACGCGGTGATCGCCGTCGGCACGACGGCCCCGGCCATCGCCGCCGCGTTCGCCGCCGTCGACACGGTCGCCGTCGTCGACGGGCTCGCCGAGGCGGTTCCCCTGGCGGCGTCGATCGCCCGGCCCGGCCAGACCGTGCTGCTGTCGCCGGGCTGCGCCAGCCTCGACCAGTACCGCAACTTCGAAGCCCGCGGCGACCACTTCCGCGAGCTCGTCCACGACATCCATCACAAGATCCAGAGAGATGAGGGGGACACATGACCCTCATGGCGTTCCCCGGCCACGCAGGCCGTCCGTGGCCGCTCGCTCGCTGGCGCTCGTTCGCTCGCAGCTTCACGACGGAGGACACATGACCCTCATGGCGTTCCCCGGCCACGCAGGCCGTCCGTGGCCGCTCGCTCGCTGGCGCTCGTTCGCTCGCAGCTTCACGACGGAGGACACATGACTACCGCGCTCACCGTTGCCGATCGTCGGCGGGCCACGCTCGAACGCATGCACGGGCCAACGGCGACGGCGCCACGCCGCGCCCGCCGGCGCCGCGAGGCGCGCACCGACGACATCGCCACACCCGCGGTGTTGGGCCCGCCACCGGGCACCTTCTACGCGATCTGTGCCGTCGTCGGGGTGCTCGTGACGCTCGGGCTCGTGATGGTGCTGTCGGCATCCGCGGTGACGGAAGCCAACCTCGGTCATTCGCCGTACCGGGTGTTCGCCAAGCAGGCGATGTGGGCCGGGCTCGGACTGATCGGCCTGGTGGTGATGGTCAAGATCCCGTACCGCTGGTGGCAGCGCCTGGCGATCCCGATCGGACTGATCGCCGCGCTGGCGATGTTCGCACCGTTCGCCCCCGGCATCGGGGCGAGCGTCAACGGCGCCCGCTCGTGGATCTATCTCGGGCCGCTCAGCTTGCAGCCGTCGGAGTTCTTGAAGATCGCCGTCGTCATCCTCGCCGCTTCGATCCTCGCCCGCCGCGACGGCGAGCGCTCACCGCTGCTGTGGCTCGGTCTGCTCGCCGCGGTCGCCGCTTCCCTGTCGCTGATCCAGGGCGACCTCGGCTCGGCGATCGTGCTCGGCGCGATCGTGCTGAGCGTGGCATGGATCGGCGGGGTGGCGATCACTCCCTTGTTCGCGATGAGCGCCGGCGCCGCCGCGGCGGCGCTCGTGTTCGTGATGTCGAGCCCGCGCCGCATCGACCGCTTCACCGCCTTCTTGAACGTCACGGAGGAGAAGGACCACCTCGCCTACCAGACCTACCAGGGATATCTGAGCATGGCGTCGGGAGGCATCGGAGGATCCGGGATCGGCGGGAGCAACGGCAAACTCGGCTACCTGCCCTACGCCCACAGCGACTTCATCTTCGCCGTCATCGCCGACGAGCTCGGGCTGATCGGCAGCATCGCCGTGCTCGGCGGCTTCATCTTGCTCGTCGGGCTCGGCATCCAGGTGGCGCTCGCCGCACCCGACCGCTTCGGGATGCTGCTCGCCGGTGGCATCGCCACCTGGTTCGCCGTGCAGGCGATCATCAACGTCGGTGGCGTCACCGGCCTGATGCCCGTCACCGGGTTGACGCTGCCGTTCTTCTCCGCCGGTGGAACGTCATTGTTCGTCAGCCTGACGGCGGTCGGTCTGCTGCTCAGCGTCGCCCGGCGGCTCCACGCGCGATGACGGATCAGCCCGCGGACTGCTTCGCGGTCGTGACGGGAGGGGGTACCGCAGGACACGTGTTGCCCGCGCTCGCCGTTGCCGACGCGCTCGTCGCCGCGGGTCACGCACCGGACTCGGTGCGCTACATCGGCGCCCAGCGCGGCATCGAGACACGGCTGTTGCCCGACACGCCGTACCCCCACACGTTCTTCGACGTCGTCGGCTTCCAGCGCCGCCTCGATCGACGCAACGTGGGCTTCGTGCCGAAGATGCTGCGCGCCGCCCGCGGCGCGACCGCGCTGTTGCGCTCGTGGCGGCCGGCGGTCGTCGTGTCCGTCGGCGGCTATGCGAGCATGCCGGCGGTGCTCGCCGCGCGGCGACTGAAGATCCCGGTCGTCGTCGTGTCGTACGACCGCACGCCGGGCCGGGCGAGCAAGGTCGCGGCGCGCCGTGCCGCCGCCTGCGCCGTGGCGTTCGACGGTTCGCCGCTGCCGCGCGCCCGTCTCACCGGGGCTCCCGTCCGCCAGGCGATCCTCGACGTCGACCGTGGCGCGGTGGCGCGGGCGGCGGCTCGCTCCCGGCTCGGTGTCGGCGATGACCGGTTCCTCGTCGCCGTCATGGGCGGATCGCAGGGATCCGGAGTTCTCAACCAGGCGATCGCCGACTACGCGGCGGCCCACCACGACGACGCCGGCCTCGCCGTACGGCAGATCGCGGGGGAGCGCTTCGCCGCCGACATCACACCGGTCACGGGTGACATCGATCACCGTGTGATCCCTTACGAGGCAGACATGGCGGCGGTGTACGCCGCCTGTGACGTGATCGTCGGGCGCGGTGGAGCGAGCACCGTCCACGAGGTGGCGGTGACCGGCACGCCCGCCGTGCTCGTACCGTGGGCGGCGTCGGCCGAGGACCACCAGACGGACAACGTGCGCTGGCTCAGCGAGGTCGGCGGGGCCGTGCTGCTGCCGGAATCCGACCTCACGGCCGACCCCTCCCGCTTGGGCACGATCGTCGAGGAACTGCGTACCGATCCGGCTCGGCGCGCCGAACTGGCGACCGCCGCGGCACGCCGCGGCGAGGTCCACCGCTCCGGCGCCCTGGCCCGTTTGATCGAGGAAGTCGCCGTAGCATCTCGCCCATCGTGACGACACCGGTCCCTCCTCTCGACCTCTCGTTCCCGCATCGCTTGCACGTCGTCGGCGTCGGTGGTCCGGGCATGAGTGCCATCGCCATCGCCTTGGCGCAGATGGGCCACGTGGTGTCGGGCTCCGACCTGCGCGAACACCCCGTGCTCGAACGCGTGCGGGCGGCGAACGTGGCCGTCCACGTCGGACACGACCGCTCGCTGGTGCACGGGATGGACGCGGTCACCGCATCCACGGCGATCCCCGAACGCAACATCGAGCTCGACGAGGCCCGCCGACGCGACGTCACCGTGCTACGCCGGGCCGGGATGCTCGCGGCGATCTGCGCTCAGGCGCGGTCGCTGGCGGTCGCCGGCACGCACGGCAAGACCACCACCACGTCGATGCTGATGCTGATCCTCGCCGAGGCAGGCCTGCGGCCGAGCTTCGTCGTCGGCGGCGACGTCACCGATGTCGGCACCGGCGCGCAGTGGACAGGCGGGGAGTGGCTCGTCGTCGAGGCCGACGAGAGCGACGGCACACACCTCGAACTCCCGCTGTACGGCACGATCCTGACGAACGTGGAGGTCGACCACCTCGACCACTACGGCAGCTTCGAAGGCATCGTCGCCGGGTTCGACACCTACCTCGGTCAGATCGCGGGCCCGAAGGTCGTGTGTGGCGACGACCCGGTCGTGGCCGAGCTCGCGCGGCGCCACGGAGCGACCACGTACGGGCTCGGCGAGCACAACGACTACCGAGCCGTCGACGTCACCCCCGACGCCGGCGCGTTCACGTTCACCATCGAGCGTCGTGTGGCGGGTGAGATCGAACGACTCGGCACGATCGAACTGCCGCTGCGCGGCGTCCACAACGTCGTCAACGCCACGGGCGCGGCAACGATGGCCCTGTCGATCGGCGTTCCGTTCGCCGACGTCGCCGCGGCCTTGGCCCGCTTCGGCGGGGTCGCCCGTCGCTTCGACATCCGCGGGATCGACGAAGGCGCCACGTTCGTCGACGACTACGCCCATCTGCCGACCGAGATCGACGTCGTGCTCGCCGCCGCCCGCGGCAGCGGCGACGGGTGGCGACGGGTGATCGCCGCCTTCCAACCGAACCGCTACCACCGCATCGCCGACATGTGGCGCGACTACGGGCGGGCGTTCGCCAACGCCGACGTCGTGGTGATCACCGACATCTACGCGTCGGGCACGACACCGATCCCCGGCGTGACGGGCAAGTTGATCGTCAACGCGGTGTGTGAGTCCGACCCAGGCCGGCGGGTCGTGTGGCTGCCGCGCCGCGACGACCTCGTCGCCTTCCTGGCCGCCGAGGCGGGTGACGGCGACGTGTGCATCTCGATGGGGTGCGGTGACATCGCCACGCTGCCGACGGAGATCTTGGATGCACGACATCGCTGAACGGATCGACATCGCCATCGAGCGGCTCGCCGGGCTCGCCGAACGCGACGTGCCGATCGGGCCGCTCACGACCTATCGCGTCGGCGGGCGCGCCGCCGTGTTCGCCCGCATCGCCCGCACCGACCTCCCCCGCCTGGCCGTCGCCGCCCGCGACTCGGGGCTGCCGGTGCTCGTGATCGGGCGAGGGTCGAACATGCTCGTCGCCGACAGCGGGTTCGCCGGGATCGCCGTCACGCTCGGCGGCACCGAGGAGCACATCGAGATCGACGCCGCGTCTTCGACCGTCGTTGCGGGCTCGGGCGTGTCGCTTCCGGTGCTCGCCCGAAAGACGGCGGCGAGCGGCCTGACCGGGTTCGAGTGGGCGGTCGGTGTGCCCGGGTCGATCGGCGGCGCGGTGCGCATGAACGCCGGAGGACACGGGTCGGACATGGCGGCGTCGCTGATCGAGACGGTCGTGTTCGACGTTGCTGCCGAAGGAGCGAACGCGGGGCGCGAGGTCGTGCTCCCGCTCGCCGAGGTCGGCCTCGGGTTCCGGACGAGCGCGTTGGCCGACACCGCGATCGTGCTCGCTGCCCGCCTCCAACTCGCTCCCGGCGATCCGGTCACGTCGAAGCGGGAGATCGACGAGATCGTGGCGTGGCGGCGGGCGAACCAGCCCGGCGGGCAGAACGCGGGTTCCGTGTTCGTCAACCCGGTGCCGGGCGAGGTCACGTGTGGCGCGCTGATCGACGCCGCTGGCCTGCGTGGCTTGCGCATCGGCACCGCCGCCGTGTCGGAGAAGCACGCCAACTTCATCCAGGCCGACGACGGCGGATCGGCCGCCGACGTGCGTGCGGTGATGCGCGCCGTCGCTGACCGTGTCGCCGAGACGAGCGGTTACCGGCTGCGCAGCGAGATCCGTCTCGTCGGCTTCGCGGACGAGACGGACGAGACGGACGATGCTGTCGGCACCGATGTCGTGGGGGAGGGTGCCTGATGCGCTGGCGGCGTCGGTCCCGCGAGGAGCCCACGGCGATCGAGCCGACCGGCACGGTCACCGTCGTGCGCCGCGAGAGCGCACCGGTGACCGACGCTGCCGTGCTCGACGAGCTCTCCCAGGTGTTCGCCGACGAGTCCGACCCATCGGTACGCCCGACACTGAGCATCGGCGCCGACGACGACCTGCCCGATGCGGTCTACCTGGACGAGGCGCTCGGCGAGTCCGACGAGAGCTCGGGCCCCGTGTTCATCGACGACGACGGCAGCAGCGACGCCGTGCTGCCGAAGGACGCGACGACACCCGGCATCGAACCGCGGCTGCGTCAGCGTCGCATCGGTGTGCGTCGAGCGGCGAGCCGCAAGCGTCTGTGGTGGCTGATCGGCATCGCCGGGGCGCTGGTGGTGGCGGTCGCCGTCCTCGCCGTGCTCGGCTCGTCGCTGTTCGCCGTCGACGAGGTCACCGTGCACGGCAACGTGTACACGGACCCCCAGGCACTCGCCGCGATCGTCGACGACCTCGAGGGAACCCCGACGCTGCTCGTCGACACCCGCGACATCGAGCGCCAGCTCGAAGCGATCCCGTGGGTCGAAGACGCTCGCGTCCGCACGAACTTCCCGAACCGGGCCACGATCGAGCTCCGCGAGCGCCGACCGGTCGCCGCGGTGCCGGGAACCGACGGATCGTCGCGGGTGCTCGACGCCGACGGTCGCATCCTCGCCGTCGTCGAGGGCGAGCCCGTGGCGCTCGTGTGGATCGCCGGACCTGGCACGCTCGACGCGCCAGCGGGCGAGTTCGCGCCGATCGGTTACCAAGCGGCGGCGGCCCTCGTCCCGAAGCTGACGCCGACGATCCGCAGCCAGTTGACGTCGATGTTGGCGACCGCAGACGGCGCCGACCTCGTGTTGCTGCTCGACCGGCCGTCGGGGCCGCTCGAGGTGCGGTTCGGGTCGGCGATCGGCGAGAACGCCCAGATCGAGAAGCTGGTGCGACTCGAACGGGCGCTGGAGGACATCGGTGACCGACCCTCGACCGTCGTGGACGTGTCGACTGTCGAGGTGACCGTCCGCTGACAATTGTCACGATGTCCCCATATCCGGGGCACGGACCTGGCAGGATGTTGCGCAGCACTTTTTCGGATGGCACTTTTTTCGGATCGCACGGCAGATGGCCAGGATCGCATGATGAACCAACACACTCGGAGGACCCGCTGATGGTCGGCGCCCCACAGAACTATCTCGCCGTGATCAAAGTGGTCGGCGTGGGCGGCGGCGGCGTCAACGCCGTCAACCGGATGATCGACGCCGGGCTGAAGGGCGTCGAGTTCATCGCCGTCAACACCGACGCCCAGGCGCTGCTCATGAGTGACGCCGACGTCAAGCTCGACATCGGCCGTGACCTCACCCGCGGTCTGGGGGCGGGGAGCGATCCGGAGGTCGGGCGCTCGGCTGCCGAAGCTCACCACGACGAGATCGAAGAGATGGTCCGTGGCGCCGACATGGTGTTCATCACCGCCGGCGAAGGTGGTGGCACCGGCACCGGTGCGGCGCCCGTGATCGCCGAGATCGCCCGCGAGGGCGGTTCGCTCACGATCGGCGTGGTCACCCGCCCGTTCTCGTTCGAGGGACGACGTCGCGCGGTCCAGGCCGACAACGGCGTCCAGCGGTTGAAGGAGAAGGTCGACACGCTGATCGTCATCCCGAACGATCGCCTGCTCACCGTCGCCAACGACAAGACGAGCGTGCTCAACGCTTTCAAGATGGCTGACGAGGTCCTCCTCCAGGGCGTGTCCGGCATCACCGGCCTGATCACCACGCCGGGCCTGATCAACACCGACTTCGCCGACGTCAAGATGGTCCTGTCCAACGCCGGTTCGGCCCTCATGGGCATCGGCCAGGCGAGCGGCGACGATCGTGCCGTATCGGCCGCGAAATCGGCCATCTCCAGCCCGCTGCTCGAGTCGGCGATCGATGGCGCCCGCGGCGTCTTGTTGAACATCACCGGGCCATCGGGCATGGGATTGTTCGAGATGAACGCGGCGGCCGAGATCATCCACGGCGTCGCCCATCAAGACGCCAACATCATCTTCGGCACGGTCATCGACGACGAGCTGGGCGACGAGGTGCGCATCACGGTCATCGCCGCCGGCTTCGACCGTCTCGACGAGCCGGCGGCGCTGCGCGGCGTGTCGAGCGACGACCAGCCGCGCACCACGCCGACTCGCATCACCGAGTTGTTCGGCAGCGACGCGGACGAAGACCCGCTCGCGCCCGACGACGATGACGACGAGTTCGACGTCCCGTCGTTCCTCAAGTAGGAGCCGCACCCCACGACGATGCTCGAAGTCGCGCGTGTCGGCGTCGAAGGCGGTGTGCTCGTCGTCGCCGCCACCGAGCGTCACGACGGCTCGTTCCATCCCGAGCGCGTCGATGCTGTGTGCCTGGGCGAGCGCCAGGCAGCGTTGACGGGC
>CAZQCP010000006.1:0-16280 GCA_964592115.1 uncultured Ilumatobacteraceae bacterium
GGCGCCCGCCGGGCCACCGCCGACGACGAGCACGTCGAAGGGGTCCTTGTCGGCGATCTCGGCGGCGGCGCGATCAGCAGCGCCGGTGTCGAGCATCGCCAGCAGCTCGTCGACCGACGTGCGGCCGGAGTGGAACATCTCGCCGTCGCGGAACACCGTCGGCACGGCCATCACCTGGCGCTCGTCGATCTCGTCTTGGAACAGCGCGCCGTCGATGGCGACGTGTTCGATGTTCGGGTTGAGGACGCTCATCACGTTCAGCGCCTGCACCACGTCGGGGCAGTTCTGGCACGACAGCGACATGTACGTCTCGAATCGGTGCCGCCCCGGCAAGGCGCGCACGGCGGCGATCGTGTCGTCGCTCAGCTTGGGCGCGTGGCCGCCGACGTGGAGCAGTGCGAGGACGAACGAGGTGAACTCGTGGCCCATCGGGATGCCCGCGAAGCGGACGCCGACCGTGCGACCGTCTGCGTCGGGGGTGGTGCGGGTGATCGCGAACGAGGGACGGCGGGCGTCGTCGCCGTCGCGGCGGACGGTGACGAGCGCGGACAGCGCGGCGACCTCGCCGAGCAGCTCGGCGAGCTCGCCCGACTTCGTCGAGTCGTCGAGCGTGGCGACGAGCTCGATCGGCTCTTTCAGGTTGGTGAGGTGCTGGCGGAGTTGTGTGGCGACGTTGGCATCGAGCATGGGGGAACTCCTACAAGGCGCGGAGGGCGTGGAGAGTGAGTGTGGAGAGAGGGTGTGGAGAGTGTGGAGGGTGTGGAGGGTGTGGAAACGCGGGGAGGGGGAGCGGAGGGGGACCTTTCCGATCCCCCTCCGCAGTCGAAACGACGACGCGTCGTCAGATCTTGCCGACGAGGTCGAGCGACGGGGCGAGGGTGTCATCGCCCTCTTCCCACTTCGCCGGGCAGACCTCGCCCGGGTGGCTGCGCACGTACTGCGCGGCCTTGACCTTGCGGAGCAGCTCGACGGCGTTGCGGCCGATGCCCTCGGCGGTGACCTCGAAGAACTGGATCACACCGTCGGGGTCGACGAGGAACGTGCCGCGGTCGGCGAGGCCCTGGTCTTCACGCATGTTCTCGAAGTTGCGCGTGATCTGGCCGGTCGGGTCGCCGAGCATCGGGTACTGGACCTTGCCGATCGTGTCGGAGGTCTCGTGCCACGCCTTGTGGGTGAAGTGCGTGTCGGTCGACACCGAGTAGATCTCGACGCCGAGGCGCTGGAAGTCGGCGTAGTTGTCGGCGAGGTCACCGAGCTCGGTGGGGCACACGAACGTGAAGTCGGCCGGGTAGAAGAACACGACCGACCACTTGCCGCGCAGGTCTTCGTCGCTGACCTGCACGAAGGCGCCGTTGTGGAAGGCGGTCGCCTCGAAGGGCTTGACCTCGGTGTTGATGACGGACATGGGGGATGTCTCCATTCTGATGGGGGGTCTGATCAGGGGTTTTGGGGGTTGCTCGCCCCACCATAGGAGGCCCGGCGGCGTTCAGCTATTCGATTGATCCAATGATACCGATAGTTATTGTCTATGAACAGGAGCGTCGGGGCTTCCCACGCGCATCTGGGTCGGATTCTCCGTCGCGGCGACGGAAGATCCGACCCAGATCGGGCTGATCGGGCTGCGCGGTCTGGTCAGGCGGGGCAGGCGTTGCGGGCCGAGGCCATGAAGCTGCAGAACTCGTCGCGGCTCACGACCCACACGCCGTCGACGAGGGTCATCGTGCCCTCGAGCGCGGTGTAGGCCGTGTTGGACCCGAAGTTGACGTTGTAGGTGACCGTCGCCGCGTCGCCGTCGATGACGATCGCTGTGGGCTCCAGCGTGATGCCGCCCATCGCCGCGCCGGCGGTCTCGTAGGCGGCGATCGTGTCGGCGAGGGCGTCCGCGTCTTCGAGGTGCGGGGCTTTGTCGTCGAAGCCGACCGACGAGTCGAACACCAGCGCCCATGCGTCGGCGGCGGCCTGCTCATCTTCGTCGAAGTCGCCCGCGGCAGTCGCCTCGCCGGTCATCAGCGCCATCGAAGGCACCTTCGTCTGCGGATCGCCGTCGACGGCGAGCGCCAGCTCCGGCACCAGTTCCTCGATCACGAACTCGAGGCTCAACGGGCTGCCGTGCGAGAACGCGCCTGACAACAGCGGGTCGGCGATCACCTCGCGCCCTTCCGCGTAGGCGTTGAGCGACGGCCGCAGCGGCATCGCCGCGAGTGCCTGGTAGCCGGTCTCGTCGCTGACGACCCAGACGATCACGTCGGTGTCGAGCACATCGAGCTCTTCCTGGCTGACGGTGAAGTAGAACGCGTCGCCGGCGAGCTCGTCGAACTCGGGCGGCGTCACGAAGCCCATCTCGGTGAGCACCTGTGCTCGCGAGTCCGCGGACGCGTAGGCACCCGGCAGCTCGTCGAACGTGAATGCGACTGCCGCGGTCGCGCCCTCGAACTCGGGGTGTGCCTCGCGGACCGCGGCGAACCTCGCCTCGGTCTCCTCGATGACCGTGGCCGCCTCGTCGTTGCGCCCGAGCGCTCGGCCGGTGATCTCGAGTTGCTGGCGCCACGGCGTGCCGTAGTCGGGTGCGCCTGGCGGGCGGGTGATCGTCGGGGCGATCGCCGACAGCGTCGCGTAGTCCTGTTCGGTGATCCCCGAGTTGATGCCGATGATCACGTCGGGATCGAGCGCGGCGATCTGCTCGAAGTTCAGTTCGGTGCTCGGCAGCAACTCCGGCTGGGCGTCACCGAGCTCGTCTTGCGCCCACGGCCAGGTGCCGTAGGGCTGGTCGCCGTACCAGTCGCGCACGGCGATCGGGATGACGCCGAGCGCCAGGATCGAGTCGTGCTCGGCGAAGCCGATCGACACGACGCGCTGTGGCTCGCTCTCGATCACAGCATCGCCGAACGTGGTCTCGATCGTGACCGGGAAGGTGTCGCCGTCCGTCGAGTCGGGTCCGGAGTCGACGGTGCCCGTCGTGTCCGTGGGAGCGTCGGTCGAGTCGCCGGTGGCGTCACCGCTGTCACTGTCGCTGCCGCATGCGGCGAGCACGACGGACGCGGCGACAAGCACCGACAGGCCGCGGCGGATGCCGCGCCGAGGGCGCGACGAATTGGTGGAGGTGTTCACGGGGTCTCCTTGGTCGATGCCTGGTCAGGCATGTTGGCTTGGGGGATGCAGCGCGCGGGATCAGCACACGCCGCTGCGCTCACTGGCGAGCGCCGTCGAGGTCGCTGATCAGTTCGGCGACCAAGCACGCGGCGAGGGCGCGCATGGCGACCTCGTCGAGTGAGTGCACCGCCCGCTCGTCGAGGCAGCGCACGCACACAGCGGAGCGGCCGAGCGCCTCGTCGGGCTTGATGACGATGTCGAAGTAGCGGTTGTGATGGTCGCCGCCGGCCTCGCCGTGCGCAGGCTCGCCGTGGGCAGGAATGTCGACGTCGACCTCGCCCGCCGGGCAGTTGCACAGCGTCTCGGCGAGCATCTGCGGGCAGAGCGTGCTCGTGAACCACCGTTCGGCGACTCCGGGCCACACGCGCTGGTAGAGGCCACCGCCGAGCTCGACGAGTCCACTGACGATCTCGGCTCCGACGATCATGTCGGTGAGCATCCGCAACCCGTGCGTGCGGTCGGCGATCAGCGCCGAACGCAGCTGGCACGGGTCGAGGTCGGCGCCGAGGCACACGTGCGACACCAGCAGGTGCTCGTCGTTGGCGAGCGGCAGGCGGAGCGAGACGCCGGGCACCACGTGGGCGAGGCACGACGCCTCGCGGACGAAGTCGAGCTGAAGATCTGGGCGCGGCATGACGAGGCATCGTAGATGTTAGGGTTGCCTAATACAAGTCATGTGGAATGGTGAGTGGGCGGAAAGCGGAGACTTTGGGGTAGCGAGTCCTGCTCGTGCATGATAGGTAGACCTAATATGTCTGGACCAAGTTCTTCGGTCGTCGGAGCGGGTTCGGCCGCACCATCCGCCACGACGATCGGCGCGTCGGCGGACGGGTCCGGTGGCCGTGGTGCAACAGCAGCTGGCGGGGGCGCTACAGCCGTCGGCGCTGGCGACGGCCTGGATGGTGGCGGCGATGCCGCAGCCGGTGGCGTCAGCGTCGTTGCCGACGCCCGTTCGGCCATGCTCGCCCGCCGGTTGTCGGGGGTCTTGATCCTGCTCGGATTGCTGACCGTGGCACTCATCGCCTCGCTGGCGGTGGGCGCCAAGCCGATTCCGATCAGCACCGTGATCGAGGCGTTCATCTCCTACGACCCGACCAACACCGACCACCTCGTCATCCGCGAACTGCGCCAGCCGCGCACGATTCTCGGGGTCATGGTCGGTATGGCACTCGGCGTGTCCGGGGCGGTGATGCAGGCGATCACCCGCAACCCGCTCGCCGACCCAGGCCTGCTCGGCGTCAACGCGGGCGCGTCGTTCGCTGTCGTCTTGGGCATCTGGTGGTTCGGCGTCGCCTCGGTGATGGGGCTCGTGTGGTTCGCGTTCGTCGGGGCAGCGCTCACGTCCGTGGTCGTGTACCTGCTCGGTTCGGCCGGGCGCGGCGGCGCCACACCGGTCCGCATGGCGCTCGCCGGCGCGGCGATCAGCGCCTTCCTCTTCGCGCTCACGCGGGCGGTCACGATCATCGACCAGGCGACGCTCGATCAGTTCCGCTTCTGGGCCGTCGGCTCGATGTCCGGTCGCGATACCGATGTCGTGTGGAACCTGGCCGGATTCGTGGCGGTCGGCCTCATCGTCGCGTTCGCGCTGAGTCGGCACCTCAACGCGCTCGCGCTCGGCGAGGACGCGGCGGCCGCGCTCGGGATCAAGATCGGCTTGACCAGGGCGTTCAGCGGGTTCTCGATCATGTTGCTGTGCGGCGCGGCGGTCGCCGCCGTCGGGCCGATCGCGTTCATCGGCCTCGTGATCCCCCACGCCATGCGAGCGATGTTCGGGCCCGACCAACGTTGGCTGCTTCCCGCCTGCGCACTCGCCGGACCGGTGCTGCTGATCGGCTGCGACACGATCGGGCGCGTCATCGCCCGCCCGGGCGAGGTACAGGTCGGCATCATGACTGCCGCGATCGGCGGACCGGCGTTCGTCTACCTCGTCCGCAAGATCAAGATGGTGCAACTGTGATGCCGGCACGTCACCCAGCTGTGATGCCGACACGTCGCCACGGGCTGCTCGTCTCGGTCGGCATGGTGCGCCGATGAGTGTCCCGGCCGTCGATGTCGACTCGGTCGTCGGCGGCAGGGCGACCGCGATGTCTGCGGCAACTGCCGGCCGGGTGCTGCCGCGCTCACGAGTCGTGCGGGTGGGCCGGTTCTCGATGCGCGTCGATGCCCGGGCCCTTTCGGTGTGTGCGGTGGTCGGCGTCGCCGTCGCGGTCATCGGCTGCTGGTCGATCATGGTTGGCGACTATCCGCTGTCGGTGCGCCAGGTGCTGCAGGCGGTGTTCGGCGACGGAGGAAAGGACGCCGAGTTCATCGTCCAGACGCTGCGCCTCCCGCGCTTTCTGACCGCGGTCTTCGTCGGCGCTGCACTGGGCATGTCCGGGGCGGTCTTCCAGTCGCTCGCCCGCAACCCGCTCGGTTCGCCCGACATCATCGGGTTCGAGTCGGGTGCGGCGGTGGGGGCGGTGCTCGTGATCGTCGTCATCGGCGGCACGACGACGCAGGTCGCGGCGGGCGCAGTGCTCGGCGGACTCGTCACCGCGGTGCTCGTGTACGTGCTCGCGTGGCGCCGTGGGCTGGCGGCGTCGCGGCTCGTGCTCGTCGGCATCGGCATCGGCTTCACCGCCACCGCCGTCGTCGACTACCTGATCACGCGGGCGAACATCTACGACGTCCAACGCGCCGCCGTCTGGCTGACCGGTTCGCTCAACGGGCGCAGCTGGGACGACGTGCGCACCGTCGGCTACGCACTGCTCGTGCTCGCCCCGTTCATCATCATCGGTGCCCGATCGCTCGACGCGCTCGACCTCGGTGATGACACCGCGGCGGCGCTCGGCACGCGCGTCAATCGGGCCAAGCTCGGCCTGATCCTGCTCGCCGTCGGGCTCGCCGCGCTCGCCGTCGCAGCCGCCGGGCCGATCTCGTTCGTCGCCTTCGTCGCCGGGCCGATCGCTCGCCGACTCGTCAACTCGCCACGAGCGTGCGTCGTACCGGCGGCCTTCGTCGGTGCACTCGTGACCACGGTCGCCGACCTTGCGGCGCGGCGGCTCTTCGCCCCGATGGAGCTTCCGGTCGGCATCGCCACGGCGGTGATCGGTGCCCCGTACCTCATCTGGTTGCTCGGTCGCCGGGCCAGGACCGGAGCACTGTGATCCGGAGCACTGTGATCCGGCGGGCGCGGTTGGCCCTGCTCGCCACCGCGGCGCTGCTCGCGGCGTGCGGATCGAGCGGCGAGACGAGTGATGCCCATACGTCGGCGTCGTCCATCGGTACAGATGCGCCGGGCGCAACGGTCGGCTCGGGCGACGGCGGCGGTGAGCTGTCCGCGGACGATCCCGATCCGCAGGTGGACGCCACGTCGACCGGGCGGACCGATCCGGAGGATGCGTCGGCGGGGATCGCCGAGCGACGCATCGTGCCACTCGATGGCGACGTCGCCGAGATCGTCTTCGCACTCGGCGTCGGCGACGACGTGGTGGCCACCGATCTGTCGGCGACGTACCCGCCCGAGGCGGAGGAGCTGCCGAAGATCGGCATCTACCGTGCGCTCAGTCCCGAGCCGATCCTGGCGTTCGATCCGACGGTGGTGGTCGGCACCGACGCTGCAGGCCCCGCCGACACGATCGACGCGTTGCGCCGGGTGGGGATCGATGTCACGATCGTCGAGCGACGCTTCGACGCCAACGGTCCGGCGGCGAAGGTCCGCGATGTCGGCGCCGCGCTCGGCCTCGCGGACGAGGCGTCGGCATTGGCGACCGAGGTGCAAGCCGAGATCGACGCCGCCAGCGTGCCACCGTCGACCTACGACGCCCCGATGCGCGTCCTCGCGCTCTACCTGCGCGGCGCGAACCTGCAGTTCGTGCTCGGTTCCGAGTCGGGCGTCGACTGGGTGATCGAAGCCGCCGGCGGCATCGACGTCGCCGACGAGCTCGGCGTCGGCGAGACCGTGCAGATCACGACCGAGGCGCTGATCGCCGCCGCCCCCGACGCCATCGTGGTGCCGTTGAACGGACTCGACTCGGCCGGCGGCCTCGATGCCCTGCTTGCCATCCCGGGCATCGCCCAGACTCCCGCCGGCGAACGTCGCGCCGTGTTCGCCTACGACGACCAGTTGCTGCTCGGCAACGGGCCGCGCACCGGCGCGCTGATCGCGGCGCTCGTCGCCGACCTGTCCGCCCTCGATGCCGCCCGAACGGGAAGAACATGACGGAGCAGCCCACACCCATGCGATCCACGCCCATGCAGCCGGAGCGGCCTTCATCGAACGGTGTGAGTGCGCCGAGCGTCGCCGTCGACCACCCGGGCATCGGCGACGGCGTCGGCGCGCCCCGGCTCGAAGCGCAGCGCGTCACGCTCGCCTACGAGGGCCACGTCGTCGCCAGCAACCTCGATCTGGCGGTGCCCAACGGCCAGGTCACGGCGATCGTCGGGCCCAACGCGTGCGGCAAGTCGACGCTCTTGCGCGCCCTGGCTCGCTTGCTGCGGCCGAAGCAGGGCGCGGTGATCCTCGACGGCGAGGTCATCCATCGTCTGCCGACCAAGGAGGTCGCTCGCCGGCTCGGCTTGTTGCCGCAGAACCCGATCGCGCCCGATGGCATCCTCGTCGGTGATCTCGTCGCCCGCGGCCGCACGCCCCACCAGTCGATGTTCCAGCAGTGGTCGACCTCCGACGAGGACGCGGTGCGCTCGGCCCTCGTGGCGACCCGCACGATGGAGCTCGTCGACCGTTCGGTCGACGAGCTGTCCGGCGGGCAGCGCCAGCGCGTGTGGATCGCGATGGCGCTCGCCCAGGAGACCGACCTGTTGTTGCTCGACGAGCCGACGACCTACCTCGACATCACCCACCAGATCGAGGTGCTCGACCTCGTCGCCGAGCTCAACCGTTCGGCGGGACGAACGATCGTCGTCGTGCTCCACGACCTCAACCTCGCCTGCCGGTACGCGCATCACGTCGTGGCGATGCGTTCCGGCGAAGTCGTCGCCTACGGTGACCCCGCCGACGTGGTGACGGCGGAGATGATGCGCGAGGTGTTCGATCTCGATTGCGTCGTCATCGACGATCCGGTCAGCCACACGCCGCTCGTCGTCCCGATCGGCGTCGCCCGCGAATAGGCAACGGCAAGGGGACGGGTCCCGAACCGTTGCGTGTCGCTGGGATTGCCACCTGTAGCGCGGGTGTGACTAGCGTCGGGATGTCCGTTCCACGACGCCAGAAGGATCTTCCATGCGCGAAGCAGTGTTCGTCTCCTATGCCCGTACGGGTCTCGCCAAGTCGGGCCGCGGCGGCTTCAACATCACGCCGTCGATGACGATGGCTGCCCACGCCATCAAGCACGCGGTCGAGCGATCGGGCGTCGAGCCCGAGGCAGTCGAAGACGTCGCCCTCGGCAACGGCTCGCACGGCGCGCCGAACCTCGGCCGACTCGCCTCGCTGCTCGCCGGCCTGCCCGTCACGACCGGCGGCAACACGATCCAGCGCCACTGCTCGTCGGGCCTCAACTCGATCGCCGTCGCCGCCAACCACATCAAGTCCGACGGCGTCGACGTCGCCGTGGCCGCGGGCGTCGAGTCGATCTCGATCCCCGGCGGTGGTTTCGGGGGCTCGGTCAACATCGACCCGCAGCTGACCGAGCAGTACCCGGCGATCTTCATGGCGATGATCGACACCGCCGACATCGTCGCCGAGCGCTACAACGTGTCGCGCGAGTACCAGGACGAGTACTCCTACGAGAGCCAGATGCGCATGGCCCGCGCCCAGGAGGCCGACCTCTTCAAGGACGAGATCGTCCCCGTCGCCACGAAGATGAAGGTCGTCGACAAGGAGACCAAGGAGGAGTCGATCGTCGACTACACGGTCACCGGCGACGAGTGCAACCGCCCGTCGACCACGCTCGAAGGTCTCGCCTCGCTGACGCCGGTCATGGGTCCCGACAAGTTCATCACCGCCGGCAACGCCAGCCAGCTCTCCGACGGCGCCGCGGCCGTCGTGATGATGTCCGACGAGGAGGCGTCGCGCCGGGGCGTCGAGCCGCTCGGCGCGTTCAAGGGCTGGGCGGTCGCCGGCTGCGAGCCCGACGAGATGGGCATCGGGCCGATCTACGCCGTGCCGAAGCTGCTCAAGCGCCACGGCCTCACCGTCGACGACATCGACCTGTGGGAGCTCAACGAGGCGTTCGCCAGCCAGTGCCTCTACAGCCGTGACTTCCTCGGCATCGACCCCGCGAAGTACAACGTCAACGGCGGATCCATCGCCATCGGTCACCCGTTCGGTATGACCGGCACGCGCTGTGCGGGCCACATCCTCCTCGAGGGCAAGCGTCGCGGCGCCAAGTGGGGCGTCGTCACGATGTGCATCGGTGGTGGCCAAGGCGCCGCCGGCCTCATCGAAATCTTCTGATCCGGACATTGCATCCGGGGGCAGACACCACATGCAACAGCACAGGCGACGTTGGCCGGTCTGGCGTTGGTGCGTTGTTGCATGTGGTGTCTGACCCCGGATGCAATGTGTGACCCCGGACGCGATGTCACGAGCGCGATTCACCTGGTTCTCACCGTGTTCTGACCGGCGCCGCCGACGATCGTGTCGTGCGCCAACCCACCTCACCTCCATACACCGACCCGCTGCTCTCCGGACCGCCGATCGCTGATCGCCCGTCCGACTCGTTCAGCCCGTCCGCCGACGTCACCGATCGGGCGTGGGCGCCGCCACCGCTCGGCGCGCCCGCGCCCGACGCTCCATCCACACCGCCGGCGCCGTCCCCTCCGGCACCGACGGCACGCCGCGGCGGCCGGGCGCGGTTCGTGACCGGCGTGCTCGCCGGGGTGGCGCTCACCGGCGCCGCAGTGGGCGGCTATGCGATCGGCACGAGCGACGATGGCGGCGCCGGCACTGCGACGTCGGCAACTGCGCCGGCTGCGGAGGAGATCGCCGCCAAGCCGGTCAGCGTCGAGCTCGAGTCGGGAGCGACGATCGCCGAGCTCGTCGCCGCCGTGCGTCCCTCGATCGTGTCCGTCCACCAGGAGGTGACCCAGAGCGGGCCGTTCGGCGGGGTCTCAGGCACCGCCGCGGGCACGGGGTGGGTCCTGTCGGCCGACGGCTACATCGTCACCAACGCTCACGTCGTCGCCGAGGGCGACACGCCGGTCGTCACGTTCGCCGACGGCACGAGCGAGCAGGCCGAGATCGTCGCCGCCGACGAGAGCCGCGACCTCGCCGTGCTCAAGGTCGACCGCGACGACCTCACGCCGCTCGCCGTCGGCGACTCCGACGACCTCGAGCTCGGCGAGTCGCTGATCGCCATCGGTTACGCGCTCGACCTCAACGGTGAACCGTCGGTGACGGCGGGCATCTTGTCGGCGAAGGAGCGAGCGATCAGCACCGATGCGAGCACACAGCTGATCGACCTCTTGCAGACCGACGCGGCGATCAACCCCGGCAACTCGGGCGGCCCGTTGCTGAACAGCAGCGGCGAGGTCGTCGGCATCAACACGGCGATCGCCGGTGAAGCGCAGAACATCGGGTTCGCCATCGCCATCACGCCGGCGATGGATGTCATCGAGGCACTGCGCGGCGGCACCGTGCCCGAGCGGGCGCTGATGGGCGTCAGCACGACGCCTCGCGGCGACGGTGGCGACGGCGCCGAGATCGTCGAGATCAACCCGGGGACCGGCGCCGCGGCGAGCGATCTCCGCGTCGGTGACGTGGTCGTCGCCGTCGACGGCGAGGCGATCGACAACCCGACGGACCTCGGCACGACGATCGCTCGCCATCAGCCCGGCGACAAGCTCGTGGTGACGATCGATCGCGACGGTTCCACGTCCGACGTCACCGTCATCCTCGGTGCCCGCGGGGACTGACGTCGGACCAGGTCGGCGATCTCGTGAACGTGTTGCGCTTGTGCGCCGCACTCTGTTCACGAGATCGCCGACGCGGCGATACGGCTGCGTCAGCTACTCATCACCGGTCCGTCGCCAGGGCGACGAACTCGGCGCGGGTGGCCGGACCGAGCGATGGCTCGGCAGGACGCGAGTCCTTCGTCTGGAGCACGGCGAGGACCCGCTCGCTGACCTCGGAGTCGCGCAGGAGAGCGTCGGGCGGTGAGAGCAGGTTGAGGTTGCGCATGAACGCTCGCAGCACCACGACGTCGATGCGCAGCGCCGGTGCCAGCCCGTCGCGGAACACCGACCGGGCGAACGCCCGCGGGTCGGACGGGTCGGGATACGGATCCTCGCCGGCGAGCAGCGCGGCGGCCACACGCCGCGCCTCGCGGTCCTGCTCGACCGACGAGCGGTACCAGGGCAGGATCTCCTCACGCAGCGACGTCTCGTAGGCGAGCGCCATCGCCGCCAGGTCGTGCGGGTGTTGGGCGACGGCGTTGGCGAGCAACGAGGCGCTCCAGAAGGCCGTGCTGCACCCGCGCCCGTAGAGCGGGTTCGTGCACACGACAGCATCGCCGACACCGACGAACCCGACCACGACGAGCTCGCCACCGGGGAGCAGGTCGACGAACTTGTTGACGAGGCCGGCCATCACGTGCACGCTCGGCGTGATCGGTGTGGCCCGCCCGTCGAGCCACGGCGCGGTCGCCGGCAGCGAGCGCGCTGCGGCATCGAACGTGTCGGGATCCTTGAGCGTGCGGCGCAGGTCGTCGTCATCGGACGGCACCGCCAGCGTGACGGAGAACGTGCGGTTGTCGCCGACGAACGTGCCGTACTTGATGTAGCCGAGGTCGCCGCCGATGGCGCCGCCGGAGGGCGGCCGATCGTGGCCGTCGCGCAACCGGTAGAAGCGACTGAGGTAGACGATGCCGGTGTCGTCGACCGCCTCGGTCACCTCACCGGCACCGATCTCGGCGAGCCACGCCGGCACCGCGCCACGTCGACCGTTCGCCGCAACCACGAGGTCGGCGGCGATCTCGGTGCCGTCCTCCAGCCGCACGCCGACGACGCGGGGGACGTCCACAGGAGCATCAGCTTCAGCACGGGCACCTGAAGGTCGGGCAGTGAGCAGCCCGGCGACGCCGACGCCGGTGCGGAGCGCGACTGCCCCCTGTTCCATCGCCGTGCGTCGCAGCACCCATTCGAACGTGGTGCGCCGGCAGGCGATCATCGCCAGGTCGTCGTCGCCGGGATCGGGTGCGAACTCCATCTCCGGCGGCAGGTTCTCGCCGAAGCGGATCTCGGTCGCGCCTTCGGCCAGCAGCGCCGCGAGCACCTCGGGATGTTCGTCGCGCAGCAGGTTGCGCAACCGCGCCAGCAGTGCGTGGCTGTGTCGCACCTGCGGGGCGCCGCGGCGGTCCCACTCGAACGCCTCGTCGGCTGACTCGGGCATCGGCGTGTCGTCGCGCTCGACGACCACCACGTCGTGTCCGGCGCCGCCGAGCAGCTTCGCGGTGGCGAGCCCGCCTGGCCCGCCACCCACCACGACGACGCGCATCAGCGGAACTCGAGGCCCGCGAACTCGCCCGACGTGCGCCAGCGATCGATGTACTGGAAGTAGCCGACCGGCCCGGCCGGATACCCCATGCCGTTGCGCACGCCACGCCGTCCTGTGGGCTGGCCCTCGTTGTTGTAGTACCCGGGCGTGCAGTCGCCGATCGCCGTCAAGCGGGCGACGGCGCCGCCTTCGAGCTCGGCGACCCACGCCTCTTCGGCCTCGCGGGTCGTCTCGACCTCCTCGGCGCCGACCGCTTCGGCGTGGCCGATGATCGCGGCGAGCGTCTTGCCGGCTTCCACGTAGTTGTGCGGCACGTTGGCGATCTGGTTCGCCGCTTGCGCGAACCCGACGACGAACATGTTCGGGAAGCCGTGCACGTGCATGCCGTGCAGCGTGCTCATCCCATCGGCCCAGTGATCGGAGAGGCGTTCGCCGCCGCGCCCCACGGCGTCGAAGCCGGAGCGACGGGAGTACTCCGTGCCGACCTCGAACCCCGACGCGTAGATCAGGCAGTCGAGCTCGTAGTGCTCGCCGTTGGCCCACACGCCTGTCTCGTCGATCCGTTCGACCCCCTTGCCGTCCGTGTCGATCAGGTGTGTCGACGGTTCGTTGTACGCGTCGAGGTACTCGTCATGGAAGCACGGCCGCTTGCAGAGCTGGCGATACCACGGCTTGAGCGCGTCGGCGGTGGCCGGATCGCCGACGATCTCGTCGACCCGGGCCCGGATCTCGGTCATCTTCTCGTCGTCGCTGTCCTCGTAGGCGCGCACGAACGTCTCGCGGGTGAACTCCTGACCGGGCGTGGCCAACACCCGGTCGCGGATGCGCTGGGAGATGTCGGTCCACCCGTCTTTGACGAGGTCTTCCTCGGCGAACCCACCGGTCTGGAGGACGGTGAAGTTCTCCAGCCACTTGTCCTGCCAACCCGGCTCGAGCGTGCTGTACCAGTCGGAGTCGAGCGGATGGTTGTTGCGGATGTCGATCGACGACGGCGTGCGCTGGAACACGTACAGCTCGCCGCACGCCCTGGCGAGATGGGGGATGCACTGCACGGCGGTGGCGCCGGTGCCGATGATGCCGACCCGCTTGTCGCCGAGCTTGTCGAGCGGCGCGCCAGCGGGGTCGCCGCCCGTGTAGTCGTAGTCCCAGCGGCTCGTGTGGAAGCTGTGGCCGCCGAACGTCTCGATGCCCGGGATGCCCGGCAGCTTCGGGCGGTGTAGCGGCCCGGTGCCCGTGAGCACGTACTTGGCGCGCATGCGGTCGCCGCGGTTCGTGCCGATGATCCAGCGGTGGATGTCGTCGTCCCATTCGAGCGACGTGACCTCGGTCGACAGGCAGGCGTTGTCGTAGAGCCCGAAGTGGGTGGCGATGCGACGGCAGTGGTCGAGGATCTCGGGCGCGTGGGTGTATTTCTCGCTCGGCATGTGGCCGGTCTCTTCGAGCAGCGGGAGGTACACGAGCGCCGCCGTGTCGCACTGGGCGCCGGGGTAGCGATTCCAGTACCAGGTGCCGCCGACGTCGCCGCCCTTTTCGATGATGCGCACGTCGATCCCGGCGGCGCGCAACTTGGCGCCGGTGACGAGCCCGGCGAACCCACCGCCGACGAATGCCACCGTGACCTCGTCGGTCAGCGGCTGGCGCGGGGCGGGCTCGACGTAGGGGTCGTCGAGGTAGTGGGCGAACGTGCCGGTCGGCTCGATGTACTGCTCGTTGCCCTCGGCCCGCAGCCGCTTGTCGCGCTCGGCGCGGTAGCGGGCGTGGATCGCTTCACGATCGATCGGTGCTCCGCCGTTCGTGTTGTCCCCGGCGGCGTTGTCGCCATCGATGTTGGTGCGATCGGTGATGGTGCGATTCGTGACCGTCGTGTCCCCGGTGCTCATGGTTGGACGGTACAAGGATCTCTGGATCGCGGGCGAGGCGCGTGGCACGCTGGTCGCGTGCAGGTGGCGCTGGTGCTGTCCGCGGGTGTGTCGGCCGACGAGTGTGAGGCGTTTGCCGCCGTGTTCGCCGGCGTTCCCGAATGCCGGATCGTGGCGGTCGCCGACTCGGTCGGGCATGTCCAAGGCCCCGGCGGCGGTTGGACGGCCGACGCCGCCTTCGCGGACGTGACCGCACCGGACATCGTGCTCGTGCCCGGTGGCCTCGGTTGTGCTCGCACGGCAGGCGATGGCGTCCTGCTCGATTGGTTGCGGTCGGTCGAGCCGCGAGCGCGGTGGATCGTCGCCAGCTCGACCGGCACGGTCGTGGTCGCCGCGGCGGGTCTGCTCGATCGGCACGAGGCGGCGACACACTGGCTCGCCGCGCCGTTGCTCGAGTCGTTCGGTTCTGCCGCGTCGGCCGACCGCATCGTGCTCATCGAGCGTCCGGGCGGTCGCGTCATCACGTGCGCCGGACATGTCACGGCGATGCATGTCGCGCTCGTCGTGGTCGGCCACGAGTTCGGCGCCGATGCCGCCCTGGCAGCTCGCACCGCCGTTGCCGCAGCCGCGCCTCGGCCGGCGACCGCTCGCCGTCGGCGTCGCCATCGCTCGCGCCGGGCGCCGTCGGCACTGGCGCCGCGGCCTGTCAACCGTCAGCTCGTGGCGCCCGATGTGATCGAGTTCGACGAACCGACCGTCACGACCTTGCGGCGCTGAGCGTGATCTTGCGTTGACGGCGACGCTGGTCGATGTTCCATCCGGCCAGCGTCGCCAGGCCGACGGGGATCAACAGCAACCAGGTCAACACGCGAAAGATCAGCACTCCGGCGGTGATCTGGTTGACGTATTCCGATCCGGCTGCCGCCGTCAGCAGACCGATGTAGGCGATCTCGCTGACCCCGGCATCGCCGGCGGTGAGCGGGATCACGGTGAGCCCTTGGACCAGCGCGAACACGACGAACACCTGCCCCCACGACAACACGCCCTCGTTGATCCCGGTGAACCGCAAGGCCATCAACAACAGGGCGAAGCGGGTCGTGGCCGTGAGGAACGTGCCCCACGAGGCGATGACCCACCGGTCGCGGAGCACCTGGACGGAACGGCTGCGGGCGGCAACCATCTTGGCGGCGAGGTCGGGCGGCTGCGACTTGCGCAACAAGCGCATCACGGTGCGCCACAGCGGTGCAAGGGCGTTGCCGACCCACTCGGTACGGCGCGTCGATCCGAACACGAAGGCGAACACGACCAGGACCAGCCCGACGATGAGCGCGATGGCGACGATCGTCCGCAACGTGCCGTCGATCGGCGAGTCCGACACGACCAGCCCGATCGCCGCGATCACCGGGAGTACGAGCTTGATCCCGATGCTGAAGAGCCCGCCCGCGGCGACCGCCAGCGTCGCTTCGCTTGACGACCGGCCCCACGAGGTCAGCATCCGGTAGCGGATCGGCAGGTCGCTCGGTCCGGGCACGATCGAGGCAACCGCTGCTGGTCCGAGGAACGCGACGACACCACGGCGGACGGGGAGGGCCCTGATCAGCGACGCTGTCAAGAGCCCCTGGGCGCCGATCCACAACAGCCACATCGAACCGAGGGAGATCAGCTCGGCGTCGCTCAGCGTCCGCACGGCGTCCATCACCTCGCCGAAATCGAGCTCCTCGAACGCCGACGCGAGCACCCAGAACGAGATGCCGAGAGCGCCGAGGACGAACACGACGCGCACCGCGATGCGCAGCGCGCGCCGTGCGGTGCTGTCCTGCTTCGCCGGCTCGGGTTCCGTC
>CAZQCP010000006.1:16380-25138 GCA_964592115.1 uncultured Ilumatobacteraceae bacterium
CCGCCGCGTCCGTCGGTCCGACGCCGTTGCCCGGCGGGTCGATGCGTTCTGTCGTCTCTGCGTCTTCTGACACGTTCGGCTCCTCCGACACCTTCGACTCGTCTGACACGTTCGATTCTTCCGACGTGTCCGCGTCACCGGACATGATCGCCTCCGACGCACGCCCGCACCGCTTCGACCACGCGTGCCCGCGCTTCCACGACGGGCGGGAGCAGGCCGACACGGTCCCGCATGCGCACCCGCCCGACCAAGATCTCGGCCTCGCGCAGCAGCGGTGGCCAGACCACGAGGGCGACGATGCCCCCGATCGCCACGCCGATCCCCGTCGCGACCGCGGCCCAGCCGTCGGCGAGCCACATGCCGGCGAGTATCCACGTGGCGAGCAACGTCGCCAGACCGAGCAGGAGGCGCACCGTCCCCTTCGTTGCCGTCGATCGCACGAGTGCCGTGCCGATGACGACGACGGCGATCGCCGGGAGGTGGAACAACGTGACGGTCAACAGCAACGACCCGGCGAAGAACAGCGCGACGGCCGACAAGGCGAGCCGGAACAGCGAGATGCGCCGGGCGCGCAGTTGGACGGAACGCACGCCGATCAGTTCGAGACGCGTCGCGAACTCGCGGTACGCGTCGATCACCGCGGCACGCGCCTGGTCATCGGCGACCGCCATCTGCCGGGCGACGATCTCGCTCTCGCCGAATCGCGGCGAGCGTCCGACGACAGCGGCTCGCTCCTCGCGGGCCGCGGCGCGCAGGATCTCGCGCTCGTCGACCGAGGCGAACCCCGGCGACACCTGCTCCAAGGCGTCGGTGATGCGGTTCGTCAGCGTGTGCACGTCGTGGTGATCCGGCTCGCCGTCGTCGAGGATCCCGCCGGTCGCGTACTCGGCGACGACGATCGGCTCGCCGAACATCACCACGGCTCGGCCGCGCGTCTCGATCCGGCTCTCGAAGGCGAGCCCGATCGGGGCGATCACGAGGTCGGGCGCCGCCGGCAGCCCGCCGAGCGCGATGCGGGCCGCTCCCGACTTCACCCGGTCGAGGCCGGCACGATCCCCCGTGGTGCCCTCCGGGAAGATCGCCACCTTCGCCCCGATGGCGAGCTCGCGGTGGCAGGCCTCGAACACCGAGCGGTTGTTGCTCGCCCGGTCGCCATCGGCGGTGCGGTGCACGGGCAACACCCCGGCGAGGGCGAGCAGTGGTCGGGCCACGGGCACCTTCCAGAGCGCGGCCTTGGCGAGGAAGCGGGGGAGCCGGCCGAGCACACCGGCGACCACGACCGGGTCGACGAAGCCGTTTCCATGGTTGGCGACGATCAGCACCGGACGGTCGCGGGGCAGGCGTTCACGGCCGGTGACGTCGACGCTGCGGTGGAACGCCAGCACGAGCCCGCGGGCGACGAGGCCGATGGTGCGGTCGATGAAGCGGCGGAACATCTGTGGCGGATCGTCGGGCCGGAGGGCGCCGTACGCGGAGTCCACCCAGGCGAGGGTCAGCACTGCGGTGAGCAGGTGCCATCCCCCGTGCGGTTGCAGCCAGGCATCGCCGTCGCAGATGGGGCTGTCGGCGGAACCGAGCGCCCACGTGGCGATGGCGATCGCGCCGAGCAGCAGCAACGGCAACGTCCACACGCCGGTCAAACCACGCCGGCGAGCCAGCAGCGAGGCGATGGCCACCACGGTCACAGCGGCGCCAACGGCGACGTTTGTCCGCCCCGGCGCCCACGCCCAGATCGCGGCCGACGCCAATGCCCCGATCGTCAGCCCGATCAGCGCGGCCCGGTCGGCGAAGCGGGGCGCCGCGCCGCGCGCGGCGCCCACGACGCGGCCGGCGTGCCACCCGGCGACGTAGCCGAGCGCGGCGACGAGGGGGACGTCGTGGAGGAACTGGCCGACGTCGCTCGCTTGCCCGTGATAGAGCAGGCTGCCGATGCCCTCCGCGGCGGCGGCGACCGCCAGACCCCACACCGCCCGCGGCAGCCGGGCGCGATGGATCTCCCACGCGAGGACGATTCCCACGAGCACGTAGCCGAGCGACGACCAGGCGTTGACGTCTTGTTCGAGGCCCCAGTCGTCGCGGCGTTCGCAGTCCGCAGTCTCTTGCGTTGGCATCGCGCGTGGCGCACCGACGACGATGGCTGCGGCGACGGTCACACCGTCGTCGGGGAGGAGATTCCGGTCGCCCAGGCCTCGCGCAAGGTCTCACGTCGGCGGTCGGTGTCGGCCATCTGGGCGATGATCCCGACGATCGCCAGGCCCGCGTAGATGGCCAACCACCACCAGTCGTCGGCCACCCCTTCGGTCGTGGTGGCAACCGTGTAGTCGTTGAGGTCGACGACACCGAACATCAGCATCAGTCCGTTGACGATCGCGCCGGCGCCGGCGAGGGCGGTCAGCACGGTCAGCAACATCATCGGCAAGTCACCGATGATCGCCACGAGCGCCAACACGGCGCCGAGACTGACCCCGGCCAGAACGATCACCCAGGACCACGTGACGCCGAGCGCGGCCAGCAGCGTGGTGCCGATGGCGAAGCCGATGGCGCCCATGCCGATCACGACGGCGACCGAGTAGTAGAGGTACGCGATCAGCGCGAACCCGATGGCGAGTGCGAACCCGACGATCCACCCGAGCGCCGAACCGAGGAACCCGTCGCTGCCCGACACGATGCCCGCACCGAGGACGAACCCGGCGAACGCTCCCCAGATCGGGATGACGATGCGCATCGCCAGATAGCCGCGGAAGCAGAAGACTGCACCGATGAGGAGGGTGATCACACCCACGATCACGTCGTCCATTTGCCACACTCTTGCAGACGACGACGTGGCGGCGGTGTTCCTGTCGCCACCGGTGCCGCTCGACGTGTGCACGCTGGCGACAGCGGCCCGACCCTGCCAGACTGCGCCCCATGACGATGACCGCGCTGTTGTGCACCGATGGGAGTGAGCTGGCGACGAACGCGATCCGCCAGGGCTTGGAGCTGCTGGCGACGCCGGACCGGATCGTCGTGTTGTCGGTCGCCCAGCCGGTCGACCCGAGCCTCGTCACCGGCACCGGGTTCGCCGGCGGCGTGATGACGTTCGACGAGAAGACGGACTACGTCGAAGCGCAACAGGATGCGGCCCAGCAGTCGATCGACGAGCTCGTGGCCGAACTCGCGCTCACCGACGCCGAGGCCCTCGTGGTGCTCGGCGAGCCGGGCCACGAGATCTGCCAGGCCGCTGAGTCGCTGCCCGCGTCGGTCGTCGTCCTCGGCACGCACGGCCGCGGTGGCATCAAGCGGGCGATCATGGGGTCCACGTCGGACCACGTGGTGCGCCACTGCCCGTGCCCGGTGCTCGTGCAGGGCTCCTCCGCCAAGAACTGACGCACACCCCGCCGCCCGACCACCTCGCCGCCGACACGCTCGGAGCCCGGACGCGACGGTGCCCGCCGCGTGACGCGACGGGCACCGGTCGATGGTCGTGAGATGGCCGACACGGCCGAGATGGCCGTCAGCCGTTGAGGATCTTGGCCTTGGCGGTCGCGTACTCGGCGTCGTCGAGCTTGCCGTTGCTGTGCAGATCGGCGAGCTTCGCGAGCTCGTCGGCCTGGCTCGTTCCACCGCCTGCGGTCGCGCGGATGTAGTCCTGCATCGCAGCCTCTTGCTGCTTCGCGGCGCGCACCTGGCGCTCGCCCATCTTTCCGCCGTTGACGATCAGATAGATGAACACGCCGAGGAACGGCAAGAAGATGATGAAGATCGACCACAACGCCTTGGCCACGCCGGACATCGAGTCGTTGCGAACGATGTCGGAGAAGATCGTGAAGATCAACATGATCCACACGAAGAACAAGAAGAACCAGAGGAGCGACCAGAGAACTTCTCCGACCCCCCAATCAGCAGCGAGTAGCACTATGCAACCTTTCGATTCGAGTCAATGGGGCCGACACCTTGCGTATCGGCCAGATGCAGCATTGCCGGTCGGGCTCCGCTGTTCAACGATTTCGTCACGTGCCCCACTCGCGCACGATGACCGCGGGCGCGGTCGCGCTGCTCAGCAGGACCGACACCAAGATGCCGATCGGGAGTGTGCCCCAGTAGCCGACGCTGACGCCGACGTTGCCGAGGAACAGCATCAACAGCCACGTGGCGGGGAACGTCGCCACCAAGAAGATGACGAAGGCGGCGATCAAGCCTTTGATCATGGGTGTCCTCACAATTCTCGATGGTTGTTCGTGGAACCGAGAGGTTCCGGGGAGTCACAGTAGCTCCGCGCTAACGTGCGGCCGTGCTCATTCTCGCGATCCTCGTTGGCGGCATGATGATCGGCGCCGTGGCGCAGTTCATCGTCGGACGTGACGGGCAGCGCACTGACTGGACGCTGGCCCTCGTCGCCGGCATCGCCGGATCGTTCGTCGGCGGTCTCCTGTTCAGCCTGCTCGCCGGCGACGGCTTGGCGATCAAGATCAGCGGGCTCATCGGCACGCTGATCGGTGCGATCGTGATCACCGGTGTGTGGCAGTGGTACACGGGGCGGCGTCGTGCCGCCGAGCGCGCCGCGGCGAGCGCGGCCGCACGTTCGGGGCGTCACCACTGATGCCGTCGCTGACGCCACCCCCGATGGTCGGCTGACGATGCTCGGTGCGCAGACGCCCGGTCTCGTTTGCAGCCACCATCATCTCTACTCCACGCTCGCCCGCGGGATGCCGGCGCCACCGGTGACACCGACATCGTTTCTCGACGTGCTCGAACAGATCTGGTGGCGTCTCGACAGCGCACTCGACCTCGAGATGCTGGAGTGGTCGGCCAAGCTCGGCGCGCTCGAGGCGTTGGAGGCGGGCTGCACGGCGATCATCGATCACCACGAGTCGCCGCAGGCGATCGAAGGGTCGTTGTCGGTCATCGCCGACGCGTGTGCCGAGGTGGGCGTGCGCGTCAGCACGTGCTACGGCGTCACGGATCGGCACGGATCAGATGGGGCCCGGCGCGGATTGGAGGAGAACGACCGCTACCTGGCCGCCGGCGGTCGGGGACTCGTCGGCGTCCACGCCGCGTTCACGTGCACCGACGACACGCTCCACGCGGCCGCCGATCTCGCCCGGCGGCACGGCGTCGGTGTCCACATCCACGTTGCCGAGGGGATCGACGACATCGACGCACCCGTCCGTCTCGCCGGCTTGACCGCCGACGACTGGTTGCTCGTGCACGGCGTCCACCTCGCCGACGATCACGGGTTGCGCGGCACGATCGTGCACAACCCGCGCTCGAACCTGAACAATGCCGTCGGCGCTGCCCGCCCGACGCGCTTCTCGAACGCCGTGGCACTCGGCACCGACGGCATCGGGGCCGACATGGTCGCCGAGTTCCAGTTGGCGTTCGTCGTCGCCCGGTCGCACGACGTCACCGTTGCCCCCGACCTGCCGTGGTCGTGGCTGGAACAGGGATGGTCGCTGTTCCCCGAGGCACTCGACGACCGCGTCACGTGGTCCTACTCGCCGATGGAGCCGTGGCACCTGGCCTACACGCCGACCGTGCGCGCCATCGACGTCGTCGTCGATGGCGAGACCGTGCTCCGAGACGGAGTCGCAACCCGCGTCGACGCCGACCAGATCCGAGCCAAAGCCGCCGAACAAGCCACCCGCCTCCACGCGAGGCTCTGACCCCCGAATAAGCAACGCCAGGGGACGGGCCCCAACCCGTTGCTTATTCCACCCCGTCGCAAGACTCGCCGCGCTGAGACCCAGTTCAGCTTGCTGAGTCGGGATCGGTTCGTTCGCTCGCCAGGCGCGAGGCGACGACGTTGCCGTCGGGCAACGAGGAGCTCTCGCAACGCCGCGAGCGGACGAACGGGACCGACTCAGGTGACGATGACGGGGGTGCCGACGGTGGCGAACGCCCAGAGGAATGCGGCGTCGTCGTTGTGCTGACGCTGACATCCGCCGGACAGGCGCTTGCCGAGCTCATCGGTGGTCTGGTACGGCGAGTTGTCGGACACGTGCAGCGGGATGGCGTGGAACCCGATGTGGCCGATGTTGGTCTTCTGGTAGCGGATCATCTGTGGCAGCCACGCCTGGCCGTTCCACGCCGTCGACATCTCCGATCGGCTGTAGACGGTGTGCGTGCCGGGCATCTCGTTCATGTACTTCGACCCCGAGACGAGCCAGGACCGGATGATGTCGCCGTCGGCGCTCACTGCCCACACCCGCTGGCCGGCCCGGTCGTACACGACGCGGCGGCCCGATCCCGAGTTGTCGGGCAGTGGCGGCGCGGCTGCGCCCGTGGAGGCGACCGGCGACAGTCGGTAGCCCATCGAGTCCATCGCCCCGGCGGCCGGTGGCGGTGTGTGCGTGACGAGCGACTCCTCGTCGGGCCAGATGTGCAGTTCGATCGCACTCTCGCGCCCCACGACGCCGTCGACGAACAAGCCTTCGGCCTCCTGGAAGCGGCGTACCGCCGTGTCGGTGGCGGTGTCGAACGATCCGTTCACCGGACCGCTGTAGTAGCCGGATTCGACGAGCGCCTCTTGGAGGCAGGTGACACCGGCGCCCGAGGTGCCGGCGCGGATCGACAGCGCACCGATCGTGCAGCCACCGTCGGCTCGCTCGACGGCCTGCTCCTCGATCGTCGCGTCGGGTTCTGCTTCGTTCTGGCCGAGATCGCCTTCGAGGTCGGGCAGCGCGCCCGCGGTGGCGACATCGGCGCCATCGGGACCACCGTCGGCCGCCGCATCCGCGGTGCCGGTAGCGACGTCGACGACGGCATCGGTCGCCGCATCCGTCGATGCGTCGAGCTCAGCGGCGGTCGACGATTCGCCGGCGGTGTTCGCGGCTTCGGTGGTGGTGCCACTGTCGCCGGCGGTGACCACCGCGCCGATCGCGGCCGCACCGAGCACTGCGGCGACGGCGATGATGAGCGTGCGCCGGCGGCGTTCCTCACGGCTGATCGTCACGCGACCGCCTCGTCCACCGCGACCGCCCCATCCGCGGCCATCTCCGTGACCCCGCGGACCGTACGGCGCAGGCATCGGCGGGAAGTCAGACTGCCAGCCGGTGTCAGGCGCGTCGGCGTCCGAATCGATCGTGGCGGTCATCGGGGCGAGGCTAGCGAATGTGACCGTCCGCGCGAGCGTCATCGGCGCTACCGGCAACCATGTGACGTCCGTCTCACGACGTGCGAGACTGGCGCCGTGAAGCAGCTCACGGGTCTCGACGCCAGCTTCTTGTACATGGAGACACCGACGACGTTCGGACACGTCAACGGCCTCGCCATCTACGAGCGGCCATCCGCGGAGTTCGATCCCTACGAGGCGACCGTCGCCCGATTCGGCGCCCTCGTGGGCGTGCTCGAGCCGATGCGCCGGCGCCTCGTGCAGGTGCCGTTCCGCCTGGACCACCCGTACTGGATCGACGATCCCGACTTCGACCTCGAGTTCCACGTGCGCCACATCGGACTCGCCCCGCCGGGCGGTGCCGATCAGCTCGGCGAGCAGGTGTCACGCATCGTCGGCCGACCGATGGATCGGCGACACCCGCTGTGGGAGGCGTACGTCATCGAGGGGCTCGCCGACGGGCGCTGGGCGCTGCTCACCAAGACCCACCACGCCACGATCGACGGCGCGTCCGGCGTGTTGCTGTTGAACCTGCTCACCGACCCGACACCCGATGCGCCCGTCGTCGAGCCGGTGCCGTGGACCGGTGAAGCGCTGCCGAGCGACATCGAGTTGCTGCGGCGCACCATGTTCAACCTGGCGAAGAACCCGGCCAAGACCGTGCGCTTGTCGCTCCGGCTCGTACGCAACACCGCCGAGGCGCTCGGGATGGACAGCGTGTCAGCCGTTGCCACCCAGGCGCGGTCGGCGGTCAAGGCGCTCGCTGGTGGTACGCCCGAGCGGGAACCCGCGCCGCGGGTGTCGCTGCCCCTGACACCGGCACCGGCCACGCCGTGGAACCGCTCGATCGGGCCGCATCGCCGGTTCGCGATGCGTGGCACGTCGCTCGACAACATCAAGCGGTTGAAGGAGGTCAGTGGAGCGACCGTCAACGACATCGTGATGGCGATCTGTTCGGGCGCGCTGCGCGAGTACCTCTTGCGCCACGACGCGCTCCCGAGCGATCCGTTGCGAGCGATGGTGCCCGTGTCGATCCGCACCGGCGACGAGGACGATCCGTGGACGAACCGCGTGTCGGCGATCGTCGCCGAGCTGCCGACGAACTGCGACGACCCGCTCGAACGGATCGAGCGCTGCCGTGCGGCGATGCTCGTCGCCAAGCGTCAGCTCGACCTGTTGCCCGCCGATGCGATCACCGAGCTCGCCCAGGTGTCACCGCCGTTGATCGCCACCGCGGCGATGCGCCTCCAGTCGCGACTGCGGCTGTCGGACTACGTGTCGCTGCCTGTCAACGTCGTCATCTCGAACGTCCCCGGGCCACGGCACGCGCTGTACTTCTCCGGCGCCCGGATGACGAACTACGTGCCGGTCTCCACCATCGCCGATTCCGTCGGGCTGAACATCACGGTGCACAGCTACCTCGACCGACTCGACTTCGGTCTCATCGCCTGCCGCCAGCTCGTGCCCGACCTGTGGGACCTCGCCGACCTCCACATCGCGGAGTTGCAGCGGCTGTTCGAGGCGACCGGCGCCGAGTGGGCGGTGCCCCAGAAGCCGCCCTCGATGCGACGCAACAGCCCCGTGGCGCCGACGCCGGACGGGCCCGCGTCGCCTGCTCCTGCTGCGTCACGCAAGAAGGCGACGGCCAAGAAGCGGACATCGTCTCGG
>CAZQCP010000006.1:25238-27325 GCA_964592115.1 uncultured Ilumatobacteraceae bacterium
GCGACGAAGCAGGCGGTGGCCGGATCCTGAGCAGGCGTCTCCTCGCGCCGCCTCGCGCGACCAGACTCTCCAACGATGGACTTCGACCTCCCAGCCGACGATCACCCCACGCGCCAGGCCGTGCGCGACTGGCTCACCGTCCACCCGGACCCCACCGGTCGCCAGCTCGCCGAGGCGGGATACGTCGTTCCGCACTGGCCGAGTCCGTGGGGGCTCGACGCCGACCCGATCGCGCAACTCGTGATCGACGACGAACTGGCGCGGGCCGGCGTCGATCGGCCATCCAACCCGATCGGCATCGGCTGGGCGGCGCCGACGATCTTGCTCGCCGGCACGCCTGAGCAGCACGCCCGGTTCCTCCCGACGATCCTGTCCGGCGAGGAGTTCTGGTGCCAACTGTTCTCCGAGCCCGATGCCGGTTCCGACCTGGCGAACCTCGCCACCCGGGCGGTGCGTGACGGCGACGAGTATGTGATCAACGGGTCCAAGATCTGGTCGAGCGCCGCCCATCTCGCCCAGTTCGGGATCCTGATCGCCCGCACCGACCCCGACCAGCCCAAGCACAAGGGCATCTCCTACTTCATCTGCCCGATGGACACCCCCGGCCTCACGATGGCGCCGATCGTCGACATGACGACCGCCCACTCGTTCAACCAGGTGTTCTTCGACGACGTGCGGATCCCCGCGTCGCTGCGCGTGGGTGAGGAGGGTGACGGCTGGCGGTTGGCGAAGGTGACGCTGTCGAACGAGCGGGTGTCGCTGTCGTCGTCGGGTTCGTTGTGGGGGAGCGGACCGTCGGCTGCGCACCTGATGGAGCTGTGCCGCGGGTTCGGCGGCATCGACGACCCGCTGCTGCGCGACCGTGCCGTGCGATTGCACATCGAAGCGCAGCTGCTCGAACTGAACCGCCTGCGCACGCTCAGCGCGACGTTGCACGGCAAGACACCGGGGCCGGAGGCGTCGATCCAGAAGATCATGGCCGACGAGCACGGTCAGCACGTGATGGAGCTCGCCAAGGATCTCGCCGGCGCCAACGGGATGCTCGTCGGCTCCGGGCCAGCGGGTGAGATCCCGCCGGCGGCGCGGAACGGGACGACGGACAACAACCTCGCCGCCGACAGCGCGTTCGCCGACGTCGATCCGATCTGGCACTACGGGTTCTTGTTCAGCCCGGCGCTCACCCTCGGCGGCGGCACGTTCGCCGTGCAGCGCAACATCGTCGGCGAGATCGTGCTCGGGTTGCCTCGCGAGCCGAATCTGGAGCAGGGGATGACCTGGACACAGTCGCGGCTACGGTCCTCGACGTGAGCGGTGACACCGGGCGCGGCTTCGGGATCGACATCGGTGGTTCGGGGATGAAGGCGGCGATCGTCGATCTCGCCACGGGCGAGTTGTTGAGCGACCGCAAGCGCATCGCCACGCCACGCCCGGCGACCCCCGAGGCGATGGCCGAAGTCGCGCGCCAGCTCGTCGAACACCACGGTTGGCACGGTCCGCTCGGCGTGGCCTTTCCGGCGGTCGTGCGCCACGGGATCGTGCACTCGGCGGCGAACATCGACGAGTCGTGGATCGGTGTCGACGCCGATGCCGTGTTCACCGAAGCGTGCGGTCACGACGTGCACATGGTCAACGATGCCGACGCGGCGGGCCTCGCCGAGATTCGCTTCGGCGCCGGCGCGGGGGTCGGCGGGGTCGTGATCATGCTGACGTTCGGCACCGGCATCGGGTCGGGCCTGTTCGTCGACGGGACGCTCGTGCCGAACACCGAGCTCGGCCACCTCGAGCTCGACGGCCACGACGCCGAGAGCCGGGCGGCAGCGAGTGCCCGCGAGCGTGACGACCTGAGCTGGAGTCGCTGGGCGCGACGCGTCCAGAAGTACCTCCGTCACGTCGAGATGCTCTTCTCGCCCGACCTGTTCATCGTCGGTGGCGGCGTGTCCAAGGTGACCGAGGAGTGGCTGCACTACATCGACGTGCAGACGCCGATCGTGACCGCCGAGATGCTCAACAACGCCGGAATCGTCGGCGCCGCCCTCCTCGCCCAATAGGCAACGCAGTAACACTGGGGTCAGACCCCACTGTTACTC
>CAZQCP010000006.1:27425-60359 GCA_964592115.1 uncultured Ilumatobacteraceae bacterium
ACGACGAATTCGTCGCCCACCCCAGGTGCCCGCTCGTTCAGGTAGATGGCCGCATCGTGTAGCTCGGACTCAGCGGCGGGGTGGACTCGGAGCGAGCGCTTCACACCTTCGGAAGCTTGGCGAGGAGGCGCTTCTCAACGACCTCCCACTCCTCACACACGACGGCCCCGGAGTCGGCCTGTTCGATGCGGCGCTCGATCTCATCGATCCACTCGTCCGAGAGTGCGTCATCGGCGGACTCCGGCAGACTCGCGAGCAGCTCCATTGCGAGCTCAGCGCGCGCCTCGTCAGGCAGGTCGAGAACCTGTCGGCGCAGGGCGACCGCGTCAGACTCCATCAGCCAATGGTACATCGTCACCTCGACGTCGACGTTCGGAACCACTCGAGTAACACCGGGGCCAGACCCCACTGTTACTCAGCCGACGTCAACCTGACGACCGCGGCGATGGGTATCCGTCCGAGCTGCACACGTTGCGGCAGCGTTGTCATCGTCGCCTCGTATCCGGCTGGTCGCCAGCTTCCGATGGCGACCAGCACGTCGCAGTCCTGGTGTGGCCCACGGAACGCAGCTCCTGGAGTGGTGTAGGCCCACAGCGCCTCGGCCCCGATCGTGCACGTCGTCAACTTGCTGGCGCGGGCGGCGTGAAACGATCGGCCACCGCGCGGGCGACCTTCCAGAGCTGCTCGGCATCGCGGCTCGTGCCCGCTCTGTCGATCGATTCAGAACGCACCAACAGCGTGTGTTCGTCGGAGACGAGTGCAACGGTGGTCGCCCCGGACTGGGCAGGCCACTCGAAGCCGTCGCCGGTCGGCGTGAGCTCGGCAACGAGGACGGGGAACGACTCGAGGAGACCTGCTGGGCCGAGTGCGAAGAACAGGCGATGGTCGCCGTCGCCGTAGTAGGCCCACTCCAGGTCGAACTCAGCGACGGTGCGCGTCGCGTGTTCGCGCAGCTCGACATCCCAGCCGTGGCTCGACAGGACGGACGCGACCTCCGATGCGAAGCTTGACGACTCGGGCGTCGACACGCCGGACTCGACCAACCCGATGCCCGGGGCGAGCAATGCAGCGTCGTCGGCGTCGAGTCCCAGAGCATCGAGGGCCGATGCTTCGATCACCTGCACGAGGAACATCCCGTCCGTCGCGCAGTACACGCCGACATCCCAACCGTCGGCTCGGAGGTGCTGTGCGTAGAGGACCGTTTCGCCCTCGTCGGTGTCCGGGATCGACGTCCATCTTGGATCGAACTGCGCCACGTAGTCGACACATCGCTGCACGCTGTCGGTCGGCGTGGCCTGGTCGTACAGCTCCCAGCCGACCTGCACCATGTCCCACGTCATCGGCGTGACCATGGAGAAGCCGTCGGGATAGGGAACGCCCGGCGGCAGCTCACCGGTCCAGTCCGCGGCGGCGAGCGTCGCCGGCCACGGCCTCGGCGCGGTCGGATTGCCAGCGTCTACTTCTGCCGCGGCTGGAGAAGGGACGTCCGCCGCGGCCGGTTCACCGGGCTGCTGGCTGCGGAGCGCTCCGATGCCGAGCAGGCCGGCAACCACGAGGACCGCGGCCGCTGCTGCAGCAAGCCAGCGGGAGCGTGTACCGGGGCCGTCGAGGTCAGCGTGCTCGACACTCATCTCGGGCGCGGCCGCGGCCACGGCTCGCATCGTCCGGTCGAGCAGTTCCACGAGCTCGTCGTCGGTGATCGGGGTACCACTCATGACAGTTCCTTTCGAAGTGACGACAGCGCGCGAAACGCGAGTGACCGCACGGTCGGCTCCGAGCAGCCCAACAGCTCGGCGATCTCGCGGTCGGCGAGGTCGAGGTGGATCCGCAACACGAGCACCGCCCGCTGCCGATCGGGAAGTCCTCGGAGCAGCCGCCAGGTCTCGTCGAGCTCCGGTTCGCCCGTCACCGCCACCCGGTCGCGGGGCAACGAGCGCGCCCGGCTGACGCCACGCCCGTACGAGCGCGACCGGTTCACGACCGAACGCGTGAGGTAGTGCTCGTGATTGCGGATGTCCGCCCACCGCGGGACCGCGGCAGCGAACACGTCCTGGACCACCTCCTCGGCGATCGAGCGCGAGCCGACGAGCAGGGTGGCGATACCGACCAACCGGGGATACTGCGCCGAGTACGTCGCCGCAACCTCGTCAGATCGGTCGTCGTCGACGTCCATGTGGATCACACTTCATCAGACGCCCGAACACCCGTCGACGTTGCACCGAACCCGCGAGCGGTCGCCGAGAGCGGTCGCCTGAGTAACAGTGGGGTCAGGCCCCGTTGTTACTCAACCGGCGTCAGCGGAAGGCGCGGAGGCGGTCGGCGAGCTCGGCGCGATAGGTCACGGCGCGGCGCAGCTTGATGTCCTCGTAGCCGCGCACCTGGTCGGGCAGGCCGGCGACGTCCACGGCATCCGCGAGGTTGGACGCGCTGAGGCGGCGGTTCATCGAGACCACTGCGGCCTCGTACTCCGGGATCATCGCCCGCTCGACGCGGCGCACCTTCGCCCAGCGGAACGGGTCGGCGAGCGTGCCGCGCATCGCCTTCGACGCCCGCAGCACACGCAGCGCCGGCACCGCGGTGCGCTGCAACTTGATCTTGCGGTTCATCCCGATCGCCCGCAGCATCGGCGGGTGGAGGTGGTACGTGACGGTCGTGTCGGCGCCACCGACGGTGCGGTAGCCATCGAGCGCTTCGTCGGACAGCAGCAGCCGGGCGACCTCGTACTCATCCTTGTAGGCCATCAACTTGTGCAGGTTGCGGGCGACGGACATCGCGTAGTCGACCGACTCGGGATCGATGCGCTCTTCGGCACTCCTGGCCGACGCGACCACGTCGCGGAACCGCGCCGCGTACGCCTCGGATTGGAAGCCCACGAGGTCCTCGGCGAGGCGCTCCACGAGCTCGTCGAGCGTCTCCGGTCGAGGTGTCGGGGGCAGGTCGGCGGCGCGCTCGACGGCGGCGGGGTCGACCACCCACGCCCGTCCCCAGCGGAACGCGGCGAGGTTCGACTCGACGGCCACACCGTTGAGCGTGATCGCCTGCTCGAGCGCGTCGGCCGGCACCGGCAGCGCACCGTGCTGCACCGCGGCGCCGAGCAGCACGATGTTGGCGCCGGTCGTCGACCCCAGCAGACCACGGGCGAGCGCGGCGGCGTCGAGGTAGCGGTTGTCGTCGGCGCGACTGACCTCGCCGAGCCGATCGAGCAACGTCGCCGACGGCGGGGGAGCGACGTCGGGATGCGTGACCATCTGCCCGGTCGGCACGGCATCGGTCGAGGCCACGACCACGGTTCGATCGGCGCGCACGCCGACGAGGTTGGCGTCGCTGGCACCGACGAGCAGGTCGAAGGCGAGGATCGTGTCGACGCCGGAGCTGTTGGCGTGGTTGGAACCGGCGGTCGCGACGCCGATGCGCAGGTCGCTGACGACCGGGCCCGCCTTCTGCGACAGCCCGGTCTGGTCGAGGCCACGGACGTGGAGCCCGGCGAGCATCGCCGCCGTGCCGATGATCTGACTCACCGTGACGACGCCCGTTCCACCGATCCCGTTGAGGCGCACGGTGAACTCGGCGGGGTCGACGAGTGCCTCCGCTGGAGTCGGCAGGTCGGTCGGCGGGGTCGGATGCGCACGCGCCGCCGGGCGAGCGCCGGGATCGACGGTGACGGTGGCGAACGATGGGCAGTCGCCGTCGAGGCACGAGAAGTCGAAGTTGCACGACGTTTGATGGATGCGGGTCTTGCGCCCGTACGGCGTGTCGACGGGCTGTACCGACAAGCAGTTGCTCTTGTCGCCGCAGTCACCGCACCCCTCGCACACCCGCTCGTTGATCACGACCCGGAAGCCCGGTGTGGTGATCGTGCCACGCGAGCGACCACGCCGGTTCTCGGCGGCGCACGCCTGGTCGTGGATGTGCACCGTGACGCCGGGGATCTCCGCGAGCACGCGCTGGGCCTCGTCGAAGCGCGAGCGATCCCACACGTCGACGGCGTCGGGGAACGCGCCGCGCGGATGGCGCGACGGGTCGTCGCTGGTCACGATCACCCGCTGCACGCCTTCCAACAGCAACATCGCGGCGATCTCCGGAACGGAGCGCTGGCCTTGCGGGTCTTGCCCGCCGGTCATCGCGACGGTGCCGTTGGCGAGCAGCTTGTACGTGATGTCGATCCCGGCCGCCACGGCAGCGCGCACGGCGAGCGACCCCGAGTGGAAGAACGTGCCGTCGCCGAGGTTCTGCACGAGGTGCTGGCGCTCGACGAACGGCGCCATCCCGATCCACTGCGCACCTTCGCTTCCCATGCACGTGAGCCCGACGATGTCGCCGACACGCTCGGGATCCATCAGCGCCACCATCGCGTGGCAGCCGATGCCGCCGCCGACGAGCGTGCCGGGCTCGGCGCGGGTGCTGCGGTTGTGCGGGCAACCCGAGCAGTAGAACGGGGTGCGGTTGACGGTGAGTGGGATGCGCGGACGCTTCGGTTCGATGAGGTCGTCGATCGGGCGAAGCCGCTCGGCCAGGCGCGTCGACAGCCGGGCGTGCAGCGGGACGATCAGGCGATCGACGTCGAGCGTGCCGTAGCCAGGCACGAGCCCGCTGCCGTGCTCGTCGCGGCGGCCGACGACGCGCGGGTGGTGACGTCCGTCGTAGAACGCGCTCTTCAGCTCCTCTTCGAGTGTCGGGTTCTTCTCCTCGATCACGAGCACCTCGTCGAGCCCGGCGGCGAAGTCGCGCGCCTGGCTCGGGTCGAGGGGCACGGGCATCAGCAGCTGGAACAGGCGGATGCCGGCGGCGCGCAGGTCGTCGTCGGAGGCGAATCCGAGCACCCGTAGCGCCTCGCGCGTCTCGTGGTACGTGTGGCCGCAGGCGGCGATGCCGATCCAGTCGTCGGCGGTGCCGACGACGACCCGGTTGAGGTGGTTGTCGACGCCGTATCGGCGGGCGAGAACGGAGCGCACCTCTTGGAACTCGCGCTCCATGTCGAGCGTGTACGGGGTGAGCAGGCGGCCGTTCGGGCGGGGGTGGAACGGTTCACCGTCGACCTCGACGACCGGCGCGGTGGGCCGCACGCGATCGGGGTGAACGTCGACCGTGCCCGTGCCGTCGGCGACCGCGGTGACGAGCTTCAGGCCCGCCCACAGCCCGCACGAGCGGGACAGCGCGACCGCGTGACGGCCGAGGTCGAGCGCCTCTTGCACATCGCCGGGGAAGAGGATCGGCATGTGCAGGTCGACCATCGTCGCATCGCTCGACGAGGGGAGCGTCGACGACTTGGCCGCCGGGTCGTCACCGACGACGGCGACGACGCCGCCGTGCATCGACGTGCCGGCGAACACGGCGTGGCGGATGGCATCGCTCGCCCGGTCGAGCCCCGGCCCCTTGCCGTACCAGACGCCGACGACCCCGTCGTAGCGGGCGTCGTCGAGCGTCATCGCCAACTGGCTGCCCATCACCGACGTGGCGGCGAGCTCCTCGTTGACGCCCGGGCGGACGACGATCGGCAGGTCGGGCACCGTGCGCGCCGCCCGCTGCAGCTCCTCGGTGAACGTGCCGAGGGGCGAACCCTGGTAGCCCGACGCGAACGCGGCCGTGGTGAGTCCGAACCGGCGGTCGATGCGCAGTTGGTCGACTGGGATCCGCGCCAGTGCCTGGACGCCCGACAGGAACACCGTGCCGTCCTCCATCCGGAACCGGTCGCGGAGCTCGTAGTCGTGTGATGCACGGATCCGGCTGCTGGACCCGCTGCTGTCGATCGTCACGGAACCCCTCCCTCCCGACGTCTCCCCCAATGTGTACCCCATCCCAAGCAACGGTTGGGGACGGGGCCCAGCCGTTGCTTCTTTTCCACAGGCCCCGATCGGCCGCCGATCAGGCGACGTCGTGGCGCACCGCCAACCGTTGCGCCGAGTCGTCGCCGGGAACGGCCAGCTGGGCCACGATCCGCAGCGCCGGCCATTCCGCCGGCGTGAGCTGCTGGTATTCGAACGTCAGCGTGCCGGCCGTCGGATGGTTGAAGCGCCGCAACCGGGTCTCGAAGCCCGACACGTCGTGATCCTTCCACCATGCCGCGAACTCGGCGCTGATGTCGGTGAGCGTCGACACGAGGCGGACCATCGCCGGGTCGTGTCGGACGGCGGTCGTTGCAGATCGGAACTCGGCGAGCGCCTGGCGGGCGTGGATGTCCCAATCGACGATCAGGTCGCGCGTCGAGTGGTCGGCGAACAGCACCCACATCAAGTTGCGTTCCGGAAGCTCGAGTTCACCGATGCGCGGGTACAGCCGCGCCTGGGCCGTGTTCCAGGAGAGGAACTCCCAGTGTGGGCCGAGGACGTACGCGGGTGATGGAGCGAGCGCGTCGATCAGGCGCACGAGCGCGCTTGGCGCTTCCGCGGGCGCGTCGATCGTGGCGGTGCCGGGGTCGGTCAACGAGAGGAGGTGATCGAGTCCGGCGTCGTCGAGGCGCAGCGCGCGGCCGATGGCGAGCAGCACGTCGTTGGAGGCATTGATCCGCCGGCCCTGTTCGAGCCACGTGTACCAGGTGAGCGACACGCCGGCGAGCATCGCCACCTCCTCGCGGCGCAGACCGGGTGTACGTCGCCCGCGGCCGGCCGGGAGACCGACCTGGTCGGGCCGGATCGCCTCACGCCGGGCGCGGAGGAACTCGGCGAGCTCGCGGCGATGATCGGCGATCGGCATGACGAGTGACAGTCAAACACGCGGACGTCCCACGGTGCCGGGCCCTGGCATGGTGGGCGAGGTACCACTCGTACCCGCCTCGCCTGTCATGGCATTCGCCGCGGCGCTCGCCGCGACGGTCGAATACCCTGGCCCCATGTCGCTGTCCCCCGATGTCGTCGGCCCGCCGGAGTCCGGATTCTCACTCGACGAGATGATCGACGATCTGCGCGTGCTCGTCGACGTCGAGTCGCCGTCGTTGGACATCGCCCGCGTCACCGCCTCCGCCGAGACGCTGGCGGCGCTGATCCAACGACGCCTCGGCGGCGAAGCGCAGCTCGTCGACAGCCCAGCAGGGCCACACGTGCGATGGTCCGGCGGAGGTGAACCACGCGTGTTGCTCCTCGGTCATCACGACACCGTCTTCCCGGCGGGCACGTTGGCGGAGCGACCGTTCCGGGTGAGCGACGACGGCCGGGCGACCGGGCCGGGTGTGTTCGACATGCTGGCGGGCATCGTGCAGGCGATCCACGGTGTCGCCGCGCTGACCGATCGATCAGGGATCGAGATGTTGTTCAGCTCGGATGAAGAGGTCGGGTCGATCCACTCGCGGACGCTGATCGAGGACCGGGCACGGGCGTGCGGTGCGGTCCTCGTGCTCGAACCGTCCGCCGATGGCGGCGTGTTGAAGACCGGTCGCAAGGGGTGTGGGACGTTCGACGTCGTCATCCACGGACGAGCGGCGCACGCCGGGTTGGAGCCGGAGAAGGGCGTCAACGCGCTCGTCGAGACCGCCCATCAAGTACTGGCGATCGCGGCCATCGCCCGCCCCGACGATGGCACCACCGTGACGCCGACGGTGGCCACGGCTGGTACCGCCGACAACGTCGTGCCGGCACTCGGGCGGGTGCGCGTCGATGTCCGCGTGGAGTCGGCGCTGGAGAAGGAGCGGGTCGAAGCGACGATCGCCGCGCTGGCTCCGGTCGACGGCGCGGCGGCGATCGAGGTGACCGGGTCGATCAACCGGCCGCCGATGCCCGAGTCGGCGTCGGCCAGCCTGTTCCCGCTGGCATTGGCCGTCGACCCCGCGCTGTCGGGCGTCGCCGTCGGTGGGGCCAGCGACGGGAACTTCACCGCCGCGATCGGCGTGCCGACGCTCGATGGGCTCGGCGCCGTCGGCGGTGGCGCCCACGCCGACCACGAATGGGTCGACGTCACCACGATGCCCGCCCGCGCCCGCCTCGTCGCCGGCATCATCACCCAACTCCAGTAACACCGGGGACGGGTCCCGCTGTTACTCGAGCAGCACCGCTGTCACCCGATCGCAGAAGCGTCGAAAGCCAGGGTCGCTCTCGCGGAGGGCCCGCCCGCGTCGTGCGGCTGCCCTCGCGGCGCCCGCCGTCGGCAGTCCGAAGCGGGCGGCGATCTCCGCCGACGGCGCTGCCCGCTCCTCCGTCGTCAGCACGATCGCCGCCAGCTTCGGCCACGAGATGGCCCCCCGGTCAGGTCGCTGAAGGGCGCCCGCGTCGAGATCGGCGACAACGGAGACGGCCGATTCGATGTCGACCACCGACAGGCGGGGTCCATCGATCGCTTCTGGCAGTTCGCCGAGCACGATCTCCGCGTCGACGAACGTGCGGTATCGCTCGCAGTCGTGGCTGAACTGCTCGAGCACCGCATCCGTAGACAGCCACGCTGGCGTCGGGCGGGTCCCGACGTAGGCGCCGAGGCTCGACCAGCGATATGCGGCAATCGCTCGATCGCCGACGATCGCCGCCGGGTTCTTGTGGACGTAGCGGCTGGTGTGCAACAGCTGCGCGTCGCTAACGACCGGAACGGAGCGGAAGCGCCCCTCGAACAGCGGACCTGTCCGCGCATATCGGCGGTTGTACCGTCCCGCGTACGAGGTGCCGATCCAGTGCATCGCCGACGACAAGACGTCCTTGGGGCAGTGCGTCAGGAGGTGGTAGTGGTTGGTCATGAGGGCATCAGCGTGGATCTGGATGCCGAACCGTCGGGTGGACTCATCGAGCAGGCCTTCGAAGGCGATGAAGTCGTGATCGTCATGGAACAGGTCCTGGCGGTCGGCGCCGCGATTGAAGATGTGGAACCACATGTCGGGTCCCCGGAGGCGCGGTTGTCGTGGCATGGCCCCATCCTGGAGAAGGGGTGTGACGACGTTGCGAGTAACAGCGGGACCCGTCCCCGGTGTTACTCGGTGGGGTCGAGGGCCTTGGTGACGTCGCCGGCGCCGAGGGAGCCGACCTGGCGGTAGACGTCGAGCTTGTTGCGCGTGTCGACGATGTCGAGGTTGCGCATCGTCAGCTGGCCGATGCGGTCGAGCGGGCCGAACGCGGCGTCCTCGACACGCTCCATCGACAGGCGCTCGGGCTCGTACGTGAGGTTGTCGCTCACGGTGTCGAGGATCGAGTAGTCGTCGCCGCGCCGCAGCCGCAGCGTCACCTCGCCGGTCACCGCGGAGCCGACCCAGCGCAGCAGCGGCTCGCGCAGCATCAGCGCCTGGGGATCGAACCAGCGACCCTCGTACAGCAGCCTGCCGAGGCGGCGGCCCATCGTGCGGTAGTTCTCGAGCGTGTTCTCGTTGTGGATGCCGGTCAGCAGCCGCTCGTAGCAGATGTGCAGCAGCGCGAGCGCCGGCCCCTCGTAGATGCCGCGGCTCTTGGCCTCGATGATCCGGTTCTCGATCTGATCGCTCATTCCGAGCCCGTGGCGCCCACCGATGGCGTTCGCCTCCAGCACCAGATCGACCTGCGAGTCGAACGTCGTGCCGTTGATGGCGACCGGCCACCCCTCCTCGAAGCGCACCGTCACGTCCTCGGGAGCGATCTCCACGGCCGGATCCCAGAACGCGACCCCCATGATCGGGCTGACGATCTCCATGCTCGTGCCCAGCTCTTCGAGCGACTTTGCCTCGTGGGTGGCGCCCCAGATGTTGGCGTCGGTCGAGTACGCCTTCTCCACCGAGTCGCGGTAGGGCAGCCCGCGCGCCTGGAGGAACTCGCTCATGCCCTGCCGTCCGCCGAGCTCGTCGACGAAGGCTGGATCGAGCCACGGCTTGTAGATCCGCAGGTTCGGGTTGACGAGCAGCCCGTACCGATAGAAGCGCTCGATGTTGTTGCCCTTGTACGTCGACCCGTCACCGCACACGTCGACCCCGTCGTCGTGCATCGCCCGCACGAGCAACGTGCCGGTGACCGCCCGCCCGAGCGGAGTCGTATTGAAGTACGTCTTGCCGGCGGTCGTGATGTGGAAGGCGCCGCACTGCAGCGCGATCAGACCCTCGCGCACGAGCTCGTCGCGGCAGTCGACGAGACGCGCCTCCTCGGCGCCGTAGACCTTCGCCCGGTCGGGTACACCGGACAGGTCGGGCTCGTCGTACTGGCCGAGATCGGCCGTGTACGTGTACGGGATCGCCCCACGCTCGCGCATCCACGCCACGGCCGCCGACGTGTCGAGGCCGCCGGAGAAGGCGATGCCCACCCGGTCGCCGACCGGCAGCTCCATCAGGACCTTCGCGTTGGAAGCAGCGCTCGAGGCAGGGTTGGATGCGGCGTTCGAGCCGGCGTTGGAGGCGGTACCCGTCATCTGCGTCGACGCTACCGGCGTGGCACGTCGCTCCCCGCGGGCCGCGCCGGTGCGACCGGAGGGTGGTGGTCGTCGTGTGGGTGGTGATCGACGTCTTCATCAGCCGCACCGGATCGGTAGCGGCCGGTGAGCGACGCCAGCGACACGAGGGCGACCGCCCCGGCGATCGTGAGCTCGATGACGGCGAGGCCGACCGCCCGGCTGAAGTCGGGGACGGCGAGCGCGGCGAGCACGACCGATCCGCCGAGGCTGATCCACGAGAGTCCGCGCACTGCGAAGCTGGCGATCGCCCCGAACACGGCGGTGACGATGAACGGCACCAGCCGCACGATGATCGGCTGCGGGTTCGACCGCGGCCCGAGCCACCACGTGGCGATGCCGATCTCTTCGCTTGCCTTCCACACGCCCATGTAGGCGAGGAACACGAGGATCCACGTCACCGTGAGCGCCACCCGCCACGGTGGCGTCAGCTCACCCGCCCGCGGTTGGCGCCGGGCGACGAGCGTCGGGCCGCCGTGGGCCGCGTCGCCGTGGGCCGGGTCGTTGTAGTCCGCGTCGTTGTGTGCGGGGTCGGGAACGGACGCGCCCGGCGCCGGGGGCGGCAGCGGTGCAGCCGATGCGGCGGGCGCCGGTGGCACGGGCGCCGGTGGCACGGGTGGCGACGGGGCCGCTGGGATCACGGAAGGTGTGGGCGCTTCGCCGGGCGCGGGCAGCCGCGGGGGAGGTGCGGGCACGTGGGACGGGGAAGCGGGTGGGTCCACCACGGCGATGCACACTACGGCCGACCGCTCCAGCTGGCACGGCGGCGTTAACCTGCGCCCGGATGTCACCCGCCCCGATGGCACACGAGCCGGCGGCTCCGCACACCGCGGCGTCCGCGGAGCCGTTCGCGAAGCTCTCGATCTTCTATCCGATGTGGAACGAGGAGGAGTACATCGAGCGCGCCGTCGCGTTCGGCCGCCAGGCCTGCGAGGCCCTCGTCGCCGGTGGCGACATCGAGGACTACGAGCTGATCATCGTCGATGACGCATCGACCGACCGCACGCCCCAGATCGCCGACGAGCTCGCAGCCGCCGACCAGCGCGTCCGCGTCGTCCATCACGCCCGCAACCGCAAGCTCGGTGGAGCGATGAAGACGGGCTTCGCCACCGCCACCGGTGATCTCATCCTCTACACCGACGCCGATCTGCCCTTCGACATGGCCGAGCTGCCGCGGGCCGTTCGCCTGATGCGCGAGTACGACTCCGACATCGTCAGCGCGTACCGCTTCGACCGCACCGGCGAGGGCTACGTCCGCACCGTGTACACGTTCGTCTACAACTTGTTGATCCGCACGCTGTTCAAGGTGAAGGCGCGCGACATCAACTTCGCGTTCAAGCTCTGCCGGGCGCGCATCTTCGAACACATCGAGCTGCGCAGCGAAGGATCGTTCATCGACGCCGAGCTCGTGATCAGATCCACCCGGCTCGGCTACGAGATGCTGCAGTTCGGCGTCGACTACTTCCCCCGCACGCGCGGCCAGTCGACGCTCAGCTCGCCCGGCGTGATCACCACGATCTTGCGCGAGATGTGGCAGCTGCGCGGCGAGCTCGAGACGATCACCCCGCTCGTCGAGCGTTCGTGATCGTTATTGCGTTCCCCGGCCACGCAGGCCGCCCGTGGTCGCTCGCTCGCTGGCGCTCGCTCTCTCGCATGGTCGCTGGTGGCCGCCGGTGATCAGCGCGGCGTTCCCCGGCCACGCAGGCCGCCCGTGGTCGCTCGCCCGGGTCCTCACCGCGATGGACCAGCGACCACCGGCCCGCGGCCACCGGGGAGCCGACCATTGGTAGCGTTGGCGGCGACTCCGTCCCGGGCTGTGACTCCCTCCCGGGAGCCATTCCGACCGTGAACGATCGCTCTCGACTCTCCCCCAAGGTGCGCACGTGGCTGCCCGCCGCGGCCGCGGCTGGCGTCCTCGGCATCGTCGTCGTCGCCGGTGTCGCCCTCGGGCGCGGAGGCGATGGCGATGACGGCGCAGCAGCGACGACGACGGAGCCCGACATGTCGTCGGAATCGGCACCGCGGGTCGTCTCGCCGGTCGCGTCCGTGGAGACGACGGCGCCGATCGTGCGCACGCAGCTCACCCGCACGTTGACGAAGGGTGTGGTCGGCGACGACGTCGTGGAGGTGCAGACGCGCTTGACCGATCTCGGCTTCCGGCCGGGCCCGATCGACGGCTACTACGGCGATGAGACGCGGCGCGCCGTCTGGGCGTACGAGAAGCTCGTGCTCGGGGCGCCGTCCGACGCACCGAGCGGTGAGATCACGCCCGACGTGTGGAACTCGATGCAGGACCCGATCGCGATCCGGCCACGGCGCGTCGAGACCACGCCGAACCACACCGAGATCTACCTTCCCGAGCAGGTGATCGCCGTGTTCCACGAGGGACGGGCGGTGTTCGTCAGCCACATGTCGAGCGGCGACAACGAGGAGTGGTGCGACGAGGTCACGATCAGCCCGGGGGAGTGGAACAACCCCGGCGACGAGCCGCTGGTGCGTGGGGAGTGCGGCAAGTCGTTCACGCCAGGCGGCGTCTTCAGTTTCAACCGTGAGGTGCAGGGCGTGCGCGAGAGCTCCCTCGGGGGCATGTGGGATCCCGTGTACTTCAACTACGGCATCGCCGTGCACGGCGCGCTCAACGTGCCGCTCCATCCGGCGTCGCACGGCTGCATCCGCATCCCGCTGTCGCTGTCGCCGACGTTCCAGGAGGTGACGTCGATGGGCGATCAGGTCTTCGTCTTCGACGGCGTCAAGGAGCCCGAGGAGTACGGCGCCCAGAAGCCCTACTTCAACCGCATCGATCCCGACTACTCCACGACGACCACGAGCACCACCTCCACCACCACGTCCACGACCACCACCGTCGCGCCGACGACCGATCCTCCCGCCACGACACCGCCCGCGACCACCACCACGACCGCACCGCCGACCACGACCACCACGACGTCGACATCCACGACCACCACCACCGTGGCGCCCGGCGACTTGGATGTCGATCCGTCCACGTCGCTCGGCGGCTAGCGCGTCACCGCGATGAGTCTGGGGTCCCCCTGTCGCGCCGCTCGCTCATCTCGTCGGAACCGACCAGCTCCGGACGTGCGACGGTCGCGCGGTGGGGACACGACGACCCGGCCACCGGTGGGGTGATGTGCCATCGTGGACGCGTGATTCCGTACGACGAGTTCGGCCTGTTCCACGAGAACATCGAGGAGTACGACCTGCAGGTCGACGAGCTGCCGCCAGTACGGCGTGTCGACACGACCGTCGGCGACGGCCGCACGGTCAGCGCGCTGCGTTGGGGTGACGCCGAACCCGAGCTCGTGCTCGTTCACGGCGGTGCGCAGAACGCGCACACCTGGGACACGGTCGCCCTCGGCCTCGGTCGCCCGCTGCTCGCCGTCGACCTGCCGGGACACGGACACTCCGGGTGGCGTGACGACGGCGCCTACTCGCCGATGAACCTCGCCGACGACGTCGCCGTCGTCGTGGCCGCCCACGCGGCGAACGCGCGGGCGGTCGTCGGCATGTCACTCGGTGGCATGACGTCGATGCAGCTCGCCGTGCGTCATCCCGAGCTCGTGCGCTCGCTCGTGATGGTCGACATCACACCCGGCGTCAACGCGGCGAAGACGAAGGCGATCACCGACTTCGTCGACGGCCCGCAGTCGTTCCCGAGCTTCGACGACCTCCTGGCGCGCACGAAGGAGCACAACCCGACGCGATCGGAGTCGTCGCTGCGCCGGGGAATCCTGCACAACGCCCACCAGCTCGCCGACGGTTCGTGGCAGTGGCGCTACGACCGTTCGAGCCACTCTCGCCGCGCCGAGGCGGGCTCGACCGGCGACGCGCCCCACGCTGGCGACGATGTGCCGAACGACCAGACCGTTGCCGCGATGTCGCCGATGTGGGAAGACTTCGGCGCGATCGCGGTGCCGATGATGCTCGTGCGCGGTTCGCTGTCACCGGTCGTCGACGACGACGACGTGACCGAAGCCCGCCGCCGCCAACCGGCGCTCGACGTCGAGGTGGTCGACGGTGCGGGGCACAGCGTGCAAGGTGACCGTCCGGTCGAGCTCGCCGCGCTGCTCGACGCCTGGCTCGCCGCCCACTGACCCACGCCGGCTCGCCCCGGGGAATGCTGCGCCGTGGGGACGGGTGCAACGGGGGGTGCACGGGGACGCCGGAACGCGCGCCGGGTCAGAGCTGGGCGAGGCAGTAGTCGGTGCCGTTGATGACACCGGCGCGGAAGGCGGCGATCTTCTCGAACGCACTGCCGATGACGTTCTCGTCGATGCTCGAATCGGCGAGCAGCAACACCGTCTGGATCGCCTCGTCGAGGTCGCCGGCCGACACCGTCGTCGTGCGGTCTTCGTGCCGCGGTTTGGGCATCACGAGAAAGCCGTCCTCCAGCAGTGGCGTGACCGACTTCACCCACCCGCCGGTGAGGCAGTCGTTCGCCAGCGCCCGTGCTTCGCCCGTGAGGTCGGACCCGAGCGACGACTGCACCGCCTCGCTCCAGGCGGTGGCCAGCAGGTACCCGACGGAGAAGTCGCCGAGCGACCGGTACAGCTCGAACGCGACCGGCTCGACGATGTACACATCGGCTGTCGCCGCACAGAGCGCGACCCCGTCGCCGAGGTCGCCGCGCACGTCGGTGCACGCCACCTCGTGCGCGTCCTGGACGCCGACGAGGTTCGCCCCGGCGAATCCGGGCACGTCTGCGCCGCGCTCCTCGTTCCAGTACAAGTTGAGGTCCTTGGGAATGAAGTTGAGGAGCTCCTCGTCGCCGTAGCCGAACGGAGCGTTGCCGAAGTTCTCCTGGTCGGCGACCGTGTACTGGTTGGGCATCAGTGGCAGCGGGTCGTCGATCAATGTGACGCACCGATCGAGCCCTTCGGTGAACCCGACCTGGAACGCGCCGACGCGGTCGAACGCCGTGCCGTGGCCACCTGGCACGAACTGATCGAGCCCGACGGGGTCGCTGACCTTGGTCATCGCGATGAGGCCGGCTTGCACGTCGCCGTCGCTGAACCGCACGAGTGACGACTCGCCCGACGCCACGCGCGCCGACCAGGCCCCGGCGAAGCAGTCGGCTTGTTGCTCGGTGGTGATCGTCGGCAAGCCGAGGTCGATCGCCCCGAACCGGAGTTGCACGGCGTGACCGAACTCGTGGGCGAACACGGTGCCGATCGTGGCTGCGCCGTGGTCGCGAGCCAACCCGGTGAGCAGGCCGTCGTCGCCGTCGTCGTAGACGAAGAAGTCGCCGTCGCCGCAGTAGAACGCGACGTACTCCTGCACGTCGCGATAGGTCGTGCGCTCCGTGCCGCACCCGGGGATGTCGTCCGGACGGTCGGGGTAGGCGGCGTAGACGTCACCGCGCAACGGGTCGAACTCGTCGTGGTAGTGCACCGGGTACTGCTCGCTCCACCACTGTCCGAGGTCGGTGACGACGGCGAGGAGGAACTCGTCGTAGCCGCGCGGCGGCTTGTTCGGACCGAAGTCGATCGCCGTCGGGTCGGGGTCGCCGATCGGTTCGTTGATCGGCGCGGTCGTTTCAGGGTCCGATGGATCGACGGGATCTGACGGATCGGTGGGATCCGACGGATCGGTCGGCGTCGGCGGGGTCCGGATCTCGTCGGCGCGCGTGGACACCACGAGCTGTTCGGGCGCGCAGGCACCGAGCACGAGCGCGACCACAGCGGCCGCGGCGACGAGCCGGAAACCGGACATGGGCCCGATGCTAGGCAGCGGGTGCGCGCCGAGACCCGCGCGGGCACGCTCCTCACGAGGTTCTCACCCGCCCGGCAAGCGACCCGTCCGAGACGAGTCGGTGCGACGCGGGTCACGGCCCCCGAAGTGAGGCGGCCTGCCGGCGAGAAAACTTGCCTGCTGGCAAGAAACCTTGAGCTCGGTCATTGTTGTGACCTTCGTCACCGGCTACGTTCCCCCGGGCGGACATTCGTACAGGGGGAGAGGAGTTCGAGTGGGGCTATTGGAGACGCGCGACGTCTCGGTGCGTTTTGGGGGCATCGTCGCCTTGAGCGAGCTGTCGTTCGACATCGATGCCGGCCAGATCTGCGGGCTGATCGGGCCCAACGGCGCCGGCAAGACGACGATGTTCAACGTCATCAGTCGCATCTACGACCCGACGAGCGGGTCGCTGACGTTCGACGGCAACGACCTGCTGTCCATGCAGGCGCACGAGATCTCCCGGGTCGGCGTGTTCCGGACGTTCCAGAACCTGGCGTTGTGGCCGCGGATGACCGTGATCGACAACGTGATGGTCGGCGCCCACACGTCGAGCTCGCAGAACTTCGTCACGGCGATGTTCGACATCGGCCGGCGACGTGAGGAACGTCGGCTCACCGAGGAGGCGTACGCCATCCTCGATGACCTCGGACTCACCGCCGTGGCGTTTCGCCCGTGCGCCGGCTTGCCGTACGGCACGTTGAAGCGCATCGAGCTCGCCCGATGCCTGATGGGCAAGCCGAAGCTGCTGATGCTCGACGAACCCGCCACGGGTCTCACCCACTCCGAAGTCGACGAGCTGGCCGATGTGATCACGGGTGTCAAGGAGCGCTATGACCTCACGATCCTGCTCGTCGAGCACCACATGGGGCTCGTCATGAGCATCTCCGAAAAGGTCGTCGTGCTCGACTTCGGACGCAAGATCGCCGAGGGCATCCCCTCCGAGGTCCAGCAGAACCCCGCGGTGATCGAGGCCTACCTGGGAGCGCCGGCATGAGCGAGCGACTGCTCGACGTGAAGGACCTCCGCGGTGGGTACGGGCCGATCCAGATCCTCCACGGCCTCGACTTCCACGTCACCACCGGCGAGGTCGTGGTCATCCTCGGCGCCAACGGCGCCGGCAAGACCACGACGCTGCGGGCGCTGTCGGGCATGATCGAGACCACCGGCAGCATCGAGCTCGCAGGCCACCAGATCCGCGGCGCCAAGCGTGCCGACATCGTGCGTCGCGGCGTCGCCCACGTGCCCCAAGGGCGCGGCACGTTGCCGGAGCTGTCGGTCGAGGACAACTTGCGCGTGGGCGCCTACACCCGCAAGGACGGCGAGGTCGCCGACGACATGGCCAAGTGGTTCGAGGTCTACCCGGTGCTCCACGAACGCCGCGACCAGCGGGCGGGCAGCCTGTCGGGCGGCGAGCAACAGATGCTCGCCGTGGCGAGGGCGCTGATGTCGCGGCCCGAGCTGCTGCTGCTCGACGAACCGTCGCTCGGGCTCGCCCCGATGATCGTGCAAGACCTGTTCGCCCGCTTCGCCGAGATCAACCGGGAGACCGGCACGACGATGTTGATCGTCGAGCAGAACGCGCAGCTCGCGTTGGGCATCGCCAACCGGGGCTACGTCCTCGAGTCCGGCGAGATCAGCATCGAGGGTCCGGCCAACGAGCTGATCCACGACGACGCCATCCGCAAGGCATACCTGGGGGTCTGACATGGAACTGTTGCTCGCCCGCATCTTCGACGGATTCTCCATCGGCGCCACCTACGGCCTCATCGCCCTCGCGCTGGTGATGATCTACAAGGCCACGACGCTGATCAACTTCGCGCAAGGCGAGATGGCGATGCTCGGGACATTCGTCGTCCTCGTGTTGTCCACCGAGCGCGGCGTGCCGATCTGGATCGCCGTCGTGATCGGCATGGTCATCAGTGCGCTCGCCGGCGCGGCGATCGAACGGACCCTCATCCGGCCGTTCGACCCATCGGACCACCTACCACTCGTGATCATCACGCTCGGCCTGTTCCTCGTGTTCGGTGCCCTCGCCGGCATCGTGTGGCGCTTCGATCCGCGGGCGTTCCCGCGCATGTTCCCGGCAGGAAATGCCCTGTCGTTCGGCGTCGCGACGCTCACGTGGTACACGGTCTTCGTCACGATCACCGTGTTCGTCGTCGTCGGGTTGCTCACGTTGCTGCTCAACAAGACGAAGATCGGCCTCGCGTTCCGCGCTGTGTCGTCGAACCTCGAATCGAGTGAGCTGTCGGGCATCCGCGTCGGACCCACCTTGCAGTTCGGCTGGGCGCTCGCGGCCGCGGTCGGCACGCTCGCCGCGTCGATCTACGTCGCCGATCCGATCCGCCAACTCGAACCGTCGGTGATGGCGCGGGTGTTGATCTTCTCGGCCGCCGCGGCCGCGCTCGGCGGGCTCGACAGCTTGTGGGGGGCGATCATCGGCGGCATCGCCATCGGCTTGGTGCAGAGCATCGTCGTGCAGTACGTGCCGTTCCTGCCCAACGAGCTCAGCCTCGCGGCCGCGGTGGCGGTGCTGGTGCTGGTGCTGCTCTTCCGACCGTCCGGCCTGTTCGGCACGCCACAAGTGGAACGCGTGTAGGGGGACGTCATGGCTCGCTTCAACCTCGTCACCGCCACACCCCAGTACCGCACCTACAAGATCGCGGCCTGGGTCATCTGGATCGCCGTCCTCGTGATCTTCGCCTTCGCCGTGGCCGACACGGCCCAGGTCACGATCCTCGACAACAACTACAACGTCGGCCTGCCACGCATCAACAAGGCGATCTCGTTCATGATCGCCATCCTCGGCTTGCAGGTCGTCGTCGGGTACACCGGCCAACTCGCCCTCGGGCAGAGCTTCTTCTTCGGTACGGGCGCCTACCTCGCGGCGTACCTCGTGCAGGATCACCACTGGCCGTGGGCGGCGACGCTGCTGGCGGTCGTGCCGTTCTGCTTCGTGATCGGCGTGTTGCTCGGCCTGCCCGCGCTGCGCATCAAGGGCCTGTACCTGGCGCTCGTGACGCTCGGCATGGCGGCGGTGTTCCCCGCCATCGTGCAGCTCGATGTGCTCGACGACTACACCGACGGCGCGGCGGGAAAGACCGTGAGCAGCAAGCTGGTGCCGCCGACCTGGCTGCCGCTCAACGGCATTGCCGGGTTCCTCCAGGACCTGCCGCTCGTCGGCCAGTACTTCGGCGACGGCGACCTGTCGAGCCGCGAGCTCGAGCGGCTGTGGAAGTACCTCTTGTTCGTCGCGTTGACGATGATCTGCATCTGGCTGGTGTCGAACCTGATCAAGAGCCGACCCGGTCGAGCGATGCGGTCGATCCGTGACAACGAGACCAGCGCCGCGGTGTCGGGCGTCAACCTGTCGTGGACGAAGACGGTCTCGTTCGGTGTCGCCTCGGCGCTCGGCGGCATCGGCGGCATCGTCTACGTCGCCGAGCTCGGCATCGCATCGCCGGGCGACTTCACCCAACTGCTCGCCATCTTGTTCATCGTCGGCCTCGTCGTCGGCGGGGTCGGCACGCTGCCCGGCGCGGTCGTCGGTGGCCTCGCGATCACGTTCATCCCCGACTGGGCTTCGTCGACCACGAACGTCCCCGGTGTCCCGGACCGATGGTTGCAGGGCCCCACCGGCACGTTGCTGCTCGGCGTGTTGTTGATCGTGTTGACGTTCTTCCTGCCCGGCGGCATCGTCCACGCCGCACGCCAGCTCAAGGCGAGGTTCGTGCGCGTCGTGCCGGCACCACCCGCCGGGTACGGGGTACCCGACCCTGCCGCGCTCACCGACGCAGATGCCGCAGCGGACGTCGACCCCGGCTCACGTGCCGGCGGGGCCGCGGCGCCCTCCAACTCCTTTGCCGCCGAGTCGACCGCCGAGGCGGACTCGGCCGCGGAACCCAGATCTCCGGAGGCCACCACCGGCCTGCGGGGCGACAGCTGAACAACAACCAGCAAACCACACCAGCAACACCTGAAAGAGGGGGACCATGACAACCTCACGATGGAGGCGCACCGCCAGTGCGCTCCTGGTCACCGGACTCGTGCTCGCCGCCTGCGGCAGCGACGACGACGGCGGCAGCGACGACGGCACCAGTGCGCCGGTCGAGACCGATGCGCCCGACGACAGCGACGCGCCGGCCGACACGGACGCCAGTGACACGACCGATGCCGACGAGCCGGACACGACCGACGCCGACGAGCCAGGAGGAGACGCACTCGCGCTCGAAGGCGACGTCGAAGTCGCCGCCGGCACCGTCTTGCACCTCGGTGACTGCCCGAGCGACTGGGATCCGTTCCAGGGCGTCGACGGTGACGAGATCCGCATCGGCGAGACCCTGCCGCAGTCGGGGCCGGTCGCCGGCTTCGGGCCGATCGGCGAAGGCATGCGGATGTACTTCGACTACGTCAACGACACCGATCCGATCGAAGGCAAGAACCTCGTCCTCGTGACGAAGGACGACGCCTACGAGGCGGGTCGCGGGGTCGCCAACGTGGAAGAGATGCTCGACACCGAGGACATCTTCGCATTCGCGCACATCATCGGCACGCCGATCAACGCGGCTGTTCGTCCGCTCACCCACGAGGCCTGCGTCCCGCAGATCTTCAACAGCTCGGGCTTCCCCGACTGGGGTGATCCGGCCAACTGGCCGTGGACGACGGGCAACATCTTGGACTACAGCACCGAGACGAAGATGTGGTGCGCGGCGATCGTCGACGAGTACGGCTCGGGCGCCACGGTGGCCGCGCTGTACACGAACAACGACTTCGGCAAGACGTACCAGCGCACGCTCAACGAGTGCGACGTCGACATCGTGTCCGAGCAGCTCCACGATCCTGCGGCGGCCGACATCACGAACGAGATGACGACCCTCGTGGCCACCGGAGCTGACGTGTTCATCGCCGGTGTCACCGCGTCGTTCTGCCCGCAGTCGCTGGCCACGGTGGCGGCGTCGGAGTGGCGGCCGGAGTTCTACATGTCGTACACCTGCAACAACCTGTCGAGCTTCATCGAACCGGTCCACGACCAGGCGGCGGCACTCGCCGCGGCCGGCGTGCCCGTGCAGATGACGATCTCGAACAAGGTCTGCGGTGACCCGCAGTGGGACGACGACGAGGCGACGCTGCTCACGATCAAGGTTCTCGACGAGTACGGCGGCGTCACGTGCGCCGACGGTTCGTACTCGACCGGAATCTTGTTCGGTCAGCTCGTCGAGAGCGTGCTGCGCGACGCCGCAGCGCGGCCAGGTGGGCTCAACCGGGTCAACCTGATGGCCGCGATGTGGAATGCCGACTTCACCAACGGCAACGCGCTCGGCGGCCAGTTCCGCACCGACGGGATCAACGACGCCTACTTCATCGAGGCGGCGCAGATCCAGGCGATCGTCGAGAACGACGCCGGCGAGCTCACGTTCGAGGCGGTCGGTGAGCTGATCGACATCGAAGGTGAGGGCGGTTCGTTCGGCGGCTGAGCCGAACCACACGTCATTTCCGACGAGTCACACGAACGGCGGGGGTGCCGTCCGGAGCCTGAGCTCTGGGCGGCACCCCCGTCGTCGTTCACGCCCGCGGCGACACGCCGGCCCGCGGCATCGATCGCGTTCGTCGGCGTCAGTCGCCGAACTCGAAGCACTCCATCATCGTGGCGACCAGGTCGGCGGGCGGCGATCCGCCCTCGGAGGCGGTCAGGGCCTCGGCGATGTCGATGCCGTTCAGCTTCTCGCGCACACAGTCCTCGTCGAAGGCCTGACCGCTCTGACCCATGCCCTGGATGAACAGATCGGCGAGGGCGTCGTCGTCGGCGCACTGGATGAGCTCCATCGAGAGTGCGTTGCCCGCCGCGCTGATCTGGCCGTCGTTGCCGGCGGCGATCGCTGCAGCGTCGTCGTCGGACAGCTTCGCGGCCACCTGATTCACGCAGGCCGGGTCGAGCGCGACGCCGCCCTTGGCCGCCTCCTCGATCGTGCGCTGCGCCGCTTCCGCCTGGAGCCCACCGGCGGCGCCTTCGGTCGCGGCGTCGTCTGCGTCGTCTGCGTCGTCTGCGTCCTCGATGGCTGCCTCGTCCGCGGTGACGACGTCGTCGGAATTGGTGTCGCCGCTGTCGTCGTCGCTGCCGCAGGCGGTCAGTGCGAGCAGACCGCTGGCGATCACGAGCACGAGTCGGTTCTTGTACATGTCGGAGTTCCTTCGTGTGGAGGGGGTCGGGGATCGCATGGTCACGGCGGGCGCGACGAGCGCGTGCCGAACAGTCCGCCAGGAAGCGGACAGGCTACGCGGTCGACGGCTCGACTTCGCGCGCGTCAGTCCGCGGTGGGGTAGCGCGACACGTTGACCTGGTAGTCGCTGCGACCCGTGATCTCGATCGCGAACTCCCACGTGTCGCCGGTGCTGTCGGTGGCCGTGCAGGTGAACGTGGTCCCCACGTCGCTCGAACCGGGGGATGCGCACGTCGCCCGGGTGAACGTGGTGTCGTCGTCGGGGAACAACGCGGCGCGCAACGTCTCGTTCTCGACGATGTACTCCTCGGCGTCGTCGACGAAGTCGGCGCTGCTCGTGAAGCAGCCGGTCAAGACGGTGGCCGCGGCCAGTCCCGAAGCGATGGCACCGAAGCGCATCTCGTGAAGCTACCCAGGCTGTCGCGCGTCGCGCGGGCGATCTCGGTCGCCGTGGTCCCGCTGTGCGGGAAGATCCTGACCGAGATCGGCAGCGACGGTCGCCGGCGGCACCGGACGTCTCGAGGAGAGGCCGTCGACGGTGACGATGATCAACGCCAGCCACACGAACGCGAATCCGACGAGCCGCTCCGGGGGCATCGGTTCGTCGTAGATCAACCAGCCGAGGCCGAAGTTGATCACCGGGACCAGGAGGTTGAGCGGGCCGAGCAGGGTGAACGGCACGGTTTGGGCGGCCCGGGCGAAGAGCATCAGCGGGACCGCGGTGGCGACCCCGGTGCCGAGCACGAGCAGCCACTCGCGGAGGTCGGCCGTGTGGACGACGCTGTCCGCGTTCCCCGACAGCACGACCACGGCGATCGCCGCCGGCACGACGAGCACGAACGTTTCGCCGGCGAGGCTGTCGACGGCGCCGAGTTGGATGCCCCGCTTGGTGAGCCCGTAGAGGCTCCACGAGGCGGCGATCGACAGTGCGATCCACGGCACCTGCCCCGACGAGACCGTGAGGATCACCACCGCGATCGCCGCGCAGGCGAACGCCCACCGTTGGCCGACCGTGGCGCGCTCGCCGAGCAGGAACACGCCCATCGACATCGTGAGCAGCGGTGCGATGAAGTACCCCAACGCCGTTTCGACCACCCGGTCGTTGGCGACCGCCCACACGTAGCACGTCCAGTTGACGGTCAAGAGCAGCGAGGCGACGACGAGCTTGGCGACCGTGACGCGGTCGCGGGCAGCGCGTCGGAGCGTCGGCCACGATCGACGGGCGGTGACGATGACCGCCATCACCGCCGCCGCGCACAGCATCCGCCAGGCGATCAGTTCGAACGCATCGAAGTCGGCGAGCTGCTTCCAGTAGATGGTGAGCGAGCCCCACAACAGGTACGCGGCGATTCCTGTGCGCACTCCGCGGGCGATCTCGTTGTCGGGCATCTCCATCGAGGCTACGACCGCCAGCGGCGTGCGCTCCGGTGTGTTCCGCGCCGACAGGTGGCCCGTGGGGGCGGTGCAATCGGAGCACCCGGCAAGGCGAGTCGCGCGGTCGGCGTAGCGTGGGGCCGTGGACGTACGTGTCGCCGACGACCCTGCGCCGATGGCGGCGGCGTGGATCGCGCGGCGCCTGACCGATGCGGTCCGCCGGCGCGGCGGCGCCTCGCTGGCCGTCAGCGGCGGAAGCACGGCGCCGGCGATGCTCGAGGCGCTGGCCGCGATTGCACTCCCCTGGGACGTGGTCACCGTGTGGCAGGTGGACGAGCGGGTCGCCCCCGACGGCCATCGTGACCGCAACGCACTGCAGCTCGCCGGTTTCCCGGCGCACGTGCGAGCGATGCCCGTCACGAGCCTCGATCTGCGGGCTGCGGCGCGGCGCTACGCGGCGACGTTGCCCGAGCGGTTCGACGTCGTCCACCTCGGCATCGGCGACGACGGACACACCGCGTCGTGGCCACCCGGTGACGCGGTCGTCGACAGTGAGCGCCTCGTCGAGTTGACCGGCGAGTTCAACGGACGTCGACGGATGACGTTGACGCCGCCGGTCGTGAATGGTGCGCGCGCCCGACTCGTGCTCGTGACCGGAGCGGCGAAGGCGGCCGTCGTCGCTCGGTGGCTGCGTCGCGATCCGTCGCTACCGATCGATCGGGTGCGCCGCACCGGCACCATCGTCGTCGTCGATCCCGCCGCTGGGGCCGACCTGCCGGGCGCTCACTGTGCATGAGTAACAGTGGGGCCCGTCCCCGATGTGACTGACCGCGGTAGGTTCGCCGTCGATGAGCGCCTCGGATGTCCATCGATCCCTCGCCGACGTGCCGCGCCCCGCCCACCTCCGTGAGTTGTTCGCCACCGATCCGGGCCGCGCCGAGCGCTACGTCGTGACCGCGGGCGACCTGCGGATCGACTATTCGAAGCACCGCCTCGACGACACCGTGCTGCACGCACTCCTCGACATCGCCCGCGACCGGGGCGTCGAGCAGCGGCGCGACGCCATGTTCGCCGGCGAGCACATCAACGTCACCGAGGATCGTGCCGTGATGCACGTCGCGCTGCGGGCACCGCGAGACGTCTCGATGTTCGTCGACGGCGTCGACGTCGTGCCCGACGTCCACGCTGTGCTCGACGCGATGGCGGCGTTCGCCGAACGGGTGCGCGCCGACGAGACGATCACCCACGTCGTCAACATCGGCATCGGCGGGTCCGACCTCGGTCCGGCGATGGCGTACCGAGCGCTCGCCGCCTACCGCCACCCCCGCATCCGGTGCTCGTTCGTGTCGAACATCGACGGCGCCGACATCGACGCCGTGCTGCGCGACGCCGACCCATCGTCGACGCTGTTCATCGTCGCCTCGAAGACGTTCGGCACGATCGAGACGCTGACGAACGCGCACACCGCCCGCGACTGGCTCGTCGCCGAGCTCGGTGAGGACGCCGTCGCCGATCACTTCGTCGCCGTGTCGACGAACGCCGAACGGGTCGCCGCGTTCGGGATCGATACCACCAACATGTTCGGGTTCTGGGACTGGGTCGGCGGGCGCTACTCGGTCGATTCGGCGATCGGGTTGTCGCTGATGATCGCCATCGGCCCCGAACGCTTCGGTGAGTTCCTCGCCGGCTTCCGAGCGCTCGACGAGCACTTCGTCTCCGCACCACTCGCCGAGAACGCACCGGTGATCCTGGCGATGCTCGGCATCTGGTACTCCGCCGGGTACGGGTTCGCCACGAAGGCGGTGTTGCCATACGCGCAGGAGCTCGCCCGCTTCCCCGCCTACCTGCAACAACTCGACATGGAGTCGAACGGCAAGTCGGTGCTCCTCGACGGCACATCCGTCGATGGCGACACGGGACCGATCGTGTGGGGCGAGCCGGGCACCAACGGCCAGCACGCCTTCTACCAACTCCTGCACCAGGGCACGCGGGTCGTGCCGGTCGACTTCATCGGCTTCGCCCGGCCCCATCATCGACATCAACAGCACCACGATCTGCTGATGGCCAACCTGTTCGCCCAGTCCGAGGCGCTGGCGTTCGGCCGCGCCGCCGCGCCCGGCGAGCCGTATCGCCAATTCGACGGCGACCGTCCGAGCACGGTGATCCTCGCCGATCAGCTCACGCCCTCGGTGCTCGGCCAGCTCATCGCGCTCTACGAGCACATCGTGCACGTGCAGGGCACCGTGTGGGGCATCAACAGCTACGACCAGTGGGGTGTCGAGCTCGGCAAGGAGCTCGCCAACGCCATCACGCCCGAGCTCACCGGCGACCAACCCGGCGCCCAACCCGATGTCCCTCCCATCGTGCATGACGCCTCGACCAACGCGCTCATCGCCTGGTACCGCGCCCACCGCTGACACCTGCCCGTCATCTCGCCGGCGAGCCCCAAATCTGTCCGTTTCGTCACGCTGAGCGTGATCGAGCGGACAGATTTGGGGGTCTGGCGTCGGTCTACCGCTCGGTAGTGCGGGGTGGGCGACGATGGGCAAGACTTGTGCCATGCGCGACTACGACAACATCTACATCGACGGGGCGTGGGTTCCCTCCGACGGAACCGGCCGGATCGAGGTCATCAACGCCGGCACCGAAGAGGTCATGGGCTCCATCCCCGAGGGCACCGCGAGCGATGTCGACAAGGCCGTCGCCGCCGCCCGCCGAGCGTTCGACTCGTGGGCCGCAACCCCCGTCGAAGAGCGTCAGAAGTACATGATCCGCCTCAACGAGGCGCTGCAGGCCCGCTCACCCGAGATCGCCGAGGTCATCGCCGGCGAGGTCGGCATGCCCATCACCTGGGCAACGATGATCCAGGCGGGTCTGCCCACCGGCAACATGCAGTCCTACGCGACGCTGCTCGACACGTTCCAGTTCGAAGAGACGATCGGCAACAGCCTCGTGGTGAAGGAGCCCGTCGGCGTCGTCGGCGCGATCACGCCGTGGAACTACCCGTTGCACCAGATCATCTGCAAGCTCGGTGGAGCGCTCGCCGCTGGCTGCACGTTCGTGCTCAAGCCGAGCGAGGTCGCCCCGCTCAACGCGTTCATCCTCGCCGAGATCATCCACGAGGTCGGCCTGCCGAACGGCGTGTTCAACATGGTCACCGGTACTGGTCCGGTGGTCGGCGAGGCGATCGCCGCCCACCCCGATGTCGACATGGTCAGCTTCACCGGCTCGACCCGCGCCGGCAAGCGCGTCGCCGAGGTCGCCGCCGGCACGGTCAAGCGCGTCGCCCTCGAGCTCGGCGGCAAGTCGGCCAACATCGTCCTCGACGATGCCGATCTCACCCAGGTCATCCCCAAGGGCGTCTTCGCCTGCTACCTCAACTCCGGCCAGACGTGCACTGCCCACACGCGCATGCTCGTGCCGAACAGTCGTTACGACGAGGCCGTCGCCATCGCCGCGGCAACCGCCGACGCGACGCAGGTCGACGACCCGACCAAGGAGGGCATGCACCTCGGCCCGCTGATCAGCCAGGCGCAGTGGGACCGCGTGCAGGGCTACATCCAAAAGGGTGTCGACGAAGGGGCGGTCGTCGCCGCCGGCGGGCTCGGCAAGCCGGAGGGCAAGGAGACCGGCTACTTCGTCAAGCCGACCGTGCTGGCCAACGTCACCAACGACATGACCGTGGCCCAAGAGGAGATCTTCGGCCCGGTGCTGTCGATCATCGGCTACGACGACGAAGACGACGCCGTGCGCATCGCCAACGACAGCCTGTACGGCCTGTCGGGCGGTGTCTGGTCGGCCGACCAGGAGCGTGCGCTCGCCGTCGCCCGCCGGATGCGCACCGGCGCCGTCGACGTCAACGGCGGCTCGTTCAACATCGCCGCACCGTTCGGTGGCTACAAGCAGTCTGGCTACGGCCGCGAGAACGGCCCGTACGGCATCGACGAGTTCTTGCAGACCAAGTCGCTGCAGCTCTGACCGCTGCCGGTCCTCACCGCCGTCGGGCGGTGAGGACCGGTCGGTCTCCGGTACAGTCGAGCGATGGCCGGAGAACGCGTGTTGGTCGCCAAGGTGGGCCTCGACGGACACGACCGCGGGGTGAAGGTGGTCGCCCGGATCCTGCGTGATGCGGGCTTCGAAGTCGTCTACACCGGGCTGTTCCAGACACCCGAGACCGTGGCCGCGGCGGCGGTCGACGAAGACGTCGACGCGATCGGCCTGTCGATGCTCTCCGGGGCCCACATGACTCTCGCGCCGCTGGTGGTGCAAGCGATTCGTGACCGAGGCGTCGACATCCCTGTCGTCGTCGGCGGCATCGTTCCACCCCACGACGTCGCCGAGCTGATCGGTGCCGGCGTGGCCACGGTCCTCACGCCGGGGGCGACCGCCGACGAAGTCGTCGCAGCCATGCGTGGCGCGATCGACGCGGCGGCCTGACCGGCGCGGCGGAGGGCGGCACGCCATGGTCGATCGCGTCGAGCGGCTCACGAACCTGCTCGCCCTGCTGCTCGAAACGCGCCGGCCGTTGAGCCTCATTCAGATCATCGGTGAGCTGCCCGGTCAATACCCGGCGGGCGAGTCCGCGCGACGCGGCGCGTTCGAACGAGACAAAGCCGCGCTGCGCGAGATCGGCGTGCCGATCGAGACGAAACTCGTCGAGGGAGGACCATACGCCGGCCAGACGCGCTACTGGATCGATCGCCGCGCGTACGAGCTCGCCGACCTTGCGCTCCAACCCGACGAGATGCGCGCGCTGCAGGTCGCCGTCGCCGCCGTCCACACCGGCTCGACGGCAGGCCGCGAGGCGATCTGGAAGCTCGGTGGCGCACTCGGCGACGAACGCCCGGCCGTGTCGGCGGTGATCCCCGAGCGGCCCGAGCTTCCCGTCATCCGTTCGGCGGTGGCGAGGCGGTCCCAGGTGTCGTTCGGGTATCGCGGTGAACGCCGCACACTCGACCCGTGGGGGCTGTTGCTGCGGGGCGGCTTCTGGTACGTGATCGGCCACGATCACGACCGGGGTGCCCGCCGCACGTTCCGCGTCGACCGATTCGAAGGTGGTGCCGGCGGCATCGAGGTGGGCGCGCCCGGTTCGTTCGAGCGCCCGGCGGACTTCGACCCTCGGTCGGCATTCCCGAGCGATCCCAAGCAGATCGGCGGCGATGGTGACGACGCGTTGGAGGCATTGATCCTGATCGATGCCGTGCGTGCCGCCGCGGTCGAGCGTGAGCTCGGGACCGACCGTGTGACGCGGCGCGATGCCGATGGCTCGGTCGTCGTGCGGGTTCCTGCGTCGAACCTGCCCGCGTTCCGATCGTGGGTGCTCGGTCTGCTCGACCACGCCATGGTGCTCGGTCCCGACGAGATCCGCGCCCACATGATCGAGTGGCTCGAGGCGCTCGTCGCCAGGTCGCCCGAAGTTGGTCGACCGTGAGTGGACCGCGCGGTGCTGAGGCTCGCCTGCGGCGGCTCCTCGTGATGCTGCCCTGGCTGATGGAGGTCGGCGAGGTGTCACTCGACGAGGTGGCACGGCGCTTCGACCTCGAACCCGAGCAGGTCCAGTCCGAGCTCGAGCTCGTGGCGATGTGCGGACTGCCGCCGTTCGTCGACGAGATGGTCGACGTGTTCGTCGACGACGGGATCGTCTACGTCGGCGTGCCGCGCCTGTTCACCCGACCGCTCCGCCTTACCGCGCCCGAGGCGTTCACGTTGCTCGCCGCCGGGCGGGCGGCGATGGAGTTGCCCGGCGCGGATCCGGACGGTCCGCTCGGTCGTGGCCTGGCCAAGCTCGCCGGCGCGCTCACCGACGTCGGGCTCGACACTCTCGCCGACGACACGGCAGGGGTGATCGTCGACCTCGGCCGGCCGCCCCTGACCGACGAGCTGAGCGAGGCAGCCGCGACTGGCGCCGAGTTGGCGATCCGCTACTACTCACCAGCGCGCGATGAGGAGACCGAGCGGCGCGTGGTGCCGCGCCACGTGTTCACCGAGACAGGCAACTGGTACGTGCTCGCCGACGACGCACGGTCGGGGACCCGCCGGACGTTCCGCGTCGATCGCATCGAGTCGATGGAACCGACCGGTGCTGTCGTGCCCGCCGCCGACGACGTCACGCGCCCGGGAGCGTTCTTCGTCGACGCCGACGTGCCACGGGCGAGCGTGCGTTTGGCACCCGACGCGCACTGGATCCTCGACCAGTACCCGCACGACCAGGTCGTGCCGATCGACCGCGATGGCTGGGTCGAGGTCACGCTGCCGGTGTCGAGCGAGCGGTGGCTGGCGCGGCTCTTGATCCGCCTCGGGCCGGACGCCGAGATGGCCGACGATGCGCTCGCCGTGCCAGCAGCCGAGCTCGCCGCGAGCATGCTCGCCCGCTATCGCGACGCCGACTGACGGCCCGAGCGCGCGTTGAGGAACGGGGTGAGCGCCTCGTCGTCGTCGATGCCGTTGGCTGTGAGCAGGTGGGGGAGGACCGCCGCCGTGGCGGCAGCGTCGGCGAGCGCGTCGTGGGGTCGGTCGAGGGCGACGCCATAGCGTTGGCACAGGTCGCCGAGGCGATGTGACATGGCTCGCTCGGGGTCGAGACGCTGTGACAGTCGCAGTGTGCACAACCGGTGCTCGAGCCCACAGCGGAGCGGGTCGGTCGCAGGGCGCCGGCGAGCGGCGCGGGCCAGGAAGGCGCCGTCGAAGTCGGCGTTGTGGGCGGTGAACACGGCACCGTCGACGCGTCGGCCGAGCTCATCGAGCGCATCGTCGAGGCGCGGGGCACCGCGCAACGAAGCCCGCGTGATGCCGTGGACGCGTGTCGGCCCCACGCGCTGCAACGGCCACCGCAGCCCGACGAGCGTGCTCCATTGGTCGACGACGGTGCCGCTCGCGTCGACGGTGACGAGGCCGATCTGGAGGATGCGGTTGCGCCGCGTGGACAGGCCAGACGTTTCCAGATCGACGACGGCGAACAACGGCAGGGCCACGTCCGTCACCCTAGACAGGGGGTGCGACACAGTTGGCTGTGCCCGCTACAGCAGTTCGGCGGCGAGGCTGGCGACGTCGCTGCGCTCGCAGGCGGTGAGCGTGATGTGTCCGAAGCACGGCTGACCGGCGAACGCGGACGACAGCACGCTGAGCGCGTTGTTCGACTCGCCGAGGTACGGCGCGTCGATCTGGCTCGTGTCGCCGGTGAAGATCACCTTCGTGCCGTCACCGACGCGGGTGAGGATCGTGCGCAGTGTTGTCGGTTCGAGGTTCTGCGCCTCGTCGATCACCACGAACTGGTGATGCAGCGAGCGGCCGCGCAGGAACGTCACCGACTCGAGGGAGAGCTGCCCGCGCGTCGTCAGCTCGTCGACGAGGTCGCGGGCGTCGTGGATGTTGCCGCGGTCGGTGAGCGCGACGACGGCGTCGTGGATCGCCGCCATCCACGGGTCGAGCTTCTCGTCGAGCCCGCCGGGGAGGAACCCGACGTCTGCCCTCCCGACGGGCACGAGCGGCCGGTACACGGCGAGACGTTCGTAGCGTCCGTGCTCGACGACCTGCTCCAAACCGGCGGCGATGGCGAGGATCGTCTTGCCGGTGCCGGCGCGCCCGTCGAGCGCGACCACGGCGATGTCCGGGTCGAGCAGCAGCTCCAACGCGAACCGCTGCTCCTTGCTCCGGGGCCTCAAGCCCCAGGCTTCCGGCGTCTGATTCGACAGCAACACGAACTCGTCGCCGACGACGCGGGCGAGCGCCGATTGCGATCCCGAACGGAGCACGGCGAACTCGTTCTCGTGAAAGTCCGTGTGCCCCGGCTCCACGGCGTCGAATGCGACGGCCCCGGCGGCGTAGAGGCAGTCGATCGACTCGTACGTCGCCTCGATGGTCGTCCAGCCGATGGCGACCCGGTCGCGGTCGCTCCGGGTCAAGCGGTGCTCGGCGGCACGGACACCGAGGTGGGCCGCCTTGATCCGCAGCGCAGCGTCGTTGCTGATCATCGTCGTCGGCCCGAAGTCGGCCTGGCCGATCGCAGCCCCGATGATGCGGTTGTCGGGCACCGTCGGGTCGAGTCCGTGCTCGACGAGGAGGTGCTTGCGGATGTTGTTGATCTCGATCTGGATCGTCGCCGAACCGTTGCCGGTCGGGACCGGTGTGGCGAGCGAGCCGCCGTGGGCGACGCGGAGCTCCTCGATCGTGCGCAGCGCAGTGCGGGCTGCACGGCCGACATCGTCGGGCCGGGTCTTCAGCGCATCGAGCTCTTCGACCACGGTGAGCGGGATGACGACATCGGCGTCGCCGAACTCGAGCACGCAGGTCGGATCGGCGATCAGGACGGACGTGTCGACGACGAGCCGCGTGCGCTGCCTCCCTTCCATCGGCTCGGACGTGGCCCCGATCGGAGCGCTCGTCACTTGGTCAGCAGATGGCAATAGGTCGGTCACTTCACTCCCTTGCCCGGGTGATGCGGGCCTCAACGTCGGGTCCGGATCGGTGGGCCCGATCCTGGGCCTGTGGCATCGGCGGTGCGTGCTTCAACGGGATCACGTTGTAGCTCAGCGCTCGAACGTCGTGGTGGATGGTCGCGATCTCCAATACCGGCAAGGGTTCCCGAGCGTTGTCGTTGCATATGCAATGACATCGGTGCTTGAACGAAGACCGTCGCGGTCGGTCACATGGACCCGTTCCGCCATTCGGCGGGAAACGGTCTCGGCGCGATGCGCCGGGGTGAACAGACAGAACCACCCTTTGGAAAGAGGACTCATGGCTACCAAGGCAGAACTGATCGACGCAGTGGCAGATGCCGCTGGCGTGTCAAAGGCCGACGCCGAGCGCACGCTCGGTGCGTTCTTCGACCATGTCGTCGCCGAAACGAAGAAGGGCGAGAAGGTCGCTTGGCCGGGCTTCGGTTCGTTCAGCACCACCAAGCGCAGCGCGCGCACCGGCCGGAATCCGCAGACCGGCGCGCCGGTGCAGATCAAGGCGTCGACGGCGATGAAGTTCAGCGCCAGCTCGACGCTCAAGTCCGCACTGAACGGGAAGTGAGCTGATGGCCCCTCGGGCGAAGAAGGCCGCTGCCAAGAAGGCGCCAGCGAAGAAGGCGCCGGCCAAGAAGGCGCCGGCGAAGAAGGCGCCGGCCAAGAAGGCGCCAGCGAAGAAGGCTCCGGCCAAGAAGGCGCCAGCCAAGAAGGCGCCAGCCAAGAAGGCGCCAGCCAAGAAGGCTCCGGCCAAGAAGGCTCCGGCCAAGAAGGCTCCGGCCAAGAAGGCGCCGGCCAAGAAGGCGCCAGCGAAGAAGGCGCCAGCGAAG
>CAZQCP010000007.1:0-34591 GCA_964592115.1 uncultured Ilumatobacteraceae bacterium
CCGCTGACGACGGCAACGCGTGTACCGGAGTCCAGCGATCCCATCGCCGCGACCGCTCGATCGACGTCGCTACGAACGTCATCCGCGTTGCCGTGCGACTCGCCCCACCACGCCAGATCCTGGGCCAACGACACCGCCGCGACCGCGTCGAAGTCACCTTCGCCCATCGGCCGCAAAGTCACGTCGGTCCTGGTGCTGTCGGTCACGTGCGCAGTGTCGCACCGAGGGCCTCCGATGACGAGCGGGTTTCACCCACTCTCTACCATCGGGCGCCATGGCACGAGTCCGCTTCGGCACGTTCATCGCCCCGCACCACCCGACCGGGGAGCACCCGATGCTCCAGTTCCAACGCGACATCGACTTCGCCGCCCACCTCGACCGGCTCGGGTTCGACGAGTTCTGGTGCGGCGAGCACCACTCGTCGGGATGGGAGATGATCGCCTCGCCAGAGATGTTCCTCGCCGCTGCCGCCCAGCGAACCCACACGATCATGCTCGGCACCGGCGTCGTCAGCTTGCCGTACCACCACCCCTTCAACGTCGCCCAACGGATGGTCCAGCTCGATCACCTCAGCCGTGGCCGGGCGATGTTCGGCTCGGGACCCGGCGCGCTGCCGTCGGACGCGTTCACGCTCGGCATCGACCCGATGGTCCAGCGCGACCGCCAGGACGAAGCGCTGTCGGTCATCCTCCCACTGCTGCGCGGCGAGGAGCGGTTCACCTACGAGTGCGAGTGGTTCACGCTGCGCGACGCCCGGCTCCAGCTCCTGCCGATCCAGGAAGACATGCCGATGGTGACGGCGTCGTCGATCTCGCCGTCGGGCATGACGCTGGCCGGCAAGTACGGCATGGGTGCACTGTCGATCGCGTCGAACTCGACCGAGGGCATCGTGGCGCTGCCGACGCAGTGGGGCTTCGCCGAAGAAGCGGCCGCCCAACATGGCCAGACGGTCGACCGCAAGAACTGGCGCGTGATGATGTCGTTCCACCTCGCCGAGACGCGCGACCAGGCGCGCAACGAGGCCGTCGACGGTCTGCACCGCTGGCACAACGAGTACAACGTCTGGACGCTCGGACGCCCCAACGCGACCCACGTCGAGGACAAGTGGGAGCTGCTCGAGCAGATGGCGGGCGACACGTCGACGGGTGCCGGGGCGGCCGTGATCGGTACGCCCGACGATCTCGTCAACGCGATCCGACACCTGCAAGAGATCACCGGCGGGTTCGGCGTGGTGCTCGGCTTCGCCCACGACTGGGCCAACCGCGAAGCAACGCTGCGCTCGTGGGACCTGGTGGCCCGCTACGTGATCCCCGAGATCAACGGGTACACGGCAGGATTGCGCGAGTCGCAGGCGTACCTCAACTCCCGGCAGGCCGAGCTGATGGGAGCTGCGTCGAAGGCGGTCGCCAGCAAGATCTTCTCCCACGCCGGCGCCGCGGCGGCGATGCAGACGACCCTGGAACAAGCCGCCCGCGCGAAGGCGGACAAGGAATCGGGCGCTGCCGACACGCAGTCCGAGTTCCGTCCCGGAGCCGGCGTCCCGACCGGCGACTGAGGCTCCCGCGTTCTCGTCGCAGGTCAGTCGTCCTTGAGCGCCACGGCGTTCGGAGTGACGTTCATCTTCGGCTCGTACTCGGCGACTTCGACGACGCGCCCCTCCGTTCGGAACGCCGCACGCAGGTCGGTCCGGCACGAACCGCACGGCCCGTAGAACTCGTCGTCGACGGTCGAACCACAGCGCGGGCAGGCGAACTCCATGGACGCCGACGCTAGTGCGCCTACGATCCTTGGCCGATGCCACCGCATCCCACACTGTTCGACGACGACGACCGAGGGAACAACCCGCGCGGCGACGATCGGAACACGACCGGCGCCACCGCCGATCGGTCGAGCGCGCACGAAATGCCGGCAGCCGGCGAAGCGAACGGGACCGGCAGGCCGAACTACCTGGCCCGCCGGGCGATCGTTGTCGGTGCCGTGGTCGTGGCCGTCGCGCTCGGTGCGATCGGGATCGGGCGGCTGATCGGCGGCGGCGGGAGCGGGGACACCGACGGAGCGGCCAACGCCGAGTGGAATCGGATCGTGCTGTTCGACGCCCGGCGCGGCGTGTTCACGCTGTTGCACGACAACGGCGAGGAAGCAGCCACCCACCCGAGCGGCATCCGCAACTCGGACGCCTACGGGGTGGTCGCATCCGTGGCGGTGGTGGCCGACGATGACACGACCGCCATCGTCGATCTCGGCAGCGGGGACACGACGGAGTACGAGTTCGGGAGCACCGCCATCACCGCTCCAGCGGGAACGAACGCGGTACTGCTCGCCGCGGCGGTCGATTCGTCTCGCGGTCTGCTCGTGCACGGCTCGACCGCCGACGTGATCGACACCGCCGAATACGCGGCCGTCGCCGGTGCCACGTACGACTTCGCCCGCGCGGTGAGCACCCCGTCGGGACGCCACGTGCTGGTCACCGATACCGGCAACTTCCAGAGCGTGCTGTTCTCGTTCGACCGCGACGAGCCGTCGTACTTCCCCGGCCTCGCGCTAGCGATCGACGATGACACGGTCGTGACAGCACAGAACGTCGGCGGCCAGGCCACGATCAGCGTGTTCGATCACGACGGTGAGCCGACGAGTGCCGGCCGCACCGACACCGTGCGCGCGGCGATGCTCTCCGCCGACACCATCGTGCTCGTCACCGTGGATGGCAGCGTGGTGAAGATGTCGCTCGACTCGGGCGAAACCGAGGAAGGGATCCCGCTCGGCGTCGGCACGATCGCGTCGGGAACGGTGATGCTGACCGGAGATCGACTCGTCGTCGTCGGCGCCGATGGCACGCGGCTGATCGACGACGACGGCAACGCGATCGGCGCCTACGCCGGACTCACCCCGTTCTCCGACACCGCCGCGCTGCGCGGTGCGACATGCATCGTGTTGACGGGACCGGTCGACGGGTCTGGCGTCACGGTCGTCGACGCACGCTCTAGCGACGCCGGCGAACGCATCGATGTGGAAGCAACCACCGTCTCTCGGTCCGCCGATGGGTGCACGGTCGCCGTCGGTACCGCCGACGGTACCGACCTCATCACGGCCGACGGGCGCATCGGCTCCTTCGACGGCGATCTCGTCGCCCTCGCGCCCGACGCGACACACGTCATCGTCGACATCGACGCCACGCTGCTGCTCGCACCCACGCCTGACGCCGACAACGACGACACTGACTCCGAGCCTGTCGAGCTGGGTGCCGTCGGTCCGGCCGTGACCTTCGTGGACGTGTAGCCATGGTTGGCGAGAGCAGCGAGCGCGACAGATCGGGACTCATCGAGATCGACGGCGGCGACGTCACGTGGCGCTTCGAGCGCGAGTTCCTCGAGTCGAACTGGACGTGCATCTTCGGTGCCGGGTGCAAGGGGATCCTCGACCACGACGCCACCGAGGCGAACCAGGGCTGCTGCTCGCTCGGCGCGCACTTCGGCGACGGTCCGGCGGGTGCGGCCGAGGCGCTCAACGTGGCTGCCTACGCCGATCTGCTCGACCCGTCGATCTTCCAGTTCCACGCAGTCGCCGCCGGCCACGAATCGGACCCCGCAACGGGGGCCAACGGCATCTTCGGCGACGCTGAACGCACCCACACCCGCGTCGTCGAGGGCGCGTGCATCTTCTTGAACCGTCCCGGCTTCGCCGGTGGCGAGGGGTGTGCCCTCCACCTCGCTGCGCTCGCCGCCGGAGACTCGCCCACCGAGTGGAAGCCATCCGTGTGCTGGCAGTTGCCGCTGCGCGTCGACTGGGCCGAGATCGACGACGTGCGTGAATCGGCCACCGTACGCCGCTGGTCGCGTGCCGATTGGGGCGACCACGCGCAGAAGATGGCATGGTGCTGCACCGAACGTGACGACGGCGGCGAGGCCTACCGCGGCACGAGCAGCGTCATCGACTCGCTCGCCGAACCGCTGCGCGCACTCGCCGGCGACGAGGTGTACGTCGAACTGCGGCGCCGCATTGCATCCGGGGTCTGACCCCGGATGCAATCGTCAGGTCGAGCGGATGAGCCGGCCGGCGCAGGGTCCGGCACGCTCTCCGGATTCGAAGATCACCTCGCCGTTGACGATCGTGTAGTCGTACCCGTGCGCCCGCTGCACGTAGCGGCCGCTGCCGTCGGGGAGATCCGATTCGTACTCCGGGTACGACAGTCCCAGCTCGTCGAAGTCGATGACATTGACGTCGGCGAACGCGCCCGGCGTCAGGAGTCCCCGGTCGTGCACACCGAACAGGCCCGCAACATCCGATGTCAACCGACGCACCCCTTCCTCGATGGTCCAACACTCCCGCTCGCGAACCCAGTAGCTGAGGCAGAACGTCGGCTGGCCGGCGTCGGTCAACTGTCCGACGTGGGCGCCGGCGTCGGTGAGACCGACCGCAACGAGCGGGTCGGTGAGCAGCTCCTCGACCATCGTGAGATCCTGGTTGAGGAACGGCAGGCTGGCGACGAGCTCACCGTCGGTTTCGAGGACGAGTTCGATGAACGCTGCCGCGGGACTGACACCGCGGGCGGTCGCGATGGCGTGCAGCGAGTCCTCCGGCCGGAAGTCGTAGCGGACCTCATCGGCGGGCAGGATGAAGAGCTCGTCGAGGTTGATCGGCGTGCCGTGCACGTCGGCCTCTTTGATCAGCGTCTGACGGAAGTTCGGATCACGGACGAGCTGCAGCTTGCGACCATTGACTGCGGCGCGCAGCTCCTTCCACGACGGTGCTCGATCGAACGGGGTGCGCGTCTCGAGCCCGAACAGGATTCCGACCGAGCGCGCCGGTGTCTGCGGGCGGATGCAGCCGCCACGTCCGTTCTCCTCGCGGACGAACTCGAGCGCGTGGGCGACGAGATCTGGCCGGTGGCTCGCGTACGTGAGGCCGAACGTGACCGGTCGGCCACTGTGCCGGGCGATCTCGCCGAGCAGTGCGATCTCGGCGCGCGTGCGGTCGGGCGCGGCGCCGTCGCGCCCGCCCAGCGGGATCGCCGCGTCGACGATGCCGGCACCGTGATCGCCCAGGACGCCCGTGAGCGCGAGCAGTTCATCCGCGGCAGCGTGTGACCCGGGTGCAACCCTGCCGTCGCGCAGTCGTGGCATCGAGGTGCGCGACGTGGAGAACCCGAGCGCGCCCGCGGCCATCGCCTCGTCGACGAGGTGCACCATGGCGTCGATGTCGTCACGCGTCGCCGGGTTCTCGCCGAAGGCACGTTCGCCCATCGCGTGCACGCGCACCGCGCCATGACCCACGAGCGCTCCGACGTTCACCGCCTTCGGCAAGTGTTCGACGACTGCGAGATAGTCGGCGAACGTCTCCCACTCCCACGATGGCGCGTTCAGTGTGAGCTCGGGCGGCAGGTCCTCGATCCCTTCGTACATCGCCGCCACCAGCTCGCGATCGGCGTCACGGCACGGTGCGAGGGAGAGCCCGCCGTTCCCGAACACGACGGTCGTCACCCCGTTCCATGAGCTCGGGGTCACGAGCGGGTCCCAGTGGACCTGCACGTCGAGGTGGGTGTGGATGTCGACGAACCCGGGTGTGACGAGGCGGTCGGTCGCGTCGATCGTGCGGCGTGACAGCCCGGCGATGCCGCCGTCGTCGTGGGCGATCACATCGACGACACGGTCTCCGACGATCCCGACATCGGCGACGCGGCGCGCACGTCCGGTGCCGTCGACGACGGTTCCGTTGCGGATGATGAGGTCGTAGGTCATGACGGGCAGTGAAGATCGACCGTGTCGGCGGTGGTCGGACCCATGGGGTCTAGCGGGCCGGTCGCGACGAAGCTGGTACGGGCGCGTTCCAGTTGCGTGTCAGGTTTCGGCACCACTGGTGACAAATTCTTGCCAGCTGGGGCCACGCGAGCGTCAATCAGCCCTGTCGTCCCAGTTCACGAGACTGTGGGCAGCGGGTCGACGACTCGGGATACCGTCGCGCCAGTGCCAGGCGACGTGACCACTGTCTCCCCCGACCGCCGCACGTTTCGTCGCCTCGCCGCCGCGGCGATCGCGTTGGCGGTCTGCGCATCGACGGCCGGGTGCGACAACGACAGCGCCGGCAGTAGCGGCAGCGGCATCAGCGACATCGACAGCGGCCGGGCTCCAGACCAACACGGGCTGCCGGCGACGGCGCTCCGCTCGGCGGTGGAGGTGGTCGCGGTCGGGTGCGGACCGCAACCCAACCGTGGGATCGGTGGTGTCCTCGACGGTGGTGCCGTCGTCACCGCCGCCCACACCGTGTCGGGTGCGACGTCGGTCGACATCGTCGCTGCCGACGAAACCGTGCACACCGCCACGGTCGTCCTGTTCGACGAAACGCTCGACATCGCCCTCCTCCGTACGGACGCGCCCGCCGGAGCGCCTGCGGAGATCAGCACGGAACGACCCGAGCACGGCGTCGATGGCGCGATCGCGGTCCGTCCACCAGGGGCAACAGAACTGGTGGCGCAGGAAGTCACCATCGTGCGCCCGGTCACGATCCGGACGACCGACATCCATCGCGACGATCCCGTCGAGCGTGCCGGCTACGAGCTGCACGCGACGGTCGCGCCCGGCGACTCCGGCACGCTCGTACACGTCGACGGTGGCGCGATCGGCATCGTCTGGGCGCGCAGCACCGAGTCGCCTGATCGTGCCTGGGCGGTCGCGTTGCCCGACGCTCTCATCGAGCCCTCGCAACGAGACGGCCTCGTCGCACCGGTCGACACCGGTACGTGCGTGTGACGTTGCACTCCGCCTGAACCTCCAACGTCACGCTGGCGTGAGCCGGAAGACCGGGTATCCGCCGGCGATGGCGAGCAGCTCGTCATCGCTGGCGCTGGGCTCGACACCGTCGAAGAACTTGCCGACCTCCCACTTCCACAGCCGCAGGTAGGCACGCAGGAGAACCGGCTTGTCCGCGTCGGCGAGCTCGACGACCGACACGGTCTCCTTGCGCCGGCCGACACGCAAGACGCACGACCCGGCCACTCGCACGTTGCGTACCCACTGTGTCTCGCCACGTGGCGCCACGAGGTAGCGCTCGCCGTCGTACGACAACACGTTGACCGGCGTCGTTCGCCACTCCCCCGTCGACCGACCCCGCACAGCGAGGACGCGCGATCCGCGCACACTGATCCCGAGCTTGGTCAATCCGGCGATCAACGGGTTGAAGACCCGGCGGGTGAAGGAATCCGGGGCGAGGTAACGGATCGTGGTTCCTGCGCTCGTGGTCTCGTCGTTGGTGGCGTTGGTGGGCATCGAGGTCTCCTTGTTGTGAACACTGTTCTCGTTCAAGATCAACGTACATGTATGGGCAGCCATATGCAAGAACAATGTTCACGTTTGTGATCGCTGTGTCACAATGGACATGTGAGCACCATCAGGTCCGCCCGCGAACGAGCCCGAGCGGAAGTGAGCGAGGAGATCCTCGCCACCGCTCGACGCCACCTTGCCGAACATGGTTCGGCTGAGCTCTCCTTGCGTGCCGTCGCCCGCGACCTCGGAGTCGTGCCGTCGGCCGTGTATCGCTATTTCGACGGCCGCGATGCGCTCCTGACCGCATTGATCGTTGGCGCCTACGCGAGCATCGGCGACGCCGTCGACTCGGCGATCAGCGCCGCCCGTCGTCGGCGCCCCGTCGCCCGGTGGGTCGCCGCGGCACGCGCCGTGCGGTCGTGGGCGCTCGCCAACCCGCACGAGTACGCGCTCGTGTACGGCACACCGGTCCCTGGGTACGCCGCCCCGGAGGACACGATCTCACCGGGCACGCGTGTGCCGATCAGCCTCCTGCGGCTCGTCGCCGAAGCCCATGCGGCCGGCGACATCGACGGCAGCGGTCTCGAAACGGAGATCTCCACGGTGACCGCGCACGACCTGACGACCGCCTCGCGGTCGGTCGGCGTCGATGCTCCGCCGGCGCTCGTGTTCAGGGCGGTGGTGGCGTGGACGCAGCTCTTCGGCCTCATCAGCTTCGAGTTGTTCAACCAGACTCGCGGCATGGTGAGCGATGATGCGGTGCTCTTCGACGACGCTGCCACGGCGATGGCCCGCTACGTCGGGTTGCGGTGATCCTGGTCGAGCCTGTGGAAAAGAAGCAACGGCTGGGGCCCGTCCCCAACCGTTGCTTGGCTAATGGCCGAGGACGCGGTCGAGGTACGGGTTGGCGAACGTGCGCTGCGGGTCGAGTCGGTCGCGGGCGTCGCGGAACACGTTCCACTCCGGATAGCGGTGCGACAGCGTCAGCCGGCTCTGGAAGTGCAGCTTGCCCCAGTGCGGGCGCCCGCCGTAGTCGTTCATGATCTGCTCGACACCTTGGAAGTACGCCTCGTACGGCGTGTCGATGTACTGATGCACCGCGATCCATCCCGAGTCGCGACCGTTGGCGGTCGACAGCGGGATGTCGTCACCTCGAGAGGCGCGCACCTCGATCGGGAACAGTGGTGGGAACGGCAAGCCCGACACGAGTGAACCGATGCGGGCGATCGCGTCGGGCACGGCGTCGAACGGCACCCCGTACTCCATCTCCACGAAGTGCACCCGTCGTGGGCTGCAGAAGATCCGGTCGCTGCGATCGATCAGGTCACGTTCGGACGCCGCGGACGTGACGAGCTTGGCGACCTTCGGGGCGAGCGTCGGGAAGCGGCGCCCGACGCGGCAGACCGTGCCGAACGCAAGGTTCTCGGCGATCCACTTGTCGCGGACATAGGCGAGCTTCGGCTGCGGCCGGGCCGGCTCGGCGGTCCGGCTGTTGCGCTTCACCTGGCATCGCCGGGCGCCCGGCATCCAGTAGAACTCGACGTGGTCGGTCGAACGCATCACACCACCGAAGTCGGCGAGCACGTCAGCGAGCGGCTCGATCGTCTCCACGGCGCGCAGGTTGAAAGCCGGCACGCATCGCAACGTGACCTCGGTCAGGATCCCGAGCGCGCCGAGGCCGACACGGGCCACGCGGAGCAACTCGGGGTCGTTCGTCTCGTCGGCGCGCACGATCGAGCCGTCGCCGGTGACCAGCTCCAGCCCGACGATCGTCGTCGCGATGTTGCCCAGCCCGGCGCCCGTGCCATGCGTCGCCGTCGACACCGCGCCGGCGATCGATTGACGGTCGATGTCGCCGAGGTTCGGCATCGCCAGACCGCGTGCGGCGAGCTCGTCGTTGAGTCGATGGAGACGGATCCCGGCCTGCACCCGGACGTCGTTGCCATCGACCCCGAGCACCTGGTCGAGCGTGTCGAGCGAGAGCAGGTGGCCGTCGGTCATCGCGACGTCGGTGAACGAGTGGGCGCCGCCGATCACCTTGACGCGCTCGCCGGCCTCGGCCGCCGCCCGCACGATCGCCGCGACGTCGTCGGCCGAGCGTGGCTCATGCGTTCGTGCCGGAACGCAGCGTTGGTTTCCGGCCCAGTTCTTCGTCGGCACTGCCATCGGCTCGAACGTTACCGAAGCCGCACGCCGCAGGAGTCGGCGACGCCAGAACCATCTCCGTCACGAGTGGACAGGGCGCAGATGGGCACGCTAGGGCCAGGACCCTGCGCTACTCATCGCGCAAGGACGGCGACGGTCTGCTCCAACTCGTCGAGGGTCGTGGTGTAGTGGACCGACAGGCGGAGCATCGCCGGGAGGTGGCGGCGTTCGACGTCCCAGCGCGCGCCTTCCGGTGGCGTCGTGGTGACGTTGATGCGCTCCTCGGCGAGCCGCAGGCGCAATGTCTCGGCGTCGATCGTCGGCGACGACGCGGTGACGATGCCGCACCGCTCGACGCCGTCGTCGTGGACGAGGAAGCCGGCGGCGGTGAGCATCTCGCGGAAGCGAGCCGCGACCTGCGACACCGTCACCTCGATCCGGCCGAGCCCGATCGCTCGTGCCTCGTCGACGGCCGCGCCGAGTGCGAGCCAACCGGCGACGTTGTACTCCCAGTACTCGAACCGCTTGGCACCGTCGACCCAGCCGAAGTGATCACCGGTGCTCAGGACAGCACCGTGATGGTCGGGTTGCGACGGTGTGATGCGGTCGAGGATCGACGAGCGGACGTAGAGAAAGCCGGTACCTCGCGGTCCACGCAGGTACTTGCGCCCTGTCGCCGACAAGAAGTCGCAGCCGATCTCGTCGACGTCGATGCGCAGCTGGCCGATCGACTGGCAGGCATCGAGCAGGAACGGCACACCCGCCGCCCGAGCTCGGCGCCCGACCGCGGCCGCCGGATTCACGAGACCGCCGTTCGTCGGGACATGGGTCAGCGACACGAGCGCGACATCGCCACCGTCCAGGCGGCGTTCGAGGTCGTCGACGTCGATCTGCCCTGATCCATCGCTGGCGACCCGGTCGATGGCGATGCCGCGCGTCGCCGCGGCGTGCAAGAAGGCGACGATGTTCGCGCCGTACTCCTGATCGTGCACCAGGATCCGCTGCCCGGGCTCCATCGGCACCGACCAGAACGCCGCGTTCCACGCCGCTGTGGCGTGCTCCATCCGTGCGATCTCGTCACGGCGGGCGCCGATGAGCGCGGCGATCGAGTCGTAGACGCCGGCGTCGCGTTCACCGGCGGCCGCCGCCGCTTCGTACCCGCCGATCGTGGCCTCGGCGCGCAGGTGGTCGAGCTGGGTGTCGAGGACGTGCTGGGTCGGCAGCGACGACCCGGCGTGGTTGAGGTGGACGATCCGCTCGGCGGGGTCCGTGGTACATCCGGGCGTCGCCGCGCGGGCGGCGGCGACCTCTGCGCTGGTCAACGGTGCTGCATCCATCGATGCGACCGTACCGATTGCATCCGGGGTCAGACACTGATCGCAATCGCGCGCGTGCGACGGCGCCAGCGCGGGAGGATTGCATCCGGGGTCAGACACCACATGCAACGGCACACACGATGTGGGCCGGCCTGGCGCTGGTGCGCGGTTGCATGTGGTGTCTGACCCCGGATGCAATCTCAGTCGAGGGCGGCGAGCAGCGCGTTCTCGACGACTTCGGTCAGCGCCGGATGGATGTACATCACGTCGCGGGCAACCTGCTCGGCGGTCTGGCCGAGCTCCATCGCTTGGATGAGCGGTTGGATCAACGTGGATGCTTGTGGCCCGATGATGTGCGCGCCGATCACGAGATCAGTTTCGGTGTCGACGAGGACCTTGGCGAAGCCGGTCGTGTCCTCCATCGCCCAGCCATAGGCAGTGCCGCCGTAGTCGCGGACACCGACACTGAACGAACGCCCATCTGAGCGCGCCGCCTCCTCGGTGAGGCCGACCGTGGCCACCTGGGGGTTCGAGAACACCGCGCTCGGTACCGCCTTGTAGCTCTGGTGGCGCAGGTCGTCCGGATGGGCGATGTTCCAGAACGCCACCCTGCCCTCCGCGTTGGCCAAGTGTTTGAGCTGGTAGGTGTTGGCGACGTCGCCGATCGCCCAGATCCCGGGCACGTTCGTGGACATCGTGTCGTCAACGAGGATCGAACCATCGTTGCGCATCGCCAGTCCGACGGCACCGGCACCGATCAGGTCGCTGTTCGGCGCTCGCCCGACGGCGACGAGGAGCTCGTCGACCACGCACGACCCGTCCGCGGTCGTGATGCGGATCCCGTCGGCGACCCGCTCCACGGCGATCGGGAGGGTTCCGAGGTGCAGGTCCACGCGCTCGCCGAACACCTCGACGAAGCGCGCCGCGATGTCGCCATCGAAACCGCCGAGCAAACGGTTCGACCGGTTGAACACCGTGACGTGCGAACCGAGCGACGAGAACACGTGCCCCATCTCGACGGCGATGAATCCGCCACCGATGATCCCCAGTCGCGCCGGGAACGTGTCGAGGCGCATGATCGTGTCCGACGTGTGGAACCCCGTCTCCACGAGTCCGGCGATGTCGGGGATCGCCGGACGCGACCCGGTGGCGACGAGCACGCGCGGCGCGGCGATCAGGCGGCCGTCGACGGACAACGTGTGGAGATCGGACTCGCCCCCCACGAACGTCGCCGTGCCCTCGATCAACGTGACGTTCGGGGTGCCCGAGGCGCGGTACTCGCGGCCACCGTCGCTGATCGGATCGATCCTGCCGAACACACGGTCACGCAGCGCCGGCCAGTCGACACCGTCGTAGGTCGTGCGGACGTCGAGCCGAGCCGACGTCGTCGCCGTCAACGCCACGTCGGCGGGATAGACGAACATCTTCGACGGGATGCACCCACGGTTGAGGCACGTGCCGCCGAACACGTCGCGCTCGACGAGGGCGATCTTCCAATCGGCGAGGAACTCCGGGATCGAGTTGCCGGTGCCACTGCCGACGATGATCAGGTCGAACGTCTCGGGGCTCGCTGCATCACTCACGTCGACAGCCAACCGTCGATCGCCGGTTTTCGTTCCCGTACTCATTCCCGGTGACGCCACCTTCGTTCGCCGTCGTGCCCAGGTGTACGCCCGCGTTGTCGCGGCGGGGTGGAATCGGGCAGGGTTGCGGGGTGCTGGAACGGCGAACAGGCGACGGGTTCATGCGATGCAGCGACGGCCACGTCCGCTGGGGGATCTACGGCGCCGCCGGCGTCGTCTTCGTGATCCGTGATGCACACGGTGAACCGTTCGTGATGCTGCAGAAGCGGTCGGCGATGGCTCACGAAGGTGGCAACTGGTCGTGCGCCGGTGGCGCGCTCGATGCCGGTGAGACGCCGTTCGAAGGAGCGCTGCGCGAGGCATCCGAAGAAGTCGGGCAGCCGCCGGCGCCACCGCGCCTGATCGGCGAGTACGTGTTCGCACCCGCCGACGACTGGACGTACACGACCGTCGTCGTCGAGGTCGACGAACCATTCGGCGCATCGATGAACTTCGAGACCGACGCCGTCGAGTGGTTCCCGCTCGACTTCGTCGAACAACTCCCGCTGCACGCCGGGTTCGCGGCTGCGTGGCCCCACCTGCGCGAGATCGTGGAGGGATGAGCAACACCTCGGGACGTCCCCGTCGTTGCTGATCGCGACTCGCTGTCCGGAAACCGCCTGACGGCGACCGGCCGGTCGTCGTAGCCTGCGGCCATGTCGACGCGCACCGTCAACGGCACGTGCCACCACGACTGTCCGGACTCGTGTGGGTGGACCGTCACGGTCGACGACAGCCAGCGGCCGAGCGTCGCCGTGAAGCTCCGCGGCAACCCGGCACATCCGTACTCGCTCGGCGAGCTGTGCCCGAAGGTCAACCGCTTCCTCGACCGGGTGTACGACCCGGGTCGCGTGCTGCACCCGCTGCGCCGCGTCGGGCCGAAGGGCGCGGGCGAGTTCGAGCGGGTGTCGTGGGACGAGGCGCTGGCGACCATCGCCGCGCGCCTCCACGCGGTGATCGACGAGCACGGGCCCGAGGCGGTGCTGCCGTTCTCCGACGCCGGCAACCAGAGCCTGCTGGCGCTGATGGGGCTCAACGGACGCTTCTTCGCCCACCTCGGTGCGTCGAACCTCGAACGGGCGCTGTGTGGTCCGACCGTCGGGCACGGGCTGCGGATGACCAACGGCACCGGCCGGGCGATGGATCCGCTGGAGATCGAGCACGCCGAGCTGATCGTCCTGTGGGGGACGAACACGAGGCTCACGAACCGCCATCTGTGGCCGACGATCGAACGCGCCCGCGGGCGCGGCGCACGTCTCGTGGTGATCGACCCGATCCGCACGATCACCGCCGAGGCGATCGACGCGGAACGCGGCGATCGATTCTTGCAACCGCTGCCGGGCACCGACACCGCCTTGATGCTGGCGATGATGCACGTGATCATCCGTGACGGCCTCACCGACGACGAGTGGATCGGCGCCCACACCACGGGGTTCGACGAACTGTGTGCGGCCGTCGCCGACTGGACACCCGCCCGCGCCGCTGCGGCGACCGGACTGGACGCCGCTGTGATCGAGGCGTTCGCGCACGAGTACGCGACCGCTCGCCCGGCCGCCATCCGCACGTTGATCGGCGCCGAACACCACGAGAACGGGGCGATGCTGTTCCGCACGATGGCGTGCCTCCCCGCGCTCACCGGCGCGTGGGCGCTGCGCGGCGGCGGGATCGCCAAGAGCGTCGGCTCCTACTCCGACGCGCTCGTCGATTCGGTCGCCATGAACCGGCCCGACCTGGCGATCGCCAACGGTCGTCGACCGGCGCGCACACTGAACATGAGCCGCCTCGCGAGCATCCTCACCGAGCCGCACGCCGGGGAAGCTGACGGTCCAGGCGTGCACGCGCTCATCGTGTGGAGCTGCAATCCGCTCGTCGTCGTGCCGAACGCGGAGACGATTCGCCAGGGGCTGGAGCGCGACGACCTGTTCACCGTCGTCCACGAGCAGTTCCTCACCGACACCGCCCGCTACGCCGACATCGTGCTGCCGGCCACGACACAGATCGAAGCGTCCGACGTGGTTCTGCCGTGGGGACACCTGTGGGTCGGGTGGAACGAGGCCGCCGTCGCGCCGCTCGGTGAGTCGTGCTCGAACACCGAACTGTTCCGTCGGCTCGCTGCGGCGATGGGCTACACCGAGCCGTCGTTGTTCGACGACGACGAGACGCTGCTCGCGCAGGCGCTGCCGACGATCGACCTCGATGAACTGCGCCTCGTCGGGTGGGTACGTGCGCCGTACCCGGATGACGGCCGACCATTCGGAGACGGCGAGTTCGACACGGCGTCCGGTCGCGTCGAGTTGGCGTCCGACGTGCTGGAACGGATGGGTCAGCCGCGACTGCCCGCCTACGTTCCCTCCCGCGAAGGGCCCGACGGCGACCCCGATCTGCTCGCCAGGTTCCCGCTGCAGTTGCTCACGCCGAAGCACCACACGCGATTCTTGAACTCGGCGTACTCACACCTCCCCAAGCACGGACCGGCCGAGGGCGGACCGTTCGTCGAGATCGACGCCGCCGACGCTGCCGCGCGTGGTCTGGGCGAGGGCGGCATGGCGCGGGTGTGGAACGACCGAGCGTCGGTCGTCGTGCCGGTGAAGGTGACCGAACGGCTGCGGCCGGGTGTGGTGGCGATCCCGTTCGGGTGGTGGTGCGAGCATCACCCCGACGGCCGCATCGCCAACAGCCTCACCAACGACACGCTCACCGAGTGGGGCGGCGGTGTCGCCTACAGCGACACCCTCGTCCAAGTCGAACCCGCGCCCGGCTGACCTGATCGCACAGCGATCCGGGTGGTACGGAACCGGGTCCATGGTGGACCCCGACGCGCGCCTCGCCACGAGCATTCCCCGCCAGCCCCGGTCAGTAGTGTGCGGCCCATGGCCGCCGACCTGATCTATGCGTTCAGGGTGATGCGGCTCCCGCTCCTCGACGCCGGTGGCTCCGAGATCGGTCAACTCCAAGACATCGTCGTCATCCCCGGCCGGCCCGGCAAAGGGCGCGAGGCCGCCATGCCGCCCCGCGTGGTCGGATTCGTCGCCAGCAGCCAGCGGCGGCGCATCTTCGTCAACGCCAACCGCGTCGCCGAGCTCACGGGCCACGGCGCCCGCCTGCGCAGCTGGGACGTCGACCTCAACCCGTTCAAACCACGCCCGGGCGAGGTGTTGATCGGCAAGCAACTGATCGATCGACGCGTCGGCGACGAGACCGTCAGCGACATCGCGCTGCGCGCCCACGAGGACCCCCGATCCACGTATTGGGTGATCGACAAGGTCCGTCTCGCTCGCCGGTCCACGTTGCGGCGCCGGCCGAGCTACCGGCTCGTCGACTTCGACGAGTTGCCGGCCCTGTTCGATGCGCCGAGCGAGATGCAGGCCGAAGCGGCACGCCTGCGCGACTTCCACCCCGCTGAAGTGGCCGCCGTCGTTCGTGCCCTGCCGATCGATCAGCGGCGCCAGCTCGCCGAGGCAATGGACGACGAACGCCTCGCCGACGTGCTCGAGGAGCTGCCCGAAGAGGAGCAGGTGCGCATCGTCGAACAGCTCGACCGCGACCGGCTCGTGGGCGTGTTCGACGAGATGGAGTACGACGACCTCGCCGACCTGCTCGGCGAGATGAGCCCCGACGTGCAGGCACGGATGCTCGACATGATGGACGTCGACGACGCCGACGTCGTGCGGCGCCTCTTGTCCTACGAGGAGGGCACCGCCGGCGGCCTCATGACGCCCGAGGTGATCATCCTGCCGCCGAATGCAACGGTCGCCGAGGCGCTCGCCCAGATCCGCGATCCGGACTGGGTGGTCAGCATCGCCACCCAGGTGTTCGTCACCCAGGCGCCGTACAAGGCGCCGACGGGCAAGCTGATCGGCGTCGTCCACATGCAACGGCTGCTGCGCGAACCGCCGCACATGGAGCTCGGCCCGCTCGCTGCCGACGACCCGACGGTCAACCCCGACGTCAGCGATCAAGAGGTTGCCGAGATCCTCGCCAGCTACGACCTGCTCGCAGTGTCCGTCGTCGACGACGCCAACCGCCTCCTCGGCGCGGTGACCGTCGACGACGTGATCGACCGGATGCTCGGCGTCGGCTGGCGCTCCAGGCCCAGGCGCAACCATGTGGCGGTGGAGCGATGAAGCGCCGCGAGGACCTCTCCGCGCCCCGTGCCCGGCGGGTCGGAGTGCAGTACGACTCCGAGGCGTTCGGTCGGTTTGCCGAGTCGCTCGCCAACTTCTTGGGGACCGCCCGGTTCCTCGTGTTCCAGACCGTGGTGATCGTGCTGTGGATCGTGCTCAACACGCTGCCACCAGAGGGCTGGCAGTTCGACCCGTGGGACCGCGGGCTCGTGTTGCTCACGCTCGTGCTGTCCGTGCAGGCGTCCTACGCCGCGCCGCTGATCCTGCTCGCCCAGAACCGCCAAGAACAGCGTGACCGCGTCAGCACTCAGACCGACCGCGAGGTCGCCGAGCGCACCCAGGCCGACACCGAGTTCCTCGCACGCGAGATCGCCAGCATTCGCCTCGCGCTGTCGGACATGGTGACCGGTGAGGAGTTCGGAACCCGCCTCGACCAGTTGACGACGTTCGTCGAACGCATCGCCGCCCAGGTCGAACCGGTCACCTCCGACGACGCCGCGGACGCGGCGGGTGCCGACGCCACGTCGGCGGTCACGGATTCGCGCTGATCCGCCGATCGGACGACACGCCCGTGAACTCCTGTAACCGCACGCCAAGACGCTCGACCGTCGCCAGGACGCCGAGCGTGTCGATCTCGCGATCGGCGGCACCGACGACGCCCGCCGGAAGCCGCCCGGCGACCGCTTCGATGACCAACGCTCCCGCCGTGGCCGCCGCCGCGGTTCCGACCAACTCGGCGATGCCGATGATCAGGGTCTGGCGCGCACCCGTCGCATCGGCACCACGCACTTCGACGCGTACGGCGCCGACGCCACCCTCACGGTGCGGTGGGCTGAGCATCGGCAACCACGCCGTGAGGCGGTCACGACGATTGGCCGATACCCGTTCGCTGATCCGTGATACGTCCGGGAACGCCCGGTGCAACAGCAACGGCGCCGGTTTGGCCGCCCGGTAGCAGTCGTACGCGCCGACCGGTTCGGGGAACCAGCACAACTCGCGGCCCGAACCTGCCGGTCGTTGGATCCACTCACCGTCGTGGAAGCCGACCGCCCGCCCACTGAGCGCGCGGTGATGGGAGCGGGCACAACTCGGCCCCGCCGTGCCGTGCACCGCGACGTGGATCTCGTCGCAGGCGGCGAGCTGATCGGCGAGCAACCGTGCCAGCAGCCCCACGAGCCCGGGCGCCATGCCCGCACCGACCGCGAGCGTCACGCCGCTGGCGCGGGCGATGTCGTCGAGATCGAGCATCTGGCGCACATCGTCGACGTCGTCGCTGATCGACACCACCGACACGCCACTGCGCAACAGCCGCTCGGCGACGTCAGCGTGGCGTCCCCCGTTGGCGAGCGCGACGACGGTGACGTCGCTCGGCGGGCGGGTGTCATGACGCGGGTCGAACGACACGACCGACAGATCCGCGACGGCGCCGGGCAGACGCGTCACGATGCGCTCCCCGACGACTCCGTCTCCGGCGACGGCGATCGACGCCATCAGCGATCCGGCAACTCGAGCGGGCGCCAACCACCGTGTTGGGGAGGCGTGCCCCCGGTGCCACGCACCCGCAAGACCGCAGCGACGGCGGCCATCAACAACACCGCAGACAGAGCACCGCGCAGAACCTTCATCGAACCCCGCACGCTAGCGGGCCGACGTTCGCCCGCCGCTCGCCCGGAGCGTCACGACGCCAGACCGCACGCACAACAGGCGTGCAGAACGACACGGCCGGGATGGTGGGGCTAACAAGAATCGAACTTGTGACCTCTGCCTTATCAGGGCAGCGCTCTAACCGACTGAGCTATAGCCCCGGCAGCCCGTGAGGATATCGCTCGGCGGTGGGGTTCCACCGCGTCGAATCGTGCGGGCGGACACCTGTGGCGCCGTCAGCGAGCTGGTCCGCCGGCGTCGTCGACGACGGCTTCGCGGATGATCGGGCCCGAGTCGTCGTACATCACGACGGGGACCTCGGGCTCGGCACGACGAACGACGAAGCGCCGCATCGGCGACGTGCGAGCCTCGACGACCTCCTCTTCGAGCACCGTCAGCCGGATGCCGCCGACGAGGTCGGTGATCAGGTTGAACAAGGTCGCCATCAACACGGCGAGTCCCGTCAGACCGATGATCAAGAAGATGCCGCCGATCCACGCGTTGTGGTAGATCTCGCCGCCGTTGAACTCGAACTCCGACCAGCCGAACGACTCGAAGAACCGCTCGACGTTGTCGACCGTGCCGGTGGCGTAGGCGACGTTCCACAACAACACACCGGCGGTCAACAAGATCACGTACAACACGACGTTGGCGACGATGGCGATCTTGAACACGCTCCACGGATCGACGTGGCGCACGACCCGGGTGACCCGGCGGACGCGCGGTTTGCGGCCGAGCAACCGCGGGACCTTGACGGGGATCGGGAAGGGAGCGGGGTCGTAGTCCGGAGCGCGCAGCGGACGACGGATACCGGCCGACGAGTCGTCTTGCGGTGCAGGGGCGACGGTCGGTCCGTCGATGTCGGCCTGCCGGAGCTCGTCGAGGATGTCGTCGGAGACCGCCGGCTGCAGCGTGGTCGGCTGCACCGTGGTCGCTTGCACGGTGGTCGGCTGGTGCGCGGTGCGGTCGTCCGCTTCGGTCGCGCCGGGGAGTCGACGTGCCAACAGCGGATCACCGATCGGTGACACGTCATGGTCATCGTCAGGGTCATCGTCGTCGGCTTCGGTGGCCATGATGATCGGGGGAAGCACGTACGGTTCAGCGGCAGCGTCGTCGCCACCATCACCGTTGCCGTCGACAGAACGGTCGCCATTGGCCGTGGGCTCGTCGAGATCGGCGTCGACGACCTCGTCGATCACCGGATCGTCGACCGCCACGTCGTCGAGGACGCCATCGTCTCCATCATCAGACGTGTCGTCGAAATCGACGTCGTCCAGTTCGTCCACGCCCTCCCTGAGGGCGCGTTCGGTCTGGCTCATTCCGCAAGTGTACGCAGCGACCCCTCCAGCACGGGATCACCCGCCCGTGCCCCCACCGCACCGGGGCGACGGTCGCTGCAGCGGTCACGGTTCGATGGATGCCCGAGCCGTCGCGGTCGCGTCGCCGACGCGCACGACGACGGTCACCACCGTGCGATCCGGGTTGGCGGACCACGACAGCAGCGTGCCCCCGTCGGCACCGACGAGGCGGGCAGCTGCACCGCGATCGCGACCCACCGAACCCAAGGCCGCGGCGTCGGCCAGCGACTGGGCCCGGGTGCGGTCGATCGCCCGACCACCGAGCACCACGAGCGCCGCGATCACCACCACGAACAACACCGACACGACCATCGCGACGACGATCGCCGCCTGACCGCGATCGCCTTGCTGGCACCGCACGTCGGCATCGTCGACTCGACACCCGTTCAGAACCCATCCGTCCTCGACACACCCGTCCACGACCACACCTCCGGCATGCGTGCGAACGCGCTGCGGCAGCGTCGTCGCACATGTCAGTTCAGGCGCCGCACGCCGCGGCGCGAGCCACGGACGTGCGGTCGCGAGCGAGGATCAGTCCTCGTCGGCCGCCAGGATCGGCGCCACCGAGCTGACGGCGTCGCCGTCGTCGATGCTCATCACCCGCACACCGGTCGCGTCTCGGCCCTGCGAGGAGATGCCACGCACCTCCATGCGAATGGTGACGCCGTTGTTCGACACCGCCACGATCTCGTCGTCGAGGCCGACCATGAAGGCGGCCACGACCGCACCCTTCTTGCCGGTGAGCTTGATGCCGCGAACACCTTGGCCACCGCGGCCCTGGCGGTTGAACCGGTCGAGTTGTGTTCGCTTGCCGTACCCGGCCTCGGTGACGATCAGGATCGCCGCCTCGTCACGGGCGACGTCGACGGACACGACACGGTCGTCGCCGTTCTTCAGCTTCATGCCCCGCACGCCGCCGGCGGTACGGCCCATCGGGCGCACATCGTTCTCGTCGAAGCGGATCGTCATGCCGTCACGACTGACCATGAAGATGTCGTCGCTGCCGCTGGTCTCGATCACCCGCACCAGCTCATCGCCCTCGCGCAGGTTGATGGCGATCAGGCCGTCGCGCCGGCTCGAGTCGTAGGCATCGAAGGCCGTCTTCTTGACCGTGCCACCCCGTGTGGCGAAGAACAAGAACCGCTCGCCGGCGAAGTCACGGGTGTCGATGATCGCTTGGATCTGCTCGTCGGCCTGCAGCGGCAACAGGTTGACGATCGGCATACCCTTCGCCGTGCGCTCGCGCTCGGGGATCTCCAGCGCCCGCAGCCGGTACACCTTGCCCCGGTTGGAGAAGAACAGGAGATGCGCGTGGGCGGTGGTGAAGATCACGTGGCGCACCACGTCGTCGATCTTCAACTTGCCACCCGACACCCCGCGGCCGCCCCGGCCCTGAGTCTTGAACGAGTCGGCCGACACCGCCTTGACGTACTGGGCCTGCGTCATCACGATGACGAGCTCCTTGTCGTCGACGAGGTCCTCGATCGACATCTCGCCGTCGTCGTAGGTGAGCTGGCAGACACGTGGCGTCGCGAACTCTTCCTTGATCGCCGTGATCTCGTCGCGGATGACGCTGTCGAGCCGTTCCGGGTTGGCAAGGATCTCTTCGAGGTCCGTGATGCTCTCGCGCACCGCGGCGAGCTCGGTCTCGAGATCGATGCGCGACAACCGGGTCAGCTGGCGCAGCTGCATGTCGAGGATGTCGTTCGCCTGGACCTCGGAGAACTCGAACGGCGGTGCCATCAGACCATCACGGGCCGCTGATGCGTCCTCGCTCGCCCGGATCAGGGCGATGATCGCATCGATCACGTCGAGCGCCTTGATGCGCCCTTCGAGGATGTGCTCCCGTCGGCGGGCCTTGTCGAGCCGGAACTGCGAGCGACGCGTGATGACCTCGCGCTGATGGGCGACGTAGGCGACGATCGCATCGCGCAAGGTGAGTTGGCGGGGCACGCCGTCGACGAGGGCCACCATGTTGATCGAGAACGTCGACTGCAGCTGGGTGAGCTTGAACAGGTTGTTCTTGACGACGTTGGCGTTGGCGTCACGCTTGAGCGTGATGATCAGGTTCGTCTCGCCGCCCGACGAGGCGTCGTTGACGTCGGCGATGCCATCGAGGTCGCCCGCGTCGACGAGCTCTTGGATGCGCGACGCGATCGACGAACAACTCGTCTGGTAGGGCAACTCGCTGACGACGATCTCCATCCGACCGTTCTTGCCCTCCTCGATGGCAACCGTGGCGCGCATCTTCACCGAGCCGCGTCCGGTGCGGTAGGCGTCGATGATGCCGGCACGGCCGAGGATGCTCGCGCCGGTCGGGAAGTCGGGGCCCTTGATGAACTCCATCAGGTCGTCGGACGTGGCGTCGGCGTTGTCGAGCAGATGCACGACACCGTCGATGACCTCACCGAGGTTGTGCGGCGGGATGTTCGTCGCCATGCCGACGGCGATGCCCTGACTGCCGTTGACCAAGAGGTTCGGGAACCGCGACGGCAACACGACGGGTTGTTCCGTCGACCCGTCGTAGTTCGGGATCATGTCGACGGTGTCCTCGTCGATGTCCGCCAACAACTGCATCGCCAAGGGGTTCAACCGGCACTCGGTGTTGTGGTTGACGAATCCTCCGGCGAGGAAGGAGTGGTCGTCGGAGTCGACCCGGATCGAGTAGACGGCCGCCGGTTCCTCATCGACGACGGTCGCGACTTCCTCGAACCGATATCCCGAGTCCATGATCGGCAAGATCGTGGCGAGGATCTCGGGATCCTTGATGCGATCGATGATCCGGAGTCGCTCGGTCTCCCAGCGCTCGACCCGATCGAAGTTGTGCCGAGTGAGCCACTTGCGTCCGGATCCCCGCGTGTCGAACGCGGTCTCCGAGCGGACGAAGTCGGCCACGTAGGGCACGTGGTCTGCGCTCAACCGGTGGGGTCGGACCGGGGCGTGCGTGATCAGCTCACGCAGCTTCGCCTGCTTCGTCGCCAGGAACCCGATGCGATCGGCGAACGCTCGGACGTTGCGCAGACCAGAGATGATCAGACGGTGCTCGATCGCTCCACTCGGCCGCGTGTACTGCTTGCGAGCGGCGATGACGCCGAACTCGGCGAGTAGCTCTTGCAGCTCTCGGCCCAGCCGCTCGCTGTACGTGGTGTAGTGGATCGTGAACCCGTCGGGGGCGACGCGGGGGCCGCCGTCGCCCTCGAAGCACGCCGACAGGAACGCCCGCTTGACGCCCCAGCCGCCGGCCCATACGCACTCGGGCACGAACTTGTCGGCGGCCTTCTTGCCGATCAGCTCACCGAGCGGACCGGCTCGAAAGGCCTCCATCTGCTGGACGTCGAGTTCGAAGATGCGCTTGCGATCGACTCGAGTCTGGCGATCGGACAGATACCGCTGACCGCCCACCACGAGGTCGTACGCGAACACCACGTCGTCGAAGAAGCGCTGGTCAGTGTTGTTGAACCCGGCTCGCTCCGCCGATGCCCAGCCCTCGCTCACCCACGCGCCAGCAAGCGTGCCGAGCGCGGACTCGCGGGCGGTGGGGACGATGTCCATCCACGCGTTGCGGGCGACGCAGACCACGGTGCCCTCGGTGATCTCGTCGAGCTGCAGCCACTGGAACATGGGCACCCCGGCGACCGGGACGAGGCAGAGGACCAGGTGGTTGTGGCTGCCGCGGACGCTGAACCCGGATGCGGTCGTGATCCGCTTGGTCGGATGAATTCCGGAGTTGAAGCCCTTGCTCGCGTGGACGGGCTTGCCGTCCTTGTCGAGCACGTCGACATCGAGGTCGAAGTCGCTGTCGAGCGGGGCGTCGATGAGGTGGTCGATCCGCACGGACGAACCGTCGGCGAGCCGAACCCTCGTGTCGCCGGTGACGCAGTAGCGCGAAGCAGCTGGTCCGAAGTCTGGGCTTCCGTAGTTGCCGTGGAAATCGATCAGCGGGTGACGCAGCGAGAACGGCTGGGCCATGCGCACGAGGGCGTCGTAGATGGCGCTGTCGCCGTGGGGATGGAAGCGGGCCATCGTGTCGCCGGTGACGCGGGCGCACTTGACGTGTGCCCGATCGGGGCGGAAGCCCTGGTCTTCCATGTCCCAGATGATCCGGCGGTGCACCGGCTTCAATCCGTCGCGTACGTCGGGCAGCGCCCGCGACATGATGACCGACATCGCGTACTCGAGGAAGGAGCTCTCCATCTCCTCGTGCAGCGTGATCGGTTGGATGGGATCGATCGGTGGGGTGTCGTTGGAGTCAGTCATCGTTCAGCTCAGAAGTCGAGGTTGCGCACGTCGCGGGCGTTGGTCGTGATGAACTCGCGGCGGCTGGCGACGTCGTCGCCCATGAGGACCGACGTGATCTCGTCGGCGATGGCGGCTTCTTCGACGGTCACCTGCAACAGCGTTCGGGTGGAAGCGTCCATGGTGGTGACGCGCAACTCCTCCCAGTCCATCTCGCCGAGGCCCTTCAGGCGCTGGAACGCCTTCTTGTGGTTCGGACGCTCCTCCAAGAACGCGGCCCTGGCGACGTCGTCTTTCAGGTAGATCTTCTCCTTGCCGACCTCGGTCGAATACAGCGGCGGCTGGGCGATGTAGCAGTAGCCGGCCTCGACCATCTCGCGCATCTGGCGGAAGAAGAACGTGAGCAGCAGCGTGCGGATGTGGCTGCCGTCGACGTCGGCGTCCGCCAGGCAGATCACCTTGTGATAGCGGCACTTGGTGACGTCGAACTCGTCGCCGACGCCGGCACCGATGGCGGTGATCAGGGCCTGGATCTCGTTGTTCTTGAGCATCTTGTCGACGCGGGCCCGCTCGACGTTCAAGATCTTGCCGCGAATCGGCAAGATCGCCTGCGTACGCGGGTCGCGGGCGTCGACGGCGGTACCACCGGCGGAGTCGCCCTCGACGATGAACAACTCGGACTCGTCAGCGTTGCGCGACGAGCAGTCCTTCAACTTGTCGGGCATGCCGGCGCCCGACAGCGCCGTCTTGCGCCGGATCGCGTTGCGGGCGTTCTTGGCCGCGACACGTGCCTGGGCGGCCGAGACCGCCTTCTTGACGATCTTGTTCGCTTCGGTCGGGTTCTCCTCCAACCACTCGGCGAGGCGCTCGTTGGTCACCTTCTGCACGAACGAACGCATCGGGACGTTGCCCAGCTTCGCCTTGGTCTGACCCTCGAACTGCGGCTCGCGCAGCTTGACGGAGATGATCGCCGTGATGCCCTCGCGGATGTCCTCGCCGGTGAGGTTCGGGTCCTTTTCCTTCAGCAGGTTCTTCGCCCGGGCGTACTTGTTGAGCACCGACGTGAGGGCGGTCTTGAAGCCCTCGACGTGCATCCCGCCCTCGGTGGTGGAGATGCCATTGGCGTACCCGTGGATGCCCTCGTAGTAGCCGGTGTTCCACTGCAGCGCGATGTCGAGCATCTGGCCGTCGTCGTCGTCCTCGTCCTCGAACTGGCAGACCTTGGAGAACAACGGCTCCTTGGTCGCGTTGAGGTGCTTGACGAAGTCGATGATGCCGCCCTTGTACTGGTATTCGACCTTCTGCTCGCGTTCGGGCCGCTGATCGTCGAACACGATCTGCAAGCCACGGTTCAAGAACGCGTAGGTCTGCAGGCGCTCGAGCACGGTGCGGGCGACGAACTCGACGCCTTCGGCCGAAAAGATCGAGGGATCGGGCCAGAACGAGATCGTGGTGCCGGTGGTTCGGCCACGCTTGGGCGTCTCGCCGACGACGGCCATCTTGCCCTGGGGGCGACCGCCCTTGGCGTACTCCTGACGGAAGTGCTTGCCGCCGCGGTCGACCTCGATGACGAGACGTTCCGAGAGCGCGTTGACCACCGACACACCGACGCCGTGCAGGCCGCCGGAGACCTTGTAGCCGCCTCCGCCGAACTTGCCACCGGCGTGGAGCACGGTGAGCACCACCTCGGCGGCGCTCTTGCCCTTGTGCTCGCCCGACGTGAAGGGATCGACGGGGATGCCGCGACCGTTGTCTTCGACCTGGCAGCCGCCGTCGGCGAGCATGGTCACCACGATGCGGTCGCAGTGGCCCGCCATGGCCTCGTCGACCGAGTTGTCGACGACCTCCCAGATCAGGTGGTGCAGGCCCTGCAGGCCGGTCGACCCGATGTACATGCCCGGCCGCTTCCGGACCGGATCGAGACCCTCGAGGACCTGGATCGCGGCGGCGTCGTAGTCGTTGGCGATCTTGCCGCTCGACGGGGACGGGCTCTTGGTGGTGGACTTCTTCGACGGCGTCGGTCCGGTGCTGCCGTTGCTGGCCGGATCGGTCGTCATTGCTGCTTCGGTGTCACTCGACACGCATACCTCGAAACGTTCGATGAGCTGGGGAGATGCCCGCGACGCAGGCATCCGTGGGGCGCACAGCACGCTCGCCGAGACGGTCGTCTGCACCATCGGAAAATGGCGGTGCGGAGCGTGGGGAGACGGTGCTCGCGCTGTGTCGCGAAGTGGTTCCCAGTCTACCAGCGAGGTGTCACAGAGTTGGGGAGTGTCGGCAGTGCCGTCACGTCGAGAACAGCGCCGGCAACCATGCCGAGAACAGCGTCAAGAACGGCGTCCGACACGCACCTCGACGCGCTCGATCTGCACCCCGGAGACCTCCGCCAACCGGCTGATGATGGTCCCGCTCAAGAACTTCACCTGCGTCGCCCACGCGGGGTCCTCGGCCTCGACCGTGAGCACCCCTTCGTCGAGCCGAACGGGGCGCACATGGGCGGCGACCGCCTCGCCGACGGCATCGTCCCAGCGACCGAACACGCCGCCGATGGCGATGCGGTCGGTGCCGCGCAGGGAACGCATCACCGAGTCGAGCGACTGCGAGATCGGCACCGGGTCAGCCACGTCGTCACCGTACCCGGCTGTCGATCGTGAGGCTTCGACCACCGGCGCGGTTGAGTCGTTCCTCCCCGATCAGCGATGCACATCCGCGGATCTGGGGCAGATCCATGCCGGATTCCGCGATCGATCTGTCCCAGATCCGGCTCACGGCATCAGCTCAGCCGGAGACCCGGCCGGCGTCGACGCGCAGGATCCGGTCGGCGTGAGCTGTCGTCGGGAGCTCGCTGGCGGTGGTGATCACGACTTGGCCCGGCGGCAGGTGGCCGAGCAGGGCGGTGGCGCGGTGATCGTCGAGCTCGGACAAGACGTCGTCGAGCACGAGGACCGGTGCCGACCCGGTCCGTTCGGTGACCAGGCGATGGGCGGCAAGGCGCAGCGACAGTGCCAGCGTGCGCTGTTCCCCCTGCGAGGCGTGGGTGCGACTCGGCATGCCGCGCAGTGTCAGTGTCAGCTCGTCGCGGTGTGGTCCGACCGTGCTCACGCCGCGGCGCACGTCATCGGTGCGCGACGCGGCGAGTGCGGCCGCGAGGCCGGTCGTGCGCCACGCCGGCTCGTAACGCAACTCGAGCTCGACCGCCTCGCCAGCGAGCTGCTCGTACGCCTCGTGGACGAATGGCGTCAAGCGATCGATGAGCGTCGCCCGGGCGTGGCCGAACTGATCGGCAACAGCAGCGAACCTCGCGTCCCACACGTCGAGGGTCACCGCGATCTCCTCCGTCAACCGGCCGCCAGCCTGCTTGAGCAACGTGTTGCGCTGGCGGACGATCTTGTCGATCTCGAGCCGCACGGCGTCGTACTTCACAGCCAGCGCTACGAGCACGTCGTCCATGAACCGCCGCCGGTCGCCGGGGCCACCCTTGATGAGCGTCAGGTCGTCGGGCGCGAACACGGTCACGCGGACGGTGCCGAGGAGGTCACGTACACGACCGAGGCGCTGACGGTTGACCTGCACCCGGCTGCGACCGGCGGCGGCGATCTCGATCTCGACGAGACTCTGCCGGCCGTCGTCTTCGAGGATCGTGGCCCGCACGATCGCCGTGTCGGCGCCGACGCGCACGAGCGCCTCGGTCGGCGCCGAACGGAAGCTCGACAGCGTCGCCAGGTACGCCAGCGCCTCCGCGAGGTTCGTCTTGCCCTGGCCGTTGTCACCGATCACGACCGTCGTTCCCCCCGTGAGGTCGAACGTGCCTGTCGTGTAGTTCCGGAAGTCGACCAGCTCCAGGTGCGTGATGATCATGCCGCTGGTCGGGCGGGTCCTGTGGAAAAGAAGCAACGGCTGGGGCCCGTCCCCAACCGTTGCTTGTTCGTCATGGGACGCGGACGGGCATCAGCAGGTAGAGGTAGTCGTCGCGACCGATGCCGCGCAGTACTGCCGGCTTCATCGGATCCATCGTGGACAACGTCACCTCGTCGCTGTCGACCGCGTCGATGCCCGCCGACAGATAGTCCGGGTTGAAGGCGATCGTCATCGGCTCGCCTTCGTACACGGCGTCGACCTCCTCGGCGGCGTTCCCGAGATCCTGATCGATGGCCGTGAGCTGCACGGTCTCACCGCCGAGCGAGAGGCGGATCGGGGTCGAGTCGACGGCCAGGATCTTGACGCGGCGGATCGCTTCGATCATCGCCGCCTTGCCGACGGTCAGCAGGTTCGGATAGCTCGACGGCACCAAGTTGCGATAGTTCGGGAACTCGCCCTCGATCAGTCGCGTGGACAGCCGTGTCCCCGCCGCCTCGAACGTCGCCTCCCGTTCGCCGAGTCGCACGTTGAGCTCGTCGGAATCGCCCATCAGGCGCTGCAGCTCGCTCAGTGCCCGGCCGGGGATGAGCACCTTCTGGCCGGCCGCCAACACGGCGGTGCGCGGCAGATCGCGCACGGCGAGCCGGTACGAGTCCGTGGCGACCATGCGCATCCCGTCGTCGTCGGCGGCGAGCAACACGCCGGTGAGGACAGCACGGGCGTCGTCGGTCGATGCGGCACGCACCACCTGGCGAAGCGCGTCGGCCAGATCGGCCGCCGGCAACGTCACGGCCTCGGCCGACGGATCGGCGATCACCGGGTAGTCGTCGAGCGAGAGTGGCCGCACCGAGAACTGCGATCGACCGGCGCTGATCGACAACTCCTCGTCACCGAGCTCGACCGAGACGGCTCCAGCCGGGAGTGATCGCACGATGTCGCTGACGAGGCGCGCCCGCACGACAGCAGCACCGTCACGTTCGCCGCCGACTTGCACCGTGAGTTGGATCGTCAACTCGAGATCGGTGCCGGTGATCGTCAGCGTGTCGCCGGCGACCTCCATGCGTACGCCCTGGAGCACCGGCAACGTGCCGGTTCGGCTCGTGGCTGCACGACCGGCAGCGCCAAGTGCTTCGGCAAGGACATCACGTTCGCAACGGAACTTCACAGTGGGCACTTCTCCTCATGCAGGGATGTCTCAATCATCAGTGTCAGTAGTAGGTGCTGTGGATTGGGGACGACCACGCGTCGTTGCAGCGTAGGGCGGCTACAGCTGTCCACATGGGATCGCACGTTGTTCCCCACCTCGCGAATTCCACCCGTGTCACTCGGTGGACAAGTGCGCGCTGTCCACCGATTCGGACCCCGTCGTCCAGCGCGCGTCCCACGGTCCGTCCCCAGGCTCGGTGTGATGACGGCGCGATTCATGCCTTGAGCTGCTGCAACAGGTCGGTGACCTGGTCGTAGATCTGCTTGCGTTCCTTCATCAGACGCTGGATCTTCTCGTTGGCGTGAATGACCGTGGTGTGGTCGCGCCCGCCGAAGACACGAGCGATCGCCGGGTAGCTGAGGTCGGTCAGCTCACGGAACACGTACATCGCGATCTGGCGGGCGGTGACGAGCGGTCGCTGGCGGCTGCGACCCTTCAGGTCTTCGACGGGGAACTTGAGGATGGCCGAGATGTCGGCCAACAGCTCCTCGTCGGTGCGCACCTTGGGACGCGAGTCGGTGAGCAGATCGGCGAGTTGGGTCTCGGCGAGCTCGGTGGTGATCGGTACCTGGTTGAGGCTCGCGTAGGCGGTGACGCGAATCAGTGCGCCTTCGAGCTCGCGGATGTTCGTGGCGATGTTCGTGGCGATGAACTCGAGCGTCTCGTCGGGGACCAGCACCCGATCGCGTTCGGACTTGTTGCGCAAGATCGCCAACCGAGTCTCGAGGTCTGGCGGCTGGATGTCGGTGATCAGGCCCCACTTGAAGCGCCCACGGAGGCGCTCCTCCAGCGTGGGAATGGCGTCGGGCATGCGATCCGAGGAGATCACGACCTGCTTGTTGGCGCCGTGCAACGAGTTGAACGTGTGGAAGAACTCCTCTTGGAGGCCTTCCTTGCCGGCGATGAACTGGATGTCGTCGATGAGCAACACATCGATGTCGCGGTAGCGGCGGCGCAGCGAATTGGTCGTGTTCTGGCGAATGGCGTCGACGTATTCGTTCATGAACGTCTCGGTCGAGACGTAACGCACCTCGTGATGCTGGTAGTTGGAGTGGACGTAGTGCCCGATGGCGTGTAGGAGGTGCGTCTTGCCGAGGCCCGCGGAACCGTAGATGAACAGCGGGTTGTAGCTGCGCGCCGGCGTTTCCGCGACGCGCAACGCGGCGGCAAGGGCGAACTGGTTGGAGGCGCCCTTGACGAACGTCTCGAACGTGTAGCGGGGGTTGAGCCCCGCTTCGTCGAGCAGCAACGAACGTGGCGAGTCCGCCGACATCGCGGTGCCCGGGCTGGCGCTGGCGTCGTGATCGCCACTCGGGGAGTCGACCGCGAGGTTGTCGACGTTGGTCAGGGTCGAGTCGGGAACCGGCGCCGACTCCACGTCGATCTCGACGGTGCGGTGGCCTTCGTTGACGTCTTGGAGCGCTTCGGTGACCAGCGGCAGGTATCGGCTCATGATCCGGTCCCGGACATAGGCGCTCGGGGCCAACAGACGCAGCGTGTCGCTGTCTGAATCGACGGGCGTCACATCTTGGAACGTGGAGAACCAGACCGACTCGGCGAGCTGGGAGCGGAGCGACAGAGCCACCTGTGTCCACACGTCTTGGCTCTCGCTCACCTGCATGCTCCGAATCGTCGATCGCGACGGTCCACATCGTTGTCCACACGATGTGGACAGAGCGAGCGGTACCTGCGAGATGGCGAAGCTAGCACGTTCGCCGCGCGGGGAAAACCTGCGGACGAAGGTCACCGTCGATGAGAAAAATATCCTCTGACCTGGGATGATGGGTTCGACTCTGTCCTGTGGGTAACTTACATCGATGTGGTTTGAGGTCACCGGTTGGCGCTGGCACCCCCGCACCCGTAGCCTTGCTCAGTCGGTCCCCGTCGCGCGCGTCGGCGCGCCCGGCCGAACCATTGTCGTCGTCCCGAACGTCCGGAGATCGCCGTGAAGCGCACCTTCCAACCCAACAACCGCCGCCGAGCCCGCAAGCACGGTTTCCGCGCGCGGATGAGCACCCGCGCTGGCCGCGCGGTGCTGAAGTCACGTCGCGCCAAGGGCCGCGCCCGCCTGTCGGCTTGATCGACCGGGTCCGCGAGCGCGACGCCTTCGTCCGCCTCCGGCGTGACGGCGTGCGAGTGCGGGCCGATTCGTTGTGGTGTTCGTTCGTTCCCGATCCCGAGCTCTCGCCCCCACAGGTGGCGTTCGCCATCGGACGCGCCGTCGGTACCGCGGTTCGCCGCAATCGCTTGCGTCGTCGGCTGCGGGTCCTGCTCGCCGCGGCGGCGCTGCCGCCGGGTCTGTACCTGGTCGGCGCTCGTCCCGATGCTGGCGAACGTACGTTCTTATCCCTGCAGCACGAGGTCGACACGCTGCGCAAACGGATCGTCCAGCGCCGTGCGAGCACGACAGTCACCCCCACACCGGACTCCACGGTGACGCAATCCACGGTGATGCCGTGACCGCCGCCGTACCGGGCCCGCCACTGAGCTGGGCGCAACGGCGATGCCTCGTGTGGATCGAGCGGTACCAACGCGCCTTCGCCGGGCGCCCCTCTCCCTGCCGGTTCTTCCCGACCTGCTCCGAGTACTCCCACGAGGCGATCGAGACACACGGCGCCGGTCGTGGCCTCTGGCTGACGGTGCGTCGACTCGCTCGTTGTCGCCCGTTCGGCCCGAGCGGGTACGACCCGGTGCCCGCACCGGCGGCCGGTGTCCGTCACTTCCCCCACGATCGAGTCCGAAGGGACACCTGATCCATGTTCGAACTGCCCGCCGCGCTGCTGTCTTGGTTCTACGGCCTGACCAACGGCTACATCACCTCGATCGCGCTGATCGCCGTGGTCGTCATGGCGATCACGACACCACTGACGCTGAAGAGCACCAAGGGCATGCTCGAGATGCAGAAGCTGGCGCCCGAGATGCGCCGCCTGCAGAACGAGTACCGCAACGATCGCACCAAGCTCAACGAAGAGATGATGAAGCTCTACCAGGAGCACAAGGTCAACCCCATGGCCTCGTGTCTGCCGCTGGTGGCGCAGATGCCGGTGTTCATCATCATGTTCCGGGTGCTCCACGGGCTCACCTACAAGCCGCGTGGTGCTGCCGAACCGATCGCCGAGGCGGTCTGGAGTGCGTTCGGCAATGAAGCCGAAGCTGCCGACCCCGGGTTCATCCCCCGCTACTTGTCTGTCGACTCGGCGCTCTACCAATCGCTGTTCGGCGAGCACTCGATGCAGTCGCTCGGGCTCGATCTCTCGAAGTCGGCCCTCGACGCGGTCAAGGACGGTTTCGCCACCGGGATCTGGTACGTGCTGCTCGTCGCTGGCCTCGCCGGGCTCTACTTCTTGCAGCAGCGGATGGTCGCCGCTCGCGCCTCGGTGAGCCCGACGATGTCGCCGGTGCAACAGAAGTTGATGCAGTACCTGCCGGTGGCGTTCGCCGTCTTCCAGCTGTTCTTCATCTCCGCCCTGGTCGTGTACTACATCTTCCAGACGCTGTTGCGCATCCTCCAGCAGCTGTACATCACCCGGAAGTTCTACGGTCACGACGAGTCACTCGGCCGCCAGGCGCAGCGGGCAGGCGAGAAGGCGCGTGAAGAAGCGGCGAAGAACGGCGGCGGAGGCGGAATGTTCGCCCAAGCCAAACGGGACCTCGCCGGGGGAGCGTCGCCGTCCAAGGCGACGGGCAAGCAGGCGACGGGCAAGCAGGCGAACAACAAGTCGACGGGCAAGCAGGCCGGCAAGGAGACCAGCAAGGAGACCGGCGAGCCCGCTCCGACCACGAGCAAGCGGGTCACGCCACCGAAGAACCGTCCGACGCCGTCGACGGGCACCAAGGGCCGTCCGACACCGAAGCGCCAACAGGGTGCGTCGAAACCGCCGTCGAAGTCACAGCGCCCGAAGCCGTCGAAGTAGTCCACCAGACGACATCGCCGGCCGAGCGCCGGTGGAACGAGAAAGTGAACATCCATGGAGTGGGTTGAAACCACCGGCAAGACCATCGAAGCAGCCCGCGAGGCGGCGCTCGACCAACTCGGCGTCGCCGCCGACGAAGCCGAGTTCGACGTGCTCGAAGAGCCCCGCCCCGGTCTCTTCGGCCGCATGCGCGGCGAGGCTCGACTCCGGGCTCGCGTTCGTCCCGCACAGGTTCGCCCCAAGCAGGAGCGCCGCCGTCGCGGGCGGGAGAAGTCCACGAGCGCACGCCCCGACGCCGCGACCGACGTCAGCACCGACACGACCGATGACGACGCGACGTCGGCGTCGAATGCGCCAGCCGACACCGACGCCGTACGCGAGGATGGGCCCGCACGAGACACGGCACGGCCCGCCAAGCCCCGCCGCCAGAACAAGCGCCCGACGAGCGACAAGCCGGTCCGTGAGGACGGAGAGGAAGCGACCATGACCACCGACGAGACGTCCCCCGAATCCCCTGCCGCTGAGTCTGCCATCGCGGTTTCACCAGCCGACGTCGGTGCTGCCGCCGTACGGTTCATGGACGGCCTGACGACTGCCTTCGGTGTTGCCGGCACGTCGACGCTCGAGATCGACGAGCTCGACCTCGAGGTGTCCGTCGCCGGCAGCGAGCTCGGGCTCCTGGTCGGACCAGGCGGACGTACGTTGAATGCGATCCAGGATCTGGCACGCGTCGCGGCACAGCGTCGCCTCGGCGACCATGACACTCGCTTGCGGATCGACGTCGCCGGCTATCGCACCCGCCGCGAGGCGGCGCTCACCGCGTTCGCCCGCGATGTCGCCGAACAGGTTCGGACATCGGCCACGGCTCGCTCGTTGGAGCCGATGGCCTCGGCGGACCGCAAGGTCGTCCACGACGCGCTCAACGACGAGCCCGGCGTCGCAAGCCGCTCGGTCGGCGACGACCCGGACCGCCGCATCATCGTCGAGCCCGCCTGACGACCGCCGACCCGGTCGGCCCGTCCGTGCTCAGACCGTGATCCGACCGTGACCGTCGGACCCGAACTCGAGCGAACGTTGGCCGAGGCGCAGCGCCTCGGCTTCCTCGGCGACCGCGAGCTCGGCGAGGTGATCGAGCACGCCCGTGGCTTCGCCACAGCGCTCGATGACCTTCGGGCGTCGACGGCCGGGGCGGTGCCGCGTGTGGTCGACCTCGGTGCTGGTGGCGGCGTCCCTGGGCTGGTGGTCGCCGACCGACGCCCGGACCTCCGTGTGACGCTCGTGGACCGCCGGGCCAAGCGCACCGACTTCCTCCAGCGCGTGGTCACCCGCCTCGGGTGGCAGGAACACGTCACCGTGATCTGTGCGGACGTCGACGAACTGATCCGACGCCAACCCCACCACTACCACGCGGCGGTCGCTCGAGGATTCGGTCCACCCGAGCAGACCTTGCGCGTCGCCCGCCAGTTGATCGTCACCGACGGGAGGATCGTGATCAGCGAGCCTCCGCAGGGCGATCGCTGGGACGCGGAGCTCATCGAGGAGCTGGGCCTGCGCCGACGCGAGGCGGACTTCGGCGCCGGCCGTCTGGCGATCTTCGACCGTTTCACGTGAAACATCGCTGACCCCCCAAATCTGTCCGCCAGGTTCCGCTGAGCGAGATGTTTCGGACAGATTTGGGGTTGGGTGCGCAGGATCGTTCCACTTGGGATGTGTTTCACGTGAAACATGCGGACCGCTGTCACGTCGAGGGTGCTTGTCTCAGGGGGGTGTGATCGGGCAGAGTGTGCGGAGCCCGTCGGCGTGTGCCGACCCGAGCCTGCCTCTCGAAGCATCGGAGACCCCGTGTCGGATCCGGACCTCACGTCCACTCCCCCTGATGTCCCTTCCCCTGATGTCTCTACCCCTGATGTC
>CAZQCP010000007.1:34691-58235 GCA_964592115.1 uncultured Ilumatobacteraceae bacterium
CCTGATGTCGCGGCCGTCACCGACACCGATCACCCGTCGACGCCGATGCCAGTGCCACGAGCCTTGCCCCGGATCATCGCCCTCGCCAACCAGAAGGGTGGGGTCGGTAAGACGACCACGACCGTCAACCTCGGCGCGGCGCTCGCCGAGATGGGTCTGCGCACGCTGATCATCGACCTCGATCCACAGGGCAACGCCTCGACCGGGCTCGGCATCGAGAACCGGGGCCTCGAACACTCGATGTATCACGTCCTGATGCACGAGGAGCCGCTCGAGAACGTGATCGAGCCGACGGACGTGCGTCACCTGTTCGTCGCTCCGGCATCACTCGATCTGGCCGGCGCCGAGATCGAGCTCGTCCCCGCCTTCAGTCGCGAGCAACGGTTGAAGCGAGCGATCGCTGCCGTGATCGACGACTACGACTATGTCTTGATCGACTGTCCCCCGTCGCTCGGACTGCTCACCGTGAATGGGCTGGCCGCGGCCGCCGAGGTCCTCGTCCCCATCCAGTGTGAGTACTACGCGTTGGAGGGTTTGGGCCAACTGCTGCGCAACGTCGATCTCGTGAAGCGCAATCTCAACCCCGAACTGGAACTGAGCACGATCCTGTGCGTGATGTACGACGCGCGCACCAAGTTGGCCGGTCAGGTCGTTCGCGAGGTCCGTGAGCACTTCGGCGACAAGGTGCTGAAGTCGGTGATCCCACGATCGGTCCGCTTGTCGGAGGCCCCGTCGTTCGGCCAGCCCATCACCACGTTCGATCCGACCTCGCGGGGCGCCATCGCCTACCGCGATGCTGCCCGGGAGGTGCACCATGGCACGATCCAGTGACGCCCGCCGCGGGCTCGGCAAGGGGCTGAGCTCGATCATCCCCGGTGCCGATCTCGTCGAATCCGACAGTGACGGCGGCCGCGGTGCTGTGCTCGCCGAGGTGCCGGTCGCGGCGATCGTCCCCAACCCCCATCAGCCGCGCGTCCACTTCGATGAGGAGACGTTGTCCGAGCTCGCCGCCTCGATCGCCGAGATGGGAGTGCTGCAACCGATCCTCGTCCGCCCGAGCGGTGAATCGGGCAGCGGCGCCTACGAGCTGATCGCCGGCGAACGTCGCTGGCGCGCAGCCCAACGTGCCGGACTCACGTCGATCCCGGCAGTGATCCGGCACACCGATGACGTGAGCGCGGTCGAACAGGCCCTGGTGGAGAACCTGCATCGTCAAGATCTCACGGCGCTGGAGGAGGCGGCCGCCTTCCAGCAGCTGCTGGAGGACTTCTCGCTCACCCACGACCAGGTGGCCAACCGCGTCGGCAAGAGTCGCTCGGCGATCACCAACAGCATCCGGTTGCTGGGACTGCCGCCAGCGGTGCAGCACCTGCTCGCCGACGGGCAGCTCAGCGCGGGGCATGCCCGAGCGCTGCTCGGCACTCCGGACCGCACTCGCCAAGAGCAGCTCGCCCGCGAGGCCGTGACCGGGGGGTGGACGGTCCGGATGGTCGAAGAGGCCGTGCGCGCCGAGGCCGCGGAGGCGGCCGTCGATGAACCCTCCGACGACACCTCACCGTCGACGTCGGCGCCGGAGGTGGACGGTGCTGGCCTGACGCCTGCGACACGCCTGCGCCCACCCGGCCTGCTCGAGTTGGAGAACCTGCTCGCCGAGCATCTCGACACGCGGGTGAACGTCCAGATGACCGCCAAGCGCGGGCGCATCTCGATCGACTTCGCCGACCTCGAAGACCTCGAGCGCATCTACCGGGCGATGACGGGTTGACGATCCGCTCGGTCGATCTCGGTCGATCTCGGGCGCCCGGAAGCAACTCGGCGTGGAGAGGTACATCGGCTGTCGAAGGTAGGTACACCAGTTCGCTTGAGGGTTCGATCTCACCTCGCGCGGGAGGGTCACGGTTCGACCACGGTCAGCGCGAATCGGGGGCTCGAGGCCCCCGCCACGACCGCATCGCGTGAACTCACCTGACGTTCACCGGTCGTTCACCCACGTCATGTGGTCGTCGACTCAACGTCATGTCGAGACAAACCCACAGACTGTGTGTGAACCTGTGGATAAGTATCGAAACCCCTGATGGCAGGGGTGTGCGGGCAGGTGGTGACGTGCGCGATCAGTGCGTCACGGCGCCGGCCGGCACGGGCGTGTGGGCCCAGGTGCCGATCGCCGACACGACCGCGTCGGTGATCGCTTCGGTGGCATCGACCACCTCGCGCACCGGGCCGAGGGAGCACAACACGGCCGGCATGCGCGTCTCGCGCAGTACCGGGAGTCGCATGCCGGCGAGCTCGACGGGTTGCGGCAGTGCGTGCTGGAGATGCTGGGCGATCAATGCGGCCAGCGCTCGGCCGCCGGCGGACTCGAACGTCGGTACCGCGAAGTAGGAGATCATCGATCTCCTGTCCGTCAGCGCTTCGAAGCCGATGTACACGGTCGCTCCGAACCGGTTGGCGGCGGCGGCTTGGGCCGCTGCCTCGTACTCGTCGGTCGACATCACGACGGCGCCGCCGGTCCGCAACAACTTGCTGATCGACCGAGCAACGGCGCTCAACCCACCGAACTGGCCGACGACGACACGTAACGACGACGGCACCGAGACGCCCGTCAGTTCGCGCACCGACGCCACCCCCGGTCCGTCGCCGGTCTGGCGGCGGACGAGGGAGATCATTCGCAACGACAAGGGGCCACACACCCCGTCGGCGGTGAGCCCACTGTTGCGCTGGAAGTCCTGGAGCGCGCGCACCGTCGCCGGCCCGAGGATGCCATCGGGTCGCCCGCAGTCGAAGCCGAGCTGGTTGAGCGCGTTCTGCAGTTCGACGACATCGTCGCCGCGCAGGTGGGGGGCCGAGAGCATCAAGAGTCGGTCGCCGAGCGTCCACCCCGCTTCGACCAGCGCCACCCACGTGCCATCGTCGCAGACTCCACTGGCGTGCAGCCCGCGTTGGTGCTGGAAGTGCTCGACGGCGGCGCGCGTGCCGTCACCGTAGACACCTGCATCGTCGCCGTTCACGGGGCATCCGGCTGCGGTCAGTCGCCGCTGCAGGTCGCGGATCGCCTCGCCCCGCTGGCCGATCGCCAGCGGGAGGCGTCCGATCAGGGCGTCGTCACGAGGAATTCGTCGAGCTCCTCGAGGAGGGCGCCCTTGCTCTTGGCGCCGATCAGTCGCTTGGACTCCTGACCGTCCGTGAAGACCAGCAGCGTGGGGATGCTCATGACGTTGAACCGCATCGCCAAGTCGGGGTTGTCGTCGACGTTGAGCTTCGCGACCGTGACCGCGTCTCCGTACTCGTCGGCGATCTCTTCGAGGATCGGGGCGATCTTCTTGCACGGCCCGCACCACTCGGCCCAGAAGTCGACGACGACAGGCTTCGAGGCGCCCACGACGGTCTCGTCGAAGGTGTTGGCGGAGAGGTTGACGATTCCAGCAGCCATGGGAGGAGGTCCTTTCGAGTCCGTGTCGCAGCGTACGCGACGCTGGGGTGCAACCGTCGGTCGCCCGGCGGCATTCCCCGTCGCTCGCCGGTGAAGTGTCAGGCGTGCGCGCTGGCCTCGAGCCACCGTTCGGCGTCGATCGCCGCCATGCAGCCGGATCCCGCGGCGGTGATCGCCTGGCGGTACACGTGATCTTGCACGTCACCGCAGGCGAAGACGCCATCGACGTCGGTGTACGACGAGTCAGGTCGTGTGATCAGGTAACCGGTCTCGGGGTCCATCGCCAGCTTGTCGACGAAGAGGTCGGTGTTCGGGCGATGGCCGATGGCCACGAAGACACCGGTGACGTCCATCGTCGACACCGAGCCGTCGATGGTGTCGGTCAACTCGATACCGGTGACGGTCGTGTCGCCGAAGATCTCGCTGACCACGCTGTTCCAGCGGAACTCGATCTTCGGGTTGGCGAACGCTCGCTCCTGCATGATCTTCGACGCCCGCAGCTCGCCGCGGCGGTGGACGATCGTGACCTTGTCGGCGAACTTCGTCAAGAACGTGGCCTCCTCGATCGCCGAATCGCCACCGCCGACGACCGCGATCTCGTGCCCGCGGAAGAAGAACCCGTCGCACGTGGCGCACGTCGACAGCCCGTGACCGATGAGGCGCTGTTCAGCTTCGAGGCCGAGCATCAGTGATTGCGCGCCCGTGCTGACGATCACCGCGTTGGCGCGGTACACGTCGTCGCGGACCCACACGCGAAACGGACGCTCAGTGAAATCAACGGCGGTGACCTTGTCGGTCAACACCTCGGTGCCGAAGCGCAGCGCCTGTTCGCGCATGTTGCTCATCAGGTCCGGGCCCATGATCCCTTCCGGGAATCCCGGGAAGTTCTCGACCTCGGTGGTGAGCATCAGCTGACCGCCGGGTTGATCACTCGTGCTCGAGGGCTCCCCTTCGATGAGCAGCGGCGCCAAGTTCGCCCGGGCGGAGTAGATCGCCGCGGTGAGCCCCGCCGGACCGGATCCGATGATGATGACGTCGCGGACGTCGGTGCTGGCAGCGTCGGACATGGTGATCGTGGACTCCAGGGGATCAGCTGGCAGCGCTGTTGCGCAGCTTGAACAGGACGAGGGCGACGATGCTCAACAGCGCTCCGAGGATCAGATAGCTGAGATACACGGCCCGCTCCCACGTGGTGGCGAGCTCGAGCAGCGACTGCAACGCGCGCAAGACGCTGAGCACCAACAACACGAGGACCATCGCGCCGAGGATCAACCCGATCAGTCCGAACACCGCGCCGCGGGCGGCGTAGACGACCTTGGTGGTCGTCTGCGAACGCACCTTGTCGATCGTGGTGACGATCCGATCGGTGATCTCGGGCGCCCAGTTGGGGTCGGTCAGCGGATTCCCCGGCATGGCGGCGAGGCTACCGCGGCGGCACGTCCGTGAGGTGCGAGCTACAGGCGGGCCGTGGCTACGGTGACGCAGTCGTCGATGCGGACGGCGATCACGAGTCGGCGATTCGCGTCGATGCCGACGAGCACCGTGGTGTCGCGGTAGACGGCGGGCCCGACGATGAGGTCGAGCGCCGCGCAGTCGGGCATCGTCGGTACGGGCGCCGAGTCGTCGTCGACCAGCGCGCTGGTCGCTGCCGGGCCGGCCTCGACGGGAGTCGCCGCGAGTGCCGGGGCCGCGAAGTCCACCAGGTCCTCGGCGGATTCGAGCAACACCAGTGCGTCCTCCGCCGGGGGAGCGGCGTCGTTGATGCCGGTCGAGATCGACGCGTCGGGAGCGGCGGTCGCCGCCGCGTCGGCCGCATCTTCGGCTGCGCCCGAGCGGGAAGCTTCATCGCCGACGCTTCCGTCGCCAGCGTCGGCGACCTCCGCGCGCAGTTCACCGGCGACGGCCGGCGACTCGGTCAGCTCCTCGCCTGCCACCTCTGCAGAGTCGGCATCGGTACCACCGTCGTCGGAACCCGTGTCACCGGCGAAGCGGACGACGATCCCGCCGACCGCGACGACAGCGACCACCGCAGCGGCGGCCGTCAGCCAGCGGTTGGAGCGCTGCCCGCCGCGTCCGCGGCCCCGACTCGGAGATGTCAGTGACGCCGCGGCCGCCACCGTGGCGGCGTCGACGTCGCGTGGGGTGACGTCGCGCAGCGCGCCGGTGCGTTCGGCATCGGGGATCCGATCCCACGCCGCCAGCGCCGCCGCGAGGTGTGCTTCGCGAGTCGAGATCGGAGCCGGCTCGACGTCGCCGAGCAATGCCCGCACCGACCGCAGGCGTTCGAGTCGCTCGTGGACCGCCTGCCGCAACTCGACATCGGCCTCGAGCCGGGCGCGCTCGTCGACGGTCGCCTCATCGTCGAGGAGTGCGCTCGCGAGCGCGTCGAGGTCGAGCGGGGTGTCGTTCATGTCCACTCCGTTGGACGTCCGTCGCCACCCGGATGGTTCCCTCGACCGTCGTCGTCGTGGGTGTCGATGTGGGTGACGTCGGTCTCACGAGTCGCCAGCTGGACGGTCTCGGCGAGCGCCGAGCGGGCTCGTGCGATGCGCGACTTCACGGTGCCGAGCGGGATGTCGAGGGCGTTGGCGATCTCGCCATAGTCGAGGTCGGCGACGTCGCGCAGCACGAGCGCGGCGCGCAGGTCGTCGCTGAGCTGGGCGATCGCGTCGTCGAGCAGCAGGCGGTCGCTGACCTGTTCGATGCGGCTGGAGCTGGCGGGGTCGACCGGCTCGGGTCGCTCGTCGTCGGCGGCGAGATGCAGCGACGGTCGCCGATCGCGCTTGCGCAGCTCGTCGAGCGCGGCGTTGGTGGCGATCCGGTAGGCCCAGGTGCCGAACGCCGAGCGACCGTCGAATCGCGGCAGGCTGCGGGTGATCTTGATCAGCGCTTCCTGACACGCGTCGTCGGCATCTCGCGTGCCACCGGCGATGCGTCGGCACACGGCGTGGATGCGGTCGTAATGGCGCCGCAGGAGCTGGTCGAGCGCGTTGCGATCGCCGCCCTGGGCGGCGGCGACGAGTACGGCATCGTCGAGGGGCGCCATCGATCGGTCAGTCGCCGGGCGTGATCTCGCCGAGCCGGCCGCGGTACGGGTTGGCGTCGGAGCAGGTGCCGTCGACGCCGAGCTCGCGCAACAAGATCAGCATGTGGCGCGCCGGTGCTGGTGGCACCGGCGACGTGATGGTCCCCGGTCGTTCGTCGAACACGGTCGACCCGAGTGGTGATCCCCATCCGTCGACGGCGTCAGGGATCGCTTCGGCGTCGGTGGCGAAGAACTCGACCTGGTACGGCGCGCTGAGCACGTCGACCGACAGCGTCGACTGTGTCGGACCGTCGAACGTGACGACGAGGCCGACACCGGGCTTGCCGCCGAGGTAACGGTCGGCGTAGCAGACCGTCTTCCACGACGTGTCGGGGTTGCCGTCGGCCGTGGCCAGCACGGCGTCGGCGTCGTTCTCGGTGCGGTCACCGCCAGGGTCGTATGCCGTGATCGTGGCGATCGTGGCCGGACCGGCGATCGGAGCAGCATCGTCTGCGACGGCGTCCGGCTCGGCGCCGACGGTGCTGTCGGCGGGCGCGGGGATGGTCGTGGTGGTCGGCTCGGTGCCGCCGAAGTTCATCGCCGACCACAACAGGGCGACGACGACCAGCCCGGCCACGAAGAGCAAGGCGACGACGGTGAACGCCGGCTGCCACTCCTGGGTGAGCCCCTTCGCCGGCTTGCCGCGGGCTTGGCCCGACGGTGGCGTGTCGGTGCGGTTCGGGCGAACGGCGGTGGTCGTGGCGGTGGTGAGCTGGTGCGCGACCTCGCCGGGGATCGGTGCCCGGCCCGCCGAGTGGAGCGGGTCGCCGAGTGGCGGCGTGGGCTGGCCCGGTACCGCGACGAGGCGCGGCGCGGTCGGTGGCGTGTCGGGTGTCGTGGCGCGGGCGCGGTCCGACGCTCGACCGGCGACGTCGGACGGTGCCCGGCGGAGTCGCCGGCTGCCGAACGGAGCCACGGGAGAACGCTCGTACGGTGTGGGGTCAACGGGTGGCGGGCCTTCGCTGGCCGCGTCGCGCAGCGTGGCGACGAGCTCGGCGCCGCTGGCCGGACGGTGCGCCGGGTTGCGGGCGAGGAGTTGGTGGATGACCACGACGAGCTTCGTCGGCAGCGTGGCGCGCAGCCGTGTGAGATCGGTGGGATCGCGCTGCAGACGGGCGAGCGCCGTGTCGGCGTCGGTCTCGCCGAGGAACGGCACCCGACCGGCGAGGCACTCGTACAGCACGAGACCGAGTGAGTACAGGTCGGCTCGTCCGTCGAGCTTCTTGCCGCGGACCTGCTCGGGGGAGAGGTACTTGGCGGTCCCCATCATGATGTTGTCGCTCGTGAGGTCGGCGTCGGGCGATTGCACGCCCTTGGCGATGCCGAAGTCGGTCAACAGCACCCGCCCGTCGGAGGTCATCATGATGTTGCCGGGCTTGACGTCGCGGTGGACGAAGCCAGCTTCGTGGGCGTGGTCGAGCGCGGCGGCGACACACGAACCGATGTGGCACGTGAGCTCGGGGCTCAGGCGCTTCTGTGTGTCGAGGACCTGGCGCAGGCTCTTGCCCTCGACGAGTTGCATCACGACCGCCTGGCGCCCGTCCTGCTCGAACACGTCGTGGACGGCGACGATGTTCGGGTGGTTGAGGCTGGCGGCGGCGATCGCCTCGCGCCGGAAGCGCTCGGTCACGACGGGGTCGGTGGCCAGGTTCTGCTTGAGCCACTTGACCGCCACCTTGCGGTCGAGGGTGAGGTCGACGGCGAGCCACACCTCTGCCATCCCGCCTTGCGCGAGCATCCGTTGGAGCTCGTAGCGCTGCGCGATGACAGTCGGGGTCGGAGGCGGGGCCGCAGCGGACATGGCTATCGACGAACGCTAGCTGTGTGGCCCTTCAGCGGCGCGGCACCTTCACCCCGCGCGATGGGGTCGGACCCCAGATGTCGCTCACCGTTCGGGGAGATCGGTCGTCCACCTGTCGTCGTGACATCGGGGGTCCGACCCCGGGCAAGTGACCTGATCGCGTCGGTCAACAGGAGCTGCCCAACCGCAACGGGCGCGTCAATCTCGCACCTGGAAGGCGACGCCGATCGTGCCGCGCCCGCCGTGCGTACCGATCACGGGGCCGATCTCGCCGACGACGATCTCCCCTGGGTACACCTGCTGGACCATCTCGACGAACTGGTCGACGTCGGAGCAGTCGGCATGCATCACGGCAAGGTTCTCGATCCGACCATCGAAGGAGGCGACCTTGTCGACGAGGAACGCCAGCGCCTTTGACCGCGTGCGTTGCTTGCCGGCCTGCTCGACGACGCCGCCGGTGACCTCGACGATCGGTTTGATCGACAGCGCGGTGGCGAGCAGTGCCTTGGCGTTGCCGATGCGGCCGCCCTTCTTCAGGTTCTCGAGCGTGTCGAGCGCACCGAACACCCGCGTGCGTTCCACGAGGTCGCGGGCGAGCGTCTCGACGTCGTCGAGCGTGGCGCCGCTGGCTGCGGCCCGCGCGGTGGCGAGGGCGACCGTTCCTTGGCCGATCGTGACCGAACGACTGTCGACGACGCGGACGTCGAGGTCGAGTGCGCCGTCTTCGGCGATCGTGCGGGCAGCGAGCTGGGCCGACTGCATCGTGGCGGACAACGCACCGGAGAGGGACACCACGAGCACGCCGGTGCGCCCGTCGGCGGCTGCGCGCCGATACGCCTGCTCGAACAAGCCCGGCGGCGGGGCGGCGGTCTCGGGCAGGGTCGGCGAGCTCGCGCAGCGCCGCCAGAACTCGGCGACCGACAGCTCGTCGCGGTCGACGAACTCGTCGTCGCCGAAGCGGATCGTCAGCGGCACGATCTCGATGTCGGCGGCCTCGGCGATCTCGGCGGGGAGGTCGCAGGCGCTGTCGGTGACGATGCGGACGGTGACCGCTCGATCGGGGTCGGTCGGGTGGGCCGCGGGGCTCGAGTCGTTGCTCACAGGGAGTCCGACTCTACTGGCGCCGTCGTGTCGCTGTCCGTCGTGTCGCTGTCGCTCGTGTCGCTGTCGGTGTCCGTCTCCGCGGTGGTCGCGTCGTCGATGGCCTGGCGACGCGAGCGCCAGTGGGTGAACCACCATGTGGCGAGCACGAGTACGAGCCCGGCGGTCAGCACCTGGCCGACACCCGTGAGCGCGGTGACCGTCGCCCGCAGCGCGACCGGTGGCCCGAGCTGCTCGCCCGCGGGGGTGGACACGGTCAGCTCGATCGACGACGTGCCGTTGGCCCGGGCCTCGACGGGCACGGTGACGGTCGTCTCGCCGGCGGGGCGGAGCGTGACGACCTGGTCGCCGTCGGGAAAGTTCAGCTTCGTCGACGTGAGCCCGACGAGCACGTCGAGTGGTTCGGCGGCGGTGTTCGTGAGCCGTAGCTCGATGGTGCCGGTGCGCCCGGTGAGTGTGAACGTGAACGGCTGCGGGAGCACCACAGATGAGCGCAGCGCTTCGGCTTCGGCGCGCATCTCGGCGGTCGCGGCGAGCACGTGGGCATCGCTGTAGGCGGTCGACACGAGCGCTTCGAGCTCGGCCGCCCACGCCGAAGGACGGGGATCGTCGGGCGGGAGCATCGTGGCCACGCTGGCCATCGTCAGCGCGGTGGCCTCGATCAGCGCGATGCGATCATCGAGCGATGGCCCCGCGGTCACGGGGAGCTCGATCGACACGGGAGCGCCGTCGATCTCGGCCACATCGATCACGCCGGCGAGCGATGTGGCGGGCGTGAAGCGGATCGACGGTGTGGTGTCGACGATCGCATACAGCGCGTCGAGGAGTCGGGCGTCGGGCGGCGACAGGTCCGGCGTGGCGACGACGCGACCCCGGTCGTGCGAGATCGATCCGGAGCGGATTGCCTCGAGGTCGGCGGTGGCCTGGTCGAGCAGCATCTCGCCGACGACCTGCACGGCCCACTCGGTCGGCGTGCGCTCGGCGAGGATCGCCGACGCGGCGTCACCTGCCAGTTGCTCACCGAGCGGGTCGACGACGAGCAGCGGCAACGAGCCGCCATCGGGCAGCGCAGCGGCGACGAACTGGTCGGTGGCAGGGATGTCGTCGCTGATCGAGGCGCGGTACACGGCCTCGGTCATCACGATGAACCGCGTGCCGAGATCGCGCAGCAACTGCGCTCCTTCCCCGCTCACCGGTGACGACGCGATCCACAGGTCGCGCCGCGTCGGCGTCGTCGGCACGGCATCGCGGAGGAGCTCCTCTCCGGCGATCACGAGCCGCGTGTACGTGTCGGCGCGGTCGGCAGCGACCGCCGACGACACGTCGAGCGGGATCGATGGCGACGAGATGAGCTCGTCGTCGGCGAGCGCGTCGGCGAGGTCATGGGCACCGACGGGCGTGCTGGCGGCCGCGGCCACGAGCGATGGCGGGAACCGGAAGGCGGCCGAGCCGGCGAACGCGTCAGCGAAGCGGATCGCCGCTTGGAACGCGGTACGTGCCGCGGCGGTGTCACGCGGCGGTGCGTCCGGTGCGAGCTCCGGGGTGGCGACGACGACGCCCAGGTCGATCGGCCGCGGGGCCGGTGCCGCGTCGCCGGGGGACGGGAGACGCTCGACGATCGTGCCGGCGGTGGCCACGACGCGCTCGTCGTCACCTTCCCCGACGACCAGTTGGATGCGCACGGGGTAGATCCCCGGCCGGTCGAACTTCAAGCGGTCCGCCACGCTGTTCTCGACGTCGGTGCCGACGTCGAACACGAACGTCGCGTTGCCGTCGTCGTCGAGCGACGCCAACGGTCGGGCATCGAACGCCACGCCGTCGACGTCGGTGCTCACCACGTCGAACACGCCGGGATCGACGGCGCTGCCGACCACGCGGGCGACGTCGTCGGGGTCGGTCAGGGGCGCATAGTTGACGATCTTGGCGGTCAGGGCGATCGGTGGCGCCTCGGTCGTGGTGGTGGCGGCCTGCGTCGTCGTGTCGGGAACCGCGCCGCCCGGCATGTCGGCCTCAGCGGTCGTGGGTGGGGTCGTGGTGGTCGTCGTCGTGGTCGTGGTGGTCGTCGTCAGTTCGAGTGGATCGCCGTCGAGCTCGCGCAGCACGTACTCGAAGCGCAGTTCGCCGTCGGCTTCGAACGCCACGATCTGGTCGACGAGGTCGAGCCGGGCGCCTTCGAAGGTGGCCTGTTGCGGGGACGCTGCTGCGGCGACGTCGACGGCGCGGTCCACGTCACGATCGGGGTCGCCTCGAGTTGCCGCCGCGTCCGTGGTGACGAGCGTGATCGACGCAACCGCGATGATCGTGACGACGCCGGCGAGCGCACGGCGCCGCGGCGATCCGTCGATCACGGGACGAGCGCCACCGCCGCGGAACGCCGTGGCACTCATGGGAGATCGCGTTCGACGATCACGAGTGGCCGTGGGCGGGCCTCGAAACCGAAGGATCGGTACAGCGCGAGGGCCGCCTCGTTGTCCGCCGCGGTGTTGACCATCGCCAGGTCGGTGCCGTGACGGCGCATCCACGCGACCGCGTCGGCGACGAGGACGCGGGCGATCCCCCGCCGTTGATGACTCGGGTCGACAGCCAGTCGCTGCAGGTAGCCCGTCCGCCCCGCGAGGCCACTGATGGCGAACCCGATCATGGTGGCGTCGAGGTGGACCGCGCGAGAGCGCTGCTTCGGCGTGGCGTCCATGATCTCGCCGAGCGCGGCGGCGTCGTTCGACCAGGATCCGGCGAAGCTGGCGGCGTCGACGCGGGCGGCGAGATCGAGTTGGTTGCGCCGCAGCCGGCGGGTGCGCGTGGCTCCGGCCGCGGTGCCGGCGTGCGTGGGAGAAGGAGCGGTGGTCGCCGCGCCGAACTGCAGCGTCAGCAGCGTCAGCGTCTCGACGGTGCGGAATCCGGCGGCGAAGAACGCGTCGGTGGCATCGGGAAACAACGCGCCAGTGCGGATCGCGCGGGCGCCGGAGGCCTGCGCGGAGGCGACCCATCCGGCGACATCGGCCGCCGTCGGCACCATCTGATGGTCCACGAGCACGAGGTGCACCGTGTGCTCGTCGTGCGCCCACCGACCGAGCCTGGCCCTTGCCGGGCGAGCGTCGACCGTGGTCCTCACGGCCTCCGACGGTACTCGGCGTGCGGTCGCCAACCTTTGCGCCGCACCGACCTCTTGGGCGAATCGACGTGCAATTCGTGACCGGTGTGCGTCGATCGTGGCCATAGCCTTGCGCCGTGGTTCCCGAGCGTCTGTCCCCTGTCCTGCGCGAGCTGGCACCGCTGGCGGCGCGCTTCCACGCCGCCGGGCACCGCATCTACCTCGTCGGCGGCACGGTCCGCGATCTGTTCGTCGCCGACGCCAGCGACGACTTCGACCTCGACCTCACGACCGACGCCCGGCCGCCCCAGATCAAGGCGTGCCTCGAGGGCTGGGCCGACGCGATGTGGACGCAGGGCGAGCGGTTCGGCACGATCGGCGCCCAGGTCGTCGACCCCGTTCGGGGACGCACACGCACCTACGAGATCACCACGTTCCGAGCCGAGGCGTACGCCGACGACTCGCGCAAACCGCACGTCGAGTTCGCCGACGAGATCGAGATCGACCTGTCGCGCCGCGACTTCACCGTCAACGCCATGGCGCTCGAGCTGCGTCCAGGCGCCGACGGTCCCGAGCTGATCGACCCGTTCGGCGGGGCCGTCGACCTGGCGACGAAGGTGCTGCGCACGCCGATGGGTCCCGACGTGAGCTTCAACGACGATCCGCTGCGGATGTTGCGCGCCGCCCGGTTCATCACCCGCTACGGACTCGAACCGACGCCGGAAGTGATCGCTGCCGTGCACGAGCTGGCGCCCCGGCTGTCGATCGTGTCGGCCGAGCGCATCCGTGACGAGTTCGACAAGCTGATCGTCAGCGATCATCCGGCGGCGGGGTTGTGGTTCCTCGTCGACACCGGCCTCGCCGATCAGTTCTTGCCCGAGCTGCCGGCGATGCGCCTCGAACACGATCCGATCCATCGCCACAAAGACGTGTTGTCGCACACGATCGCCGTGGTGGAGAACGTCCGCCCCCCGCACGAACACGCCGACGCGGGTGACGATGCTCCCGCCTCGTTCGACTTCCGCATCACCCGCCTCGCCGCGCTGTTCCACGACATCGGCAAGCCGCGCACGCGGGGGTACATGGAAGGAAAGGGCACGACGTTCCACCATCACGACGCCGTCGGCGCCCGGATGACACGCAAGCGGATGACGGCGATGCGCTACTCCAACGGTGACATCGGCGCCGTGAGCGAGCTCGTCGCCCTCCACCTGCGCTTCCACACGTACGCCATGGGCTGGTCGGACGCGGCCGTGCGACGCTACGTGCGCGACGCCGGTGACCTGCTCGCCGAGCTCAACGTGTTGACGCGCTGCGACTGCACGACGCGCAACGCGAAGAAGGCGGCGCGGCTGTCGCGGCGGATGGACGAGCTGGAGGCGCGCATCGACGAAGTTGCTGCCGCCGAGGAGTTGGCCGCGCTGCGCCCCGAGCTCGACGGCAACGAGGTGATGGAGCGACTCGGCCTCGCACCGGGCCGCGACGTCGGTGAGGCGATGCGGTTCTTGATGGAGATCCGCCTCGACGAGGGCCTGCTCGGCGACGACGAGATCCGCCGCCGCCTCGACGCGTGGTGGGCCGCCCGATCGGCGAATGCGTGAACAGTTTGCGGTGACGCGCCGCACACTGTTCACGAGATCCGCTGTCGAGCGCGCGGTGGGTCGTACCGTGGCGCGGTGGACGACGTGATCGAGCGCGAGCGGCAGCTGTCGCGCGGACGGTCTCGCGGCGCGCTGCGCGCCTGGTGGCTCGTCGTGCCGGTCGTGGCGGTGTCGGCGGTGCTGGTGGTGTTCGCCGCCGTGCGAGCGCGCGACGACCCCGACGGCGGCACCCTCGCGGTCGTCGTGGGCATCGGAGCGCTGTCGCTGCTCGCCGTCGTCGCCACGGTGTTCGAGGCCCGCCGGCTCGGCGGCCGGTTCCAGCACACGATCGACGAGCTCTCGCGCACGCAGTCGGAGATCCGGCGCCTGCTCGACGATCTTCCCGACGCGGTGATGGGCCTCGATCAGCGGGGGATCATCGAGTCCGCGAACCAGCGGGCAGCGGTGCTCACCGGCCGCTCGATCGACGAGCTCGTCGGCCGCGCGTTCCTCGAGATGATGGGCGACAGCGACCGCGAGACGGTCACCGAGCGGTGGCACTTCGATCAACAGCGGTTCCGACCCACCGACATCACGCGCGACGTGACCGGACCGGTCGGCAACCACGTCGTGTTCGAGCTCGTCGACGCGTACGGCGACCCGCACCTCGTCGAGGCGTCGCTGCACCGCCCAGCGGCGGTCGGCGACGGCGGCACGGGTGGGCTCGTGGTGCTGTTGCGCGACGTGACCGATCGTGCCCGTACGACCGTCGCTCTCGAACAGGCGCGCCGACGCTTCCAGCAGGCGTTCCACTCCGCGCCGACCGGGATGGCGCTCGTGCGCCTCGACGACAGCCGCATCGTCGACGCCAACCAGTCGCTGGCAGACATGCTCGGCCGGACGCTCGACTCGTTGATCGGCGTCGGCATCCGCGAGATCACCCATCCCGACGACCTCCGAGCGGCGGCGACGCAGCGGGCGCGCCTCGAGCTCGGCATCGCCGACACCTACCTACTCGACCAGCGCTACATCCGCAGTGACGGCGAGTTCGTCTGGGCCCGGACCCGTGTGTCGGTGACCGAGGACGACGGGGTGGCGCTGGCGATCACACACATCGAAGACGTCACCGACCAGCGCATCGCCGCCGAGCGGCTCACCCATGCCGCGACGCATGACGACCTGACCGAGCTGCCGAACCGTTCGGCGCTCGTCGAGCGGCTCGATCAGCTGCTCGCCGCGGCCGAACCCGGACAGGTGTCGGTGCTGTTCATCGACCTCGACAACTTCAAGGTCGTCAACGACAGCCTCGGCCACGGCGTCGGCGATGAGCTGTTGCGTGAGGTCGCCCGCCGGTTGCGCCGGGTCGTGCGTGACGGCGATCGGCTGGCCCGCTTCGGCGGCGACGAGTTCGTCGTGTTCGTCGACGGTGGCGTCGATGCGGCGGTGATCGCCGATCGCGTGCGTCGCGCCGTGCAGCGTCCGATCGCGATCGACGGGCACGAGCTCGTCGTCACCGCCAGCATCGGGTTCGCGGTGAACGTCACGAGCGACCTCACCGCGGATGCGCTGCTGCGCGATGCCGACGCGGCGATGTACCGCGCCAAGGCCGGTGGGCGCGACCGGGTCGAGGCGTTCACCGAGGCGACACGCACGGCGTCGCTCGCTGCGTTGCAGATGTCGTCGGAGCTCCGTCGCGGGCTCGATCTCGGTGAGGTGGTGCCGTACTTCCAGCCGATCGTCGACCTCGCCGGCGGCGAGGTGCTCGGGTTCGAGGTGCTCGCCCGGTGGCTGCATCCCGAACGCGGGTTGCTCACGCCACCACAGTTCCTGCCGATCGCCGAGGAGTCGGGCCTGATCGCCGATCTCGGCGGCCGGGTGCTGCGTGACTCACTGGCGCAGCTGGCGCTGTGGCGTGCCCGCGGCTACGGGTTCGCGTCGTGCTCGTTGTCGGTCAACGTGGCGACGCAGCAGCTCGTCGACGGCCGCTTCCTCGAGCTCGTGGCCGACGCGCTCGCCGAGTCGGGGATCGAGGCCGACTCGCTGTGGTTGGAGATCACCGAGACCGCGCTGATGGCCGACACGGTCAGCGCCGGGCGGGCGCTCCGCGACCTGCGCAGCCTCGGCCTGCACCTGTCGGTCGACGACTTCGGTACGGGATACTCGTCGCTGACGTACCTGAAGCGCTTTCCGGTCGAAGCGATCAAGGTCGATCGCTCCTTCGTGTCGGGTCTCGGTCTCGAGTCCGATGACACCTCGATCGTCGAGGCGGTCGTGCGCCTCGGGCATTCGCTCGGTCTCACCGTGGTGGCCGAGGGTGTCGAGACGCCGTTGCAGTTGAACCGGTTGCGCGAGCTCGGTTGCGACCGTGCCCAGGGTTACCTGTTCGGCCGCCCGCGCCCCGCCGACATCATCGCCAACGAGCGCGTCGGCTCGAAGTGACTGCGGAGTAACAGTGGGGACGGACCCCGTTGTTCCTCAGGAACCTTCCTTGCTGGCGCGGAACACGAGCGTCGATGGCGCCGGCCCGTCGGTCCCCGCGCCGAGCTCGACGATCTGATCGACGCGGAAGTTGGCCCTCGACAACGCGGTGAACCACTCGCCGACGGTCCGCGCGCCCGATCCGTAGGGCGTGTCGGAGGTGGCCGCGGCGAACGGGTGCGGCACCGAGATCACGAGTGGAGCGCTCAGCCGGAGGACCCGGTGCGCTTGGCGGAGCAGCCGTCCGAGGTCGTCGACGCCGGCGAGGGTCTGAGCGGCGAGGACCACGTCGCACGACGCCGAGTTCACGTCGCCGAGGTCGGCGAGGTTGGTCTGCAAGCACTGGACCTGCACCTCGGCCTCGGCGGCCAAGCGGCGCGTCTCGGCGATGCGTTCGACGTCGGGATCGACAGCGATCGCCTTGGCGCCGCGGGTGGCGAAGGCGACTGCGTTGTACCAGGGGGAGATTCCGAGCTCGAGCGCCCGGCGTCCGTCGCCGATCTCGCCGCAGAGCCGGAGCTCGTCGTCGCCCGGCACGCCGGATCCGAAGGTGATGTTGACGGCCACGGCGACCAGTGTGCCTGTTGGCGCACGTGAGGGCGCGCATCGACGCGGTGGTCGGTGGCCGGGCGGTAACGTCATCGGCCATGGCGTTCACGGTCGGCGCACTCCGCGGAGCGACCGGTGCGCGCGGATTGGTCGATCATCGGCTCGCTCGGCGGATGCTGATCGCCCAGGTGAAGAAGGGCCGCGTCCCACTCGATCAGGTGTGTGACGCCCATCCGGAACTGATCCGCGCCGCACGCAACGTCGGCACGCTCACCTCCACACGGTGTCCGATCTGCGAGGAGGCCGACCTGCGTCTCGTCACCTACGTGTTCGGCCCTGGCTTGTCGCCACAAGGTCGATGTGTATCGACGGCCAAGGAGATGCGCCAGCTCGACAACCGCCCCGCCGAGCTGAACGCCTACGTCGTGGAAGCGTGCATCGAATGCCAGTGGAACCACCTGCTGCGCGTGATCCCGGTCGGCGGCAAGCCCTGACCACTCGCCCCGTGCGGCACCGGGTGGCCGTGGGCGCGGTGGGTGCTGCGCTCGCCGTCGGTGCCGTGCTCGCGGGGTGCGGCGGCAGCGACGACGGCGCGTCCGTCCAGGTTCCCGTCACCTCGCCCGCGGGCGCGGACCCCGGCTCGGCCACCGCATCGACGGCATCCGACACCGACATCGACATCGACGTCGACGTCGACGTCACCGGGGTTCCCGACTCGACAGGCGCGTCAGCGGGCACGGATGCCCCCGCCGGAGTCGAGCCGGCGGGCTTCTCGACGATCACGGCGGTGATCACGAGCGCCGATGGCGAGGTGTGCGAGGTGTGCCTGTGGCTTGCCGACACTTCCGACGAGCGCAGCCGCGGCCTGATGGGCGTGACCGACCTCGGCGACGCCGCCGGGATGGCGTTCCGCTTCGACCGCCCGACGCAGGGCGCGTTCTACATGTTCCAGACACCGACACCGCTGTCGATCGCCTGGTTCGCCGACGACGGAGCATGGGTCGGCGCCGAGGAGATGGCGCCGTGCCTCGACACGCCGGCGGGGGAGTGTCCGTTGTACTCGCCCGGTGCGTCGTACGTGGTCGCCGTGGAGGCGTTCGCCGGTGGTCTCGACACCCTGGGCGTCGGGCCCGGGTCGCACATCGAGCTGGTCGCCGGATCCGAAGCCGACGAGTGCATCCTCGCCGGCACCTGAGCCCGCAAATCTGTCCGCCGCATCCCGCTCAGCGGCACGGAACGGACAGATTTGGGGTGAGGCCCGCGGCAGACCCGAGTCTGGTTCGCTCAGCGCAGGCGGACGGTCAAGGTGGTGGCCCCGAAAGCACGCAGTGCATCGACGACCGCGTCTCGCTCGATCGCGTCGGCGGGGATGGCCACGACGGAACCACCCGAGCCCGGAGATGTCGCCGCTACTCCTGCGTCGCGGGCGGTCTCGACGAGTGAGTCATGGTCGGCGCGCAGCGGCATCACCCGCCGCCTCGTCGTCCAGCTCGCGTCGACGAGGTGCATCAGCGCGGCGCGGTCCCCGCGGTCGATTGCGTCGGCGGCGCGGCGGGCGAGGTCCGCGAGGTCGCCCATCGCGCCGGCGACGTCGGTGGCCGACGCTCGTTTGCGCAGGTCGGCGTGGTACGTGTCCGAGTCCTCGGCGTCGGCCGCACACCAACCGATCACCGCCTCGACATCGGTTCGCGCGAACGTCCGCACCGCCGGAACGAGGCATCGGTCGACGCTGGAGAGCTCGCTGGCGTCGACGAGCACCGTGCGGCGATGGGCCTGCACGATGCGGTCCTGCCAGCCGGCGGCGATCCCGAGCTCGGTCGTCTCGGCGGCGAGTGCCAGCGCCGCGATCACGCGCGGATCGAGGCGCGTGCCGCCGCTGGCCGCGACGGCTTCGATGACGCCGACAGCGATCGCGCTCGATCCTGCGAGCCCCACCGATCGGGGGATGTCGCTCGACCAGTCGATGTCGACGCACGGCGGCGCGCCGCCGAGGTGGCGAGCCAGCACGATGAGCGCCGCAGTCACGACGCGGTGTTCCGTGGTCGCGTGGCCGCGCGCACCGACATCGGCGACGAACTCCAGCGGCGAGCTCCACTCGAGCGGGGCCAGCGCGCCGCTGCGGATCCGCACGGGCGCGTCGGTCGGTGTGACGGTGATCTCGGCGGCCAGTTCGTCGACGACGGCTGCGAGCACGGCTCCGTCGAAGCCGTCCGACGGGTTGCCGGCGAGGCCGACCCGTGCCGGGACCCGGGCGTGAGACGATTCCGACGGCGCCACCGCGGCAGCGTAGATCGGTGAGTGTGACCAGGTCCGATCTCGGCCGAGGGGCCGCTCGCCCTGCACTCCGGCCAACCGTGTCACACCCCCGTGCGAGGATCGACTCCATGAACCCACGACGTGAGCAGATCGGCGCATGGCATCGCGGCCGAGTCGATGCGATGCACCGTCCCGATAAGGTGGGCCGGTCCATATTGGCCCTGCCCCATCAAGGGGCTCCTGCCACGGTGTCGTCATCAAGCGTCCGTGGGGGATCCGAAGGGAGGAAACACGCATGATGCGTGCATACGAATTGATGATCATCATCGACGGCGACGTCGATGACCCCAAGGCCCAGGCCTGGATGAAGACCGTCACCGACGGTGTCGCTGCTGCCGGCGGCGAGCTCCACGGCAAGATCGACTGGTGGGGCAAGCGCCAGTTCGCCTACCCGATCAACAAGAAGCCGGCTGGCTACTACATGGTCGCCGAGGTCGTGGCACCCGCTGGTTCACTCGACGAACTCGAGCGCGCCTTGCGCCTCGCGGACGACATCGTCCGCCACAAGCTCATCCGTCTGCCCGAGGCCGAGGCCGAGCGCCGCGGCATGGCAGTCAGCGCCGCCTGAGCGCGGCCGCCACGTAAAGGGGAAACACATGGCATCGGAGAACAGCGTCACGCTGGTCGGCAACCTGACCCGCGATCCTGAGTTGCGCTACACACCGAGCGGTGCCGGCGTCGCGAGCTTCGGGCTCGCCGTCAACCGCAGATATCAGCAGAACGGCGAGTGGCAAGAGCAGGTGTCGTTCTTCAACATCGTCGCGTGGTCCGAGCTGGGCGAGAACGCCGCGGCGAGCCTCCGCAAGGGCATGCGCGTCATCGTCACCGGTCGCCTCGAGCAGCGCTCGTACGAGACCAAGGAAGGCGAGAAGCGCAGCGTCACCGAAGTGCGCGCCGACGAGCTCGGCCCGAGCTTGCGCTGGGCGCAGGCGCAGGTCGAGCGCATCAGTCGCGACGCTGCCGACGGCGGAAGTGGCGGCGGTGGCGGTGGCGGCGCGAGCCGTGCACCCGATCCCGTATACGGCGACGAAGAGCCGTTCTGAGGCAGTCGCCTCCCCATCGATCGACGATCTGAATCCAGTTGTAAGGACATCACATGGCAAGCAAGAAGAACCGGGCCCGTACCGCCCGGGAGACCAACCCCCGCAAGTTCAAGAAGAAGACCAGCGTGCTGGTCATCGAGAAGGTCGAATACGTCGACTACAAAGACGTCGACCTGCTCCAGCGCTTCATGAGCGACCGCGCCAAGATCAAGAACCGGCGTGTTGCCGGCAACACGCTCCAACAGCAGCGTGAGATCGCCAACGCCGTCAAGGTCGCTCGCGAGATGGCGCTGTTGCCGTACGCCAAGCGCGTGGCGTCGACCCGCACCGGCGGTCGCGGCCGTGACGGCGGGCGCGACGGTGGACGCGATCGCGACACCAGCCTCAACGACACGTCGAACGACACGGTCGGTGACGACGAGTTGATCGAGGACAACGACGCCGTCGAGAGCTTCGACGGAGCCGGCGCGGAGACGGAGGAGGCCTGACATGAAGGTGATCTTGCGTTCCGACCTCGATGGTCTCGGCAAGCGCGGCGACATCGTCGACGTCGCCGACGGCCACGCCCGCAACTACCTCTTGCCGAAGGGCAAGGCGATCGCCGCCTCCGACGGTGCCGTCGAGCAGGCAGCCAAGATGCGTCGGTCACGCGACCAGCGCGACTCGGCGGCGCGTGATGCGGCCACTCAGATCGCCAGCACGCTCGTGCCGAAGGTGATCACCGTCGCTGCCAAGGCAGGCCCGGAGGGCAAGCTCTTCGGTTCGGTGACCGCTGCCGACGTGGTCGCCGCGGTTGCCGCGCAGACCGAGATCGAGCTCGACCGCCGTCAGCTCGACGTCGACGTGATCAAGACATTGGGCAACCACACGGTCACGGCGTCGCTGCACGCCGACGTGTCGTTCCCGATCACGCTCGACGTGGTCGCTGCCGCCGCCGAGTGACATCACAGTCCCTGCGGGGGCTGTCATCGAATCGACATCCATCGGCACCCGATGTCCGCCCGCGGGCGCGTCCCGTCGTGTCGCTCCACAGGTTGTCCACAGGCTGCCGCGCAGGTCGTTCCAGCGCGGCGCGCTGGCGACCGACGCGGCGGGCATCCACACGCCGGCAGGGTTGTCCACAGTAGTTTCAACAGCCAAGACCCAGGGTTCTTCCTCTTCCGCTCCACAGGACGACCCTGAGACAGTGGGGTCCCCATGGCCGCCGACCGAGAACTCGCCCAACGTCACGACAGCGCCCGCGGGGGACCGACCGGCGCGCCGAGCCGTGGTGGGCGCGTGCCTCCCCACAACCTGCAGGCCGAAGAGTCGGTACTTGGTGCATTGTTGCTGTCACGTGACGCGATCGGTGTCGTCAGCGAGGCCGGCCTCGACGTCCGCGACTTTTACAGCCCGGTCCACCAGCACATCTTCGATGCCGTCAAGGCGCTGTACACCACGTCGGGGCCCGTCGATGTCGTCACCGTGGCCGACGAGCTGCGGCGCCACGGCCTGCTCGATCAGATCGGTGGCATCGAGCGGCTGAACGAGCTGCAGAACGCCACACCGTCGGTGTCGGGCGCCGAGCACTACGCCCGCATCGTGATGGACACCGCACTGCTCCGGCGGCTGATCCACACTGCGGGCGAGATCACCGACCTCGCGTTCAGCGAGCCCGACGACGTCGTCAAGGCGGTCGATCTCGCCGAGGCGAAGATGTTCGAGGTCGCCGAGGACCGTGTCGTCGACTCGACGCGCCAGATCCAAGAGCTGCTCAACGAGGCGATGGACCGGCTCGAGGAGAACTACGAGCGCGGCGACACGATCACCGGTGCTGCCACCGGCTACGACGATCTCGACGAGATGCTGTCCGGGCTGCAACCTTCGACGTTGAACATCGTCGGTGCCCGCCCGGCGGTCGGCAAGACGTCGTTCGGTCTCGGTCTGGCGACACACATCGCCAAGCACTCGGGCAAGCCGGTGCTCGTGTTCTCGCTCGAGATGGGCCATTCCGAGCTGACCCAGAGCATCTTGGCCCGCGAGGCCAAGGTCGATCTGACGAAGCTCCGCACGGGCCGTTTGAGCGAGGCCGATTGGTCGAAGATCGGCCTCGCCGTCGGGCGCCTCGAGGTGCCGTTGTTCCTCGACGACAACCCGCAGGTCACGGTGATGGAGATCCGCGCCAAGGCGCGACGCATCAAGGCGCAACACGGCGGGCTGGCCTTGATCATGATCGACTACCTGCAGTTGATGAGCGGCAGCGGACGCGCCGAGAACCGCCAGCTCGAAGTGAGCGAGATCAGCCGGAACCTGAAGGTGCTGGCCCGCGAGCTGGAGGTGCCGATCGTGGCGCTGAGCCAGCTCAGCCGTGCGCTCGAAGCCCGCTCCGACAAGCGTCCGATGCTCGCCGACCTGCGCGAGTCGGGATCACTCGAACAGGACGCGGACGTCGTCATGTTCTTGTACCGCGACGAGGTCTACAACCCCGAATCGCCCGACAAGGGTTCGGCCGAGGTGATCGTCGCCAAGCACCGCGCCGGTCCCATCGGCACCCGCCGCCTGGTCTTCCTCGGCCAGTACACCCGCTTCGACAACGCCGCCCGCTCGATGTGATTGCATCCGGGGTCAGACCCCACATGCAACAGCACACGTCATGTTGACCGGCCTGGCGCTGGTGCGCAGTTGCATGTGGGGTCTGACCCCGGATGCAATCACCAGTGGCGGAGGTCGATCGGCCAGCGGTCGATGATGCGGTCACCGTCGGCGACCCAGAACTGCTCGTGGCGAGCGACCGTCGGGTCGACGTGTGCCGGCCAGATGTGCACGCGGTCGCCGACCTTCCAGTCGGCGAGGCGATGCGGTGACAGCGTGATGTGTTCGTCGGAGCAGAAGAACACCTCGCCGCCGTCCCATGCCGGGTTGCCGTGGTCCATACCGAGCGCCTTCAAGCCGCAGTCGGCCACGACCCACCCCTTCGGGCTCACCGAGATCACGGTCGCCACGACCGACAGCGCCTTCCGGAACGGGCTGTCGAGCTCGGCGTACTGCGTGTCCATCAACGTGTACGACCCGGCCTGGATCTCGGTGCACC
>CAZQCP010000008.1:0-14989 GCA_964592115.1 uncultured Ilumatobacteraceae bacterium
CCGGCGCGGCGTTCTCAGTCCGTGTCGCGTCGGTAGAAGAGGGTGGTACCGATTGCGAGGAGGACGAACGCGTAGCCACCGAAGACCACCGCGTTCTGGAACGGGGTCAAGGCAGCAGCGATCGACTCGGGTGTGTCGGTTGCCGAACTCATGCCGAGCATCCCGGTCGCCGCGCTGAAGGGCAAGTATCGGGCCGTGCTCACCGGGATGAGGGCGCGGGCGATGTTCTCCAGCACGAACGCCCACACGAGCAGGATCGAGACCGCAGCGGCACTGTGGCGCAGGATCATGCCGACACCGACGCCGAGTACGGGAGCGAGCGTGGTGAGCAGGAGCCCCCACAGCGCGGTCGATGCCATCCCCGACGTGTCGCCCTTCTCGAGTCCGCCCAGGATCGCTCCACTGAGACCACCGATCATCCCGAGGATCCCCATCGCCAGTCCGAAGCTCGCCGCGACGATCGTCTTGGACGCGACGGTCACCCATCGGGCGGGCTGCGCCGCAACTGCGGTCGCCAAGGTTCCGTGCTGAGCCTCGGAGGTGAACATCAGCGTGCCCATGATCGCCGCGAGAACGGTCGTGAGCCATGTCGAGAAGATGAAGGTCAAACCGACCGTGAACGGCAGATCGGTGTCCGGATCGATCTTGACGAAGGTGGCCAGGATCCACGACAGCGCGAGGCCGATGACCGGGGTGAGTGCGAGGATCGTCACACTCGAACGAAGCGATGACACCTTGATCCATTCGCTGTGCAGCGCGGTCGGGACCGAGGCGATGTCGTCACGACGAGATCGCTGGAGGACTCGGACGGTGGGGTGGGTGGTGTTGGTCATGGCGGTTCAGACCGAGGCGAACTCGGTGACGGAGCTCGTCATCTCGAGCAGGATCTCTTCGAGGGATCGCGAGGTCTCGGTGATCTCGACGACCCGAATTTGATGATCGAAGGCGAGCTGGGACACCGTCGCCGTGGTCGTGCCGTGAATCGACAGTCGGTCGTGGGAGATGCCGAACTCGATGTCTCTTCGATGCAAGAGGCTGGCGAGCTCGCCCGCCTGGGGTGTCCGGACGACGACGGTCGAACGCCCGCGGGCGAGCGTGCTGGACACGGATTCAGCGGCGAGGAGCCTTCCCCCGCCGACGACGATCAGGTCGTCGGCGAACATCTCGAGCTCACCGATCAGGTGACTCGACACGAAGACCGTGCCGCCCCGTGCGGCGAAGGCGCTCAGGGAGTTCCGCAACCAGCGAATGCCATCGGGGTCGAGGCCGTTCGACGGTTCGTCGAGCAACAGCACCTCGGGCTCTCCCAGCAGGGCGCCGGCGAGGGCGAGGCGTTGGCGCATGCCGAGCGAGAAGCCGCCGGCGCGTTGGTCCGCCGCGCTCTCGAGTCCGACCTCGCGGAGGACGTCGTCGACTCGATCCGCGGAGATCGCACTGAGGGCAGCGGTGGCCCGGAGATGGTTCCTGGCCGTCCGGCCGGGGTGCATGCAGCGGGCATCGAGCACCGAGCCGACGATGCGCGCCGGCCGCCGGAGGCGCGTGTACGGAACGCCGTGATAGCGGACGTCGCCGCGGTCGGGACGCGTGAGCCCGACCATCATCCGCATCGTCGTGGACTTGCCGGCGCCGTTCGGGCCGACGAATCCGGTGACTCGTCCAGCCGCGACATCGAAGCTCATCTCGTGGACGGCGATGCGCTCGCCGTAGTGCTTCGTGAGTCCTGAGACGGTGATCATGATCTGAGTGTCCGTTCCTGTTCGTTGTCGATGGTGAGATCGGCACGCAGCGGCGCTGCCACCTCGAGCACCATCCTGTGGATCCTGCGCCGGCGGCACATCGGGAGTCCGGCCACTTGCACACCGTCTGATCGGCCGGTCCGTGGATCGTTCTTTCGGCCGATCCGCTCGACCCTCGGGTTCCGTACGCTTGCCCCCGTGGTCTTGGACACGAGCCGTCCGTACTGGTCGCAGCCACGGGCGGCAGATCCACCCGGGCCGGGTCGGCGCGACTGGTTGCTCGTGGCGGTCTTGGTGGCGGCAGCAACGATCGAGACGTTTGCCCGGGACCAGCTGGCGTGGAGCGGTGCCTCGCTGGTCGTGACCGTTGGCGTCGCGTGCCTGTTGCCGTGGCGCCGCGTCCATGCGCTGTTGGTGGTCGCTCTGGCGTTCGGGACGATGAGTGTCGTCGAAGTGGTGTCCCTCGTGCGTGGCGTGGAGTGGGAGGGGCTCAACACAGCGCTGTTCCTGCTTCTGCTGCCGTACGCACTCGCCCGTTGGGCTTCGGGACGCGAGGTCGGCGTCGGTCTCCTCGTCATGTCGGTCCCGGTCATCCTCACTGCGGTTGCCGGCGATCCGGTCGGCGACACCGTCGGCGGTGGCGTCGTGCTCCTGCTCGCTTGCGCCATCGGGTTCGCCGTGCGATACGCGAGTGAGCTGCGAACCGAGGAGATCGCCGGTGTGCGGTCGCGCGAGCGAGAGGAGCTGGCGCGCGAGCTCCACGACACCGTCGCCCACCACGTCTCCGCCATCGCCGTTCGGGCCCAGGCCGGTCGGGTCGTTGCTGCCACCCGACCCGAGGCTGCGGTCGAAGCGCTGTGGGTGATCGAGGAGGAGGCGAGCCGCGCTCTCGAGGAGATGCGATCGATGGTCGGTTCCCTACGGCGAGGCGATCAGGCAGATCTCCGGCCGCAGCAAGGCGTGCGCGACCTGTGCCGGCTCGAACGTCTGGGCGAGGGACCGGGACCCCGAGTGAGGGTGACCTTCTCCGGCGAGGTCGATGAGCTCCGTCCGTCGGTCGACACCGCCTGCTTCCGCCTCGCACAGGAAGCGGTCACCAACGCCCTCCGCCACGCTCGACGAGCGTCGGAGGTGCAGGTGTGCGTCGACGGCGGTGAGGACGTCGTCCGGCTCACGGTCGTCGACGACGGAGAGGGCGGCGGCGCATCCACGCCCTCCGCATCGGGATTCGGGCTCATCGGCATGGCCGAGCGGGCCAAGCTCCTCGGCGGCACATTCGACGCCGGCCCGAGCGTCAGCGGCGGCTGGACCGTCGAGGCCACACTGCCCCGGCAAGCGGCGACCAGATGACCATCCGGGTACTGATCGCCGACGACCAGGACATCGTGCGCACCGGACTGCGCATGATCCTCGACGCCCAGCCCGACATCGAGGTCGTGGGCGAGGCCGTCGACGGGCGTGACGCCCTCGAGCTCGCTCGCCGTTTGCGCCCCGACGTGTGCCTCTTCGACATTCGGATGCCCGAGTACGACGGCATCGAGGTCACCCGCCGACTCGCGGGACCAGACGTCGCAGACCCGCTGGCCATCGTCGTCATCACCACGTTCGACATGGACGAATACGTCCACGGCGCGCTCAAGGCGGGAGCCCGCGGATTCCTCCTCAAAGACGCCGGTCCCGAGCTCCTCGCTCAGGCGGTGCGCTCCGCCGCCGCCGGCGACGCGCTCATCGCTCCGAGCGTCACGGCCCGGTTGCTGTCGACGTTCTCCGAACTCGGCACATCCACCAGGGAGCAGGCGGCGCAGCCGATCGACAAGCTCACCGAGCGCGAAGAAGAGGTGCTCGTCACCGTCGCCCGCGGCCGCACCAACGCAGAGATCGCCGATGACCTCCACATCAGCCTCAGCACCGTGAAGACCCACCTCGCCAGCCTCATGAGCAAACTCGGCGCTCGCAACCGCGTCGAGCTGGCAATGTGGGCCTACGAGACCGACCGAATGCCGACCCCGCCTCCTCTGCGTGACTAGATGCAGGTCGTGTCCGACCGGTCGCGCTCGCGTCCATGTTGTGCGCGCCGCAGCACGAAGGCAAGAGTGGGTTCATGACGGCTGAGCAGCTCGATCGGCAACGGCCAAGGCTGCAGCGCTACGTTCCCGGTCTCGACACGATCAAGACGTATCAGGCGGGTTGGCTGCGCTCCGATCTCGTGGCCGGTGTGGTGCTGGCTGCCATCCTGGTTCCCCAGGGCATGGCATACGCGGAGTTGGCCGGGTTGCCGCCCGTCAACGGGCTCTACACCACCATCGCATGCCTGGTGGGCTATGCGCTCATGGGTCCGTCGAAGATCCTCGTACTCGGTCCGGACTCGTCGCTCGGTCCACTGATCTTCGCCGCAATCGCCCCCCTCGTGGTGGCGGGTGACGACCCGGCGACGGCCATCGCGCTCGCCGGGATGTTGGCAATACTCGTGGGTCTGCTCGAGATCGTTCTCGGTGTCGCCAAGCTCGGGTTCGTGGCCGACCTGCTCTCGAGCGAGGTTCAGGTGGGCTACATGAACGGCCTCGCCATCACGATCGTCATCGGGCAGCTCCCGAAGCTGTGCGGCTTCTCCACAGACGGCGACAACTTCGTCGACGAGGTGCGGCAATTCATCACGACCTTCGACGAGCGCGACGCCACGACCCTCGCGGTCGGCCTGGCCACCCTGGCCGTGCTGCTCGTGCTGCCGCGCGCAACGCGCAGGGTTCCCGCTGTGCTGGTGGCCGTCGTGGGCGCCACCGTGGCCTCCGCCGTCTTCGACTTCGACATCAGCACCGTCGGCACGTTGCCCGAAGGGCTCCCGATGCCGGCAGCACCCTGGACCCACGTGGGCGACCTCGTGCCGTTGCTGGTTGCCGCCGTGGGTATCACGCTCGTCTCGCTGACCGACACCATCGCCCTGTCGACCTCGTTCAACGCCAAGCGCGGCGAGGAGGTGAAGCCCAACCAGGAGATGATCGGGATGGGGTCGGCCAACATCGCAGCGGGCCTGTTCCAGGGCTTCGCCGTGTCGTCCAGCAGCTCCCGGACCGCTGTGGCCGAGCAGTCGGGAGCAAAGACACAGCTCACCGGGCTCGTCGGTGCCGGTCTCGTCGTCTTGCTGTTGCTCTTCTTCAACGGGCTGCTCGCTGACCTGCCGAACTCGGCGTTGGCCGCCGTGGTGATCGCGGCGGCACTCTCGCTGGCCGACTTCGCGGTCCTCGCCCGCTTGTGGAAGGTGCGGCGATCAGCGGTGGCGCTCTCGCTCGTGGCGAGCGCCGGCGTGATCTTCCTCGGCGTTCTCCCCGGCATCATGGTCGCGGTCGCTCTGTCAATTCTGTTGTTCTTCCAACGAAACTGGTGGCCGCATGGCGAGGTGCTCGGCCGAGTGTCTGGTCGCGAGGGCTGGCACAGCGACAGCCAGGGCGACCAGCTCGTCGAAGACCCTGGCGTGCTCGTGTTCCGATGGGAGGCCCCGCTGTTCTTCGCCAACTCAGGCATGTTCAGCCAGCAGGTGCGCCACCTCGTCCGGGAGCGCCGCCCGGGCTGGGTGGTGCTGCAGTGTGAGGCCGTCACCGACATCGATGTCACCGCGGCAGGGATGCTGGAGCGGCTCGACAACGAGCTCAACGCCGACGATGTGCACCTGGCCTTCGTCGAGCTGCGAAGTCGCCTGCGGGACCTGGTGCGCGACTACGGCCTGCATCGGACCCTCGACAGGGACCACTTCTACGACTCGATCGACGACGCCCTCGCCGCCATCGACCCGATGTGGAACGACGAGACGCTGGAACCGCGCGATTCGTCCTGATTGCCCGATCGCCGCTGAGTGCTAGTTCCGCGCGCGACGGAGCAGTGCGTTCGTTGCGATCGCTGTCGCCTCGCCGATCGTCGCCCCGACGACTGAACCGACGATGACGTCGCCGGGGTAGTGCACCCCCGTGTGCACGCGCGAATACGCGACCGCCGACGCCAGACCGCGCAACGGTGCGCCGAGCACCGGAATCGATCCTGCCACCGCGCCTGCGAACGCGAACGCAGATGCCGAGTGGCCCGACGGGAACGACGTCGAGATCGGCATCGGTACGTGGCGCTCATCCGGCACCCCCGCTCCGTCCCGGTCAGGGCGCTCCCGTCTGCTCGTCAGCTTCATCGGCAGGTTCACCACGGCCGAGTTGATACACACTGCGACGAGCCCTGTCGCAGCAGCCCTTCTCCCTCTCGCTCCCCCGAGCGCGGACAGGGTCGCCGCTACTGCCAGCCACAGCTTCGAGTGGTTGGCGAACGCGGAGAGGCGTCGCAGCGGCTCGTCGAGCGTGGGCGTCGGCGTGCTGGCGATCGCTCGATAGACAGCAACGTCGACCCTCCCGAGCTCGCGCAGTGCCTGAGCGTCGACCGTTCTCCGGGGCGATGGACGGGCTCCGATCACCTCGGCGAGCCGTGCCGCCGGCGAGAGCCGCGTCGGGCGTTCGGACGCGTCGTTCATTCTGGCACCGTACCCACGGCCGTCGCCCACAAGCGGCGGAGGGACTCCCGCCAGCCGAGCGAGCGGGCGGCGGGCGAGTAGCCGATGGATTGCTTGGGGAGTCGCACGCGGACTGGCGAAGGGCGGACCGAGAAACGCAGTGGCGGATTCATGACCCTGGTCTCACCATCGAGGCCCAGTTCGATCGGGGCATCGGACGTGACCTCGAACGTCGGTGTCGCCCATGACGAGAGCCCTCCGAAACGCTCCGGATGACCTGATGCCAGCGCAGCGAGAAAGAGTGCGGCGTCGCCCCGCTTGGCCAGTACCAATGTCACGACGCCGAGCTGGTGAGTGTCCATCCGAGGTCGGCTCCCCAAGCCACCGAACGTGGTGCCGTACGGGTTGTTCGAGATCTGGATGATGTGGGCGCCCCGATGTTGTGTGCCATCGGGACCCGTGAAGCGCAGATCGAACGGTTGGCTCTTCGGACCCAGCACCTGAGGCAGGGTGGCGAGAGTCGTGTCCACCTTCGCGTCGCGGTACGCCGCGGAGCGCACGACGGCCGCGTACAGGCCGAGCGAGACGTTGTTCACGAACACGTGACCGTTGACGTCGGCCAGGTCGATCGTTCGCTCGACAGCCTCTCCGTAGCCGTCGAGCGCTCCGACGACGTCGTCACGGTCGAGTCCGAGGTCGAGTGCGAGATGGTTCCTGGTGCCAGCCGGCACCACGACCATCGGCAATCCCATCTCGACCGCCACCGTGCCGACCATCGCCTGGGAGCCGTCGCCGCCGGCCATGCCGATGACGTCGACGCCGCTGGCGGCCACGTCCCGCACCACTTGGAGCCAGTCCTGGCCCGGCTCCAGCACCACGGGCTCGATGCCGCGTCTCGTGCACTCGTCCACGAGCTGGTGTTGCTCCGCCTTGCCGCCGCCGGACTTCAGGTTGATGAACAGGACGCCTCGCGTCGCGGCCGGCACCGGCGTGCCCTCGGTGTCGCTCTGCTTGAGCGCGCCCACCGTCGTTCCGAGGGCGTACTTCGCGAGAGCTACGGCGACGACGATCGCGACGACGCGGACCACGACCGAGAGCACGCGGTAGCCGTCCGCGTTGATCACGCTGACGAGCAACGCCATGACCGCAGCCAAGGACACGATCCCGCCCGCCCCGCGACGTGCCTTCGTCGAGATGAGCGCTATCCACGCACCTCCGATTGCCACTGCGACGAGGATGAACTCGCCTGCGACGCGCTGTGGCTCGTCGGTGACACGCACCACCGTGGCCACGACCACGCCGGCGACCAACAAGAACGCAATGATCGCCGCCAACCGCTTTCGGCCGGCCACTTTGGAAGCGGTGCTCATCACGGGGCACGTTAATGGGGTCGACGCCTGCTACATCGAACGCATGTCGCTCGAGCGGAAGTGTTGCGGACCCCTCGTCGGATGGTTGACCGGCGACGTCGAGTGTGTGCCGGCAGTCATCCGGCACGTGCTCCGCGGTGGGGGTGGCATACTGCGTGCCGGCCGGAGTAGACGGGTGGGGTGATGACCGCAGGCGATGAGGTGTACGACGAGTCCCAGCCGCTTCCGGTGGGCATGCGCTACGAGCACGGCAAGGTGGTGCCGCACCTGACGGTGGATGAGCGAGTCGCCCGCGGTAAGGCGGCGCGACGGGAGGTTCCGCGAGCGAGCCATGCAGACTTCGTGCCGGGCAAGTACCGGCCGGATCCGGTCGCGCTGCTCGAGTCGCAGGCCGCTACCCGTGTGCCGTCGCTGGTGCCGATCCGATACGGCCGGATGCTCGTCTCGCCGTTCACCTTCTACCGCGGTGCGGCGTTGATCATGGCTGCCGATCTGGCGAGCACGCCACGCTCAGGTATCACCACCCAGCTCTGCGGTGACGCGCACTTGATGAACTTCGGCGTGTTCGCGTCGCCTGAGCGTCGACTGGTGTTCGGAATCAACGACCTCGACGAGACTCATCCGGGACCGTGGGAGTGGGATCTGAAGCGATTGGCCGCCAGTTTCTCGATTGCCGGGCGTGACAACGGTTTCTCGACCAAGGAGCGCGCCCGAGTGTTGCTCGCTCTCGTGGGGAACTATCGCTCGGTGATGCACGAGTTCGCCGCCATGACCAACCTGGCCGTGTGGTACTCGCACATCGATTTCGAGTCGGCGATCGCCGAGTTGCGAAGCGAGATCGATCCGGTGGCTCGCAAGCGAGCCGCCGCCAGCATGGCCAAGGCTCGCACCCGCGACAGTTTGCAGGCATTCCACAAGATGACCCATGTCGTCGATGGGCAACGACGGATCACGAGCAGCCCGCCTCTGGTCGAGCCCATCGAGGACGTCTTCGAGGGAAGCGATCGCGACCGGCTCCAGGAGATGCTGCGCGGCGTCGTGAGGGACTATCGACGCACGTTGCAGAGCGATCGACGTCATCTGCTCGAGGAGTTCCGTGTCGTGGACATGGCGCGCAAGGTCGTCGGAGTGGGGAGCGTCGGCACGCGATCGTGGATCATCTTGTTGCTCGGCCGCGACGACAACGATCCGCTGTTCCTCCAAGCCAAAGAAGCACAGGCTTCGGTGCTCGAGGAGTTCCTCGGGCGCGGCGAACGCCTCGCGCACGGTGAACGCGTGGTGCAGGGCCAGCATCTCATGCAAGCGAGCAGCGACATCTTCCTCGGGTGGGATCACGTGCACGGCTTCGATGGCGTCGAACGCGACTACTACGTCCGCCAACTCCGCGACTGGAAGGGTGCCGCGATCGTCGAGGCGATGAGGCCAGCCACCATGGCGAGCTATGCGCGCATGTGTGCGGCGGCACTCGCTCGAGCTCACGCTCGTTCCGGTGATCGGATCGCCATCGCCTCATATCTGGGCAGCAGCGACGTGTTCGACCACGCCATCGCCGAGTTCTCGGAGGCCTACGCCGATCAGAACGAGCGCGACTACGACAGCCTCGTCCGAGCCGAGAAGGACAAGCGCATCACCGCCGATCGCGTGTGATCCCGAACCCACAGCTGATCTCTCGATCGTGCGCTTCGATCCTGACTCGCCCCAACCGGCTCCGCCGCCGACCGTGCGGTGATACTTGCTTCCTGGCTGAGCAGGGGAGCGGTGCGAAACAAGCCGTGGAGGTCGGTATCGGCGGGCGGCGCTCGCCTTCAGGGAGTGGCACCTGCGTCGCGGCCTGCTCTCCCCGCTCGATGCGCCGTGTCCTGGCAGCTCGCGCAACCGTCACTGGTTCCCAAGTCCCACCCGCCCTCTGTGCTCGGAAGGCGTCGTCGGGGCCCAGATTCAACCTGTTTCCGTCATCTCCCCGCTCGGCCACTCGTCGCAGGTGGTCCGGTAGGGGAGGTCAGGTCCGATGATCGAGCTCCACTCCTCGATGGTCAGGTTCCGCCCGGCTCGGCGGCACGCCTCGCTCGCGAGGTCGTCCCCGAGCAGCGACACGGCCCTGACGTTCGAGCCGAGCCGGCCCGCGCCGAGGACGAGCATCGTGCCGTCGGACGAGATCGTCGAGCGAGCGACCGGGAGTGGGCCGGTCATCATGTCGGCGGTCGTGAGGTCCCACAGCTGCGCGCCCTCGTCGCCGCTCGAGACCATCAGGCCGTTGTCGGATCGATCGTACGAGTCGGTCGGGATCGTGCCCGGCAGGACCCGAGACGTCGGCGCCAACGTGAACGGATCCCGCAGGACCAACGCGCCGCGCCCCGACGACGTCACGAGCGATCCGTCGGACAAGAACTCCATCCGCAACGCGTTCTCCAGCGCTCCGATCAACACCGCATCGGGGCCAGTCACGTCCCAGGTGGCCGATTGGCCGAGCTCGTCGTGGGCGGTGACCAACGAGCGGCCGCCGACATCGATCGCCGTCAGCGCCCAGACTTGCCCTCCGGCCACGGCAGTTGGGGTCGTCACGTCGAGGCGGTTTCCGACCGTCGCGAGCGTGTCGGCGTCGTAGAAGGTCACGATCCCGCTCGTATCGCCGACCGCCACACGAGTCCCGTCGTTGGCGAACACGACGCCCTTGCGAGAGCCCTTCCATACCTCGCCCGCTGGCGCCGGCCCAACGAGACGCTCGCCAGTGATCGCGTCCCACATCTCGACGCTCGCCATGCACTGCTCGGGCTGGGATGGGCATGTCAGCGTCACGATCCGGTCTTCTCGGAGATCGACGCCGAGCACGTCGACGTCAGCGGCGATGGCGAGCTCGGCCCGCATTGCGAGCGTCGCGCCGTCGTGGAGCCGGACACCCTGCCCGGTCTGCCAGACCGCCAGTGTCGATCCACCCGGCGACGCCACGACCTGACCGTCGCCGACAGGTTCCAGCAAGACACCGGGGCCGTCCTCCGGTTCCCACGTCCACGTCGACACCATGCCGTCGATGTCGGCGGTCACGACCGTTCCGGTCGCCGCCACGAATTCCACGCCCGGCGCCCCACGCTCGATCATCTCCGGGTCCGTCACCGTCCCGCCCTCGCCGAGCTCGAAGATCTGCAGGTCGACCGGTGAGCCGGCGAGCAGCCACCCGTCCGACGTCACGTCCAAGGTGACGAGTTCGGGGACCAGCATGAATCCGAACGGCTCTCCGATCAACTCCAGATCGTCGGCGCTCCGGCGCTCGATCCGGTGGCCCACGACCGCGATCTCATCGCCGGGAAGCATCGTGATGCTCGAGATCAATGGCTCGCCGGTGTCGGTCGGTCCGGCGACCACCGCTCCGGTGCGGCTGTCGAACACGTGGAGACGGGCCGGCTCGACAGTGCCGAACAGCGCAGCCGTGGCCGCGTACAGCAGCTCGCCCGACTCGTCGAACTCGATGTTCGACACGAGGTCACCAGTGCCGGTGTCGAGCGTCGCGATCGGCTCCCAGGTGGCAGTGTCGAGGATCTCGACCACTCCGCGGTCGTCCGACACCGCGAGCTCCGCACCGCTCGGTGAGAAGCGAACGAACGTGTAGTCGCCGCGTTGGGGTAGCTCGACGACTCGGATCCCGTCGCGGAGGTCGTACACGGCGACGGATCCCGCTCCGGAGGAGACCGCGATCGAACCGTCGGGATGCACGTCGAGCCCGTCGATCGGCGATGCGGCGCTGGGAAGTCCTGCATGGCGGACGCTCCTGGTCTCGAGATCGACGACGTCGAGCTGGCCGTTCGGTCGTTTGGCGACGGCGACTGTGCCGCGTTCGTCGACGGCGACCGCCATGTAGTCGCTGGCGGGAGTGATGATCGACGTGCGGCCGAGCGATCGTTCGAACGATGCGTCCAACATCGCGCCGCGAGCAACCGGGGAGTCGTCGAGGCGAAAGGCCTCGACCGCGAGCAGGAGCGCAAGGCTTTGGTCCTGCCCGACGTGGCTGCGCGCCAGGTCGGCGAGGTTGCGGGCGCGCGCTGTCGTCGCCTCCGCGGCGAGGTTGTTGGCTCGCCCGGCCGAGCGACTCGCCCACGCCGTCGCCAGCACGGCGATCATGAGCAGCACGGCCGCACACGCCAGCAGCCCCCGCAGTTGACGATTGCGTCGTGCGTGCTCGTTGGCCCGGGCCTCGGCCTCGCCCTCGGCTCGATCGTGTTCGCGCTCGCTGGCGTCGAGGAACTCGTCCTCGATGGGCGTGAGCCCAGGCCCGGCGCGGGCGCGCCAGTCGAGCGCGGCGCGGAGCCGAACCCCTCGATACAGCTCGCTGTCGGGTCGGCCGAGGGCGACCCAACTGTCGGCGGCGAGCGTCAGGTGCCGGAAGATTCGCTGGCCCTGGACGTCGTCGTCGAGCCACGTCCGCAGGCGCGGCCACGCTCTGACGAGCGCCTCGTGGGCAAGCTCGACCGACGTGTCGTCGCTCGTCACGAGGCGTGAGTCGACGAGCAGTCCGATCACGCGCTCATGCCGATCATCGCCGGTGATCGACCGACGCGGCACAGCCGAGCGGACCGCCCCGCCCTCAGGGTCTGGTGCGACCATGCGCATCATGAGGTCGCGCGCGATCAGCTGTTCATCGTGCGACAGCGAGGCGTAGAGCGTCTCGGCCGTCTGCGCGACGGCACCTCGCAGCCCACCTGTCTCCCGGTAGCCACTGACAGTGAGGACTCTGCCCTCGCGACGTTCCCACGTGCGCCGGAGGGCGTGCGACATCAGGGGGAGCGCGCCCGGCTCGCCTTCGACTTCGCGCACCAGGAGGTCCACCAGTCCCGGCTCGAGAAGCAGCCCCGCCTGCTGCGCAGGTCCTTCGATCGCGGCCCTGAGATCCTCCTCGGTCATCGCTCCGAGCAGATGCAGTCCGCGCTCGACCAGACGGGCGAGCGGTGGGTGGGCGGCAGCGGCGCCGACCCGGTCGGCTCGCATCGCGATCACGACCTGTCCACGCTCGGCGAAGCGTGTCACAGCGTCGAAGAAGATGCCGCTGTCGGATCGGTCGACGCCAGAGACCGCTTCTTCGAATTGGTCGACGACGAGCACGTCGTCCTGCGACCGCTCGATCTCGGAGGCGGTATCCGTCGGCCGCGAGCCGGGCGTGATGATCCGCACCGAGCGTCCTGATCGTGCGAGCGCCGCAGCCACGCCAGCGCGAACGACCGATGACTTGCCGCTCCCCGAGGGTCCGATCACGGCGACCACACCTTGCTCGTCGAGGAGCCGGAGACACTCGGCGACGGTGCCGTCGCGCCCGAAGAAGAGCTCGCTGTCGCCAACGTCGTATGGCAAGAGCCCGCGGAACGGGCAGGCGCGGCTCGACTCGACAGTGGCGGTGACGACATCGAGCGACGGGTCCTGCTGAAGGATCGATGTCTCGAGCGAACGCAACTCCGGGCCGGGCTCCAGACCGACCTCGGTCGCGAGCAGGTCGCGCGCTCGGCGCAGCGCGCGAAGTGCTGCTGTCTGACGACCCGACTGGTACTCGGCGCGGGCGAGCAGGGCCCAGCGCTCCTCTCGCATCGGTTGTTGCTCGGCGCGGGCGCGGGCCTCGGCCAGTACCTCGCGATGGCGTCCCGAGCGAAGCGCGGCGTCGACCGCGAGCTCCTCGGCGTCGAGGCGCAGCTCCGTCAACCGTTCGCGCTCGATGCGCGCGTCGTCCCAGTCGGACAGGTCGCCGAACGGTTCTCCGCGCCAGAGGGTCAGCGCCTCGCGAATGGCGTGGTCGGCCCGTTCGGGTTCGCCGAGGGCCAGGAGATCGCGGCTGCGCTGGACGAGTCGCTCGAACTCCGACACGTCGATCTCGTCGCTCGCCGTGATCAAGCGGTAGCCCTCGGGGGTGGTCTCGATCGCGTCGGGTCCGAGCGATCGGCGCAGACGTGACACACATCCTTGGACGACCTTGTTCCACGACGGTGGCACGTCGCGCGGCCACAGAACCTCGGCGAGTTGTTCGGGGTGCACGACGTCACGACCGTGCAGCGTCAGCGCCTGGAGGACCATCCGGTCACGCGGGCTCGGGCTGCCGGGCACACCGTCGATGGTGAGAGGTCCGAGCACCGAGATCCGCACGCATCCCAGTCTCCGGCAATCGTCCCGCGCGGTCAATCCACCTGATACCGGGCTGATACCGGCCCACCTGCGGCTTGATACCGGCGTGTGCGAGAACCGACATCGAGGACTCGAATCCGAGTTCCACGTGAGGAGGAGATTGTCATGAACGGACGAGATCGACGACTGCTGATCGGGTCGCTAGTTGCCACGATGGCGATGGCCGCCGGTGGCGGATGGGTCGTCTACGCAAACTCTGCCGGTGGCGACATGGAGATCGCACCGGTTGTCGAACCAGAAAGTCCACCGCGTGTGGTCGACGCCGATGTGGCCTACGTCCATTGCCTCCGCGGCATGAGCGCCGATGCCGCCGAGCGCTGGGCGCCGTCGTGCCGAGCGCGAGCGGATCACACGGCGCTCGTGAAGGCCCACGCCCAGGCGTGCCTCCGCGGAGTGGGCAGCGCAGACGCCGCCGAGCGCTGGACGACGCCCTGCAGCCGCCGCGCCGAACAGCAAGTCGCCTACACCGACTGCCTACGTTCCGCTATGGGCTCGCCCGACGCGATGGAACGTTGGGCGGACGTGTGCGCAGCCGCCGAGGACTCGGGCCCGTAGCGCGGCCTCGGCCGACCTGCGGCGCCTTTGCGGTGCTCAGTCGGTCGCGGCTGTTGAGCCGGTGTACCCGTCGTAGCCGGCGTTCGCCAGCGCGAGAACGCGCCCCACGGCTCCGTCGATTGGCTCATTGCCGAGCGCGCTGAGCGGGATGAACTGCGCCGCGGTGGTCTCGGTGCCGTTACCCATTCGGAGCAGCGTCCCCCGGAACTGGCTCACGGCGAAGAATCTGCGGCTGCACCGCCATGGCTCGTGTGAGTCGAGGTCGAAGAAGTCCTCTGTCCAACGGGTGAGCAGCTCGTAGGGCGGGTCGAGGTGCAGCCCGGTCTCCTCGCGGACTTCACGCTCCAACGCTTCGAATACCGTCTCGCCGGCCTCGACCCCGCCCCCGGGCCAGAACCATCTGACGCTTCCGCGGACGCGGACAAGGAGCACGGAGTCGCGGTCTCGGCAAACCGCGTAAGCCGCCGTTCGGTGGACGAGCGCCTCCTCATCGACGCGGTGAGCGTCTCCGCGAAGGTCCCGACACTCCACTTTCACGAGCGCTGAACGTAGTCCGTCGACTCGCGCTACCCCGGACACCGCCGAGCGTCGTTTGACTGCCGGCCTGCGCAGTGGCAGTCAGTCGATGAGGTTCTGGCGTCGGAGATCGTCGACGACGAGCTGGACTGCGGGGGCGCAAGCCGAGCGGT
>CAZQCP010000008.1:15089-54835 GCA_964592115.1 uncultured Ilumatobacteraceae bacterium
CCCTCGCACATGTCGTTGATCACGCCTTGCACGGAGACGTCGCGGGAGATGATCGTGGTGAACGCCCGCAGCAGCGAGTACGTCCAGCCACGGTGGACGCGAGGTTCGACGTCGCGGTGGCGCTGCTCGGCTGCCGCCCGTCGTTCTCGAGCGATCTCGGTGACGACGCCGACGAACGTGCGGGTCGCCTTCTGCGGCTTCGAGAAGTAGCCGAAGTATCCGGCTCCGAGGCGGCCTTCCTTGCGGCGGGCGATCCCGCTCATCGTCATCGCCGCACGTTCGGCGTCGCCGGAGAAGAGGTTGCCGTAGCTCGAACCCGCGTGGGCGAGCAGCCCGTTGCCGTCGGAATGCGCCACCTCGATCGCCTTGGCCCACTTCGGGTGGTTGGACACGACGACATCGCCGGTGGTCTTGTCGACCCAGCGGAACGCCGGCATGTCCGACGTCGAGCCGTGAAGGATCCCGCACTGGCTCACTCCGGTTTGCGACGACCAGCCGGTGGTCCACCCGGCGAGCCGGTGATGTCCATCGTTGACCCACCGGTGGATGGTCGGGACGTCGCCGCCGCGCATCGCCCGCTCGAGGATCGGCTTGGCCACGCCGTCGACCTGGATGAACACGATGCCCGGCACGTCGGTGACCGTGGCTTCCTTGCGGCGGCTCCGGGCGAGCGCTCGTACCTCGTGGTCGAACACGCTGTCGTCGTCGATCGCCAACGCGGCAGCGGCGATCGTGGCGACCAGCACGAGCCCGATGACGATCGCCAGCGCCGTCCAGAAGCCGGAGACGTGAACACCCGGCAGTCGGTCGAGCAGCCACCACACGGCGAGTGCATCGATCACGATGGCGCCGATGCCGAGGGTGAGGATCGAGATCGGCACGAGGATCACCGACAGCGCCGGCCAGATGATCGCGTTCAACACGCCGATGAGCAGGCCGGCAAGCAGCGCCTCGCTGGCGCTGTCGATCGAGAAGCCGGGAAGGACCCAGGCCAGGAACCAGAGCACGACCGCCGTCCAGATCGCGGTGACCAAGCCGCGCCACAACAAGCTGGCCAGCGACGGGCGATCAGCGGCGTGAGCAGCGGCTCGGTCGAGCCCTGTGTCGGAGGTCGGCTCAGGTGTCACGGATCCTCCGGCGTCGGGCGGGACGGCAGGAGCAGCCGGCCACCGGGTTCGAGCAGATGCAGCTTGTCATCGAGCCCCGCAGCCGCGAGATCCTCGGCGAAGACCTCCGCGGGTCGGGCCAACCAGGCCGGACGACCGCGGCGGTACGACACCGGGCTGTACGTGCCCCAGTGCACCGGCACGACGAGGCGCGGTTCGAGGAGGCGAGTGGCGTCGACGGCGGTGTGCGCGTCGAGGTGACCGTCGCCCACGGTCGCACCCCATCCACCGATCGGCACCAAGGCGACATCCGCCCGGGCGAGGTCGACCATCGCGTCGAACAGATCGGTGTCGCCGGCGAAGTAGACGGTGCCGCCATCGCCGGACAGCACGAATCCCACGGCGGCGGCGCGGGTCCGGCGGTGTGGACCCCGGGCGTCGGAGTGGACGGCGGGCACCGTCTCGACCGTGACAGACCCGAATTGATGGGTGCCTCCCACGCTCGTCTCGATCACCTCGGCGAAACCGGCTCGTCGAACCAGACCGGCCGAGCCGGCGGGCACGACCACCGTGATCGGGCGGGCGGGGTCACGGGTCAACAAGCGGATCGACGGCAGATGGAGGTGGTCCATGTGGATGTGCGAGATCAGCACCACGTCGGGTGCGAGCTCGTCGAGGTCGACCGCATGGTGACGCCTGAGGTGAGCGATGCGTGGCGTGAGGGCTGGGTCGGTCAGGAATCGGACGCCGTCGATGTCGACGAGCACCGTGGCGTGCCCGAGCCACGTCACGTCGAGCGATCGTTTGGCCCCATCGTCCGGCCCCGCCGACTCATGCACAGCCGCACGTTATGCCCTCAACGGCCCTGAGCGATGGAGGACCGGCGTTCGAGTATCCGCGTCGAGTTCTCGGATCGGATCGACAGGTCCGCTCACTGTGGCGGTCAGGCGGCGATCTCCATCCCCTGCGGTTGCCAGTAGGTGGTGTTCGGGATGCCTCCGGCGGCCGGGGTCTTCGACATGTACGCCGTGTGATACGTCAGCCGCCCGCTCGACTTGTCAGCGAACGTGCACACGACCAGGTACCGGTCGCCACTCTTGATGCTCGTCGTCAGCGACTTGCCGTCGGGCTTGTGATGGTTGTACAGCTTCGTGCTGATCGTCCAGCTGTTGCCGTCGGCTGCTTCGAGTGCCGTCTTCGCAGTGCGGTGCTCGTCGTCGCGGCTGTGGCCGTAGTGCGCGGATTCGTCGATGCTCTGCAGCGGCCTGGTGCCCTTCTTCTTCGGGTCGCGACGGACGACGTCGGCGCTCACGGCGGTGCGCCGCACGGCCGTCGAGCCCTGCTGCACCACATGGGTGAGCTCGTGGGCCATCAAGCGTGTGCCGTCGCGACTGCTCAGATCCACCGACGAACCGAGGAACACATCGTTGCCGGTGGTGAACGCACGCGCCGAGAGTTCGTCGGACAGCCGGCTCGACTCACCACTGCGATGCACGCGGACGTGGGAGAAATCTGTGGCGAAGGCCGATTCCATCGTCTGTCGCATGGGTTCGGGGAGCGCGGCACCGCGGCCCCGCATCCGTTGGATGCGAGCCTCCGTGTCGGCCCCGACAACGTTCGCCCCGCCATCGAGCCGGTGGGGCGCCCGGCGAATCCGACCGGCGGCGCCAGCGTCGGTGCGGATCGGCGACGTTCCCGCGGCGCTGTCGGCGCGGATCGCGGCGAGCACTTGATCGGCGACGCGGTCAGCTTCGTGTTCAGCGGGATCGTCAGTCGAACCGACGCGGAGCTTGCGCTGCACGATCGGTACCCGCGTGGCGGCCATTTCGTCCTCGATGCGCCGCTGTCTCGAGCTGAACTGCTCCATGGAGTACCTCCCGTTGCTCGGCGAGAACCCTAGACCGCGTGCCGTGTGGCGCGCAGGATTGCATCTGGTGTCTGACCCCGGATGCAATCCTGTCAGCGTCTCGGTGCTCGGGCGTCGGGCTACAGGGACCGGGCGAAGCTGGCGATGTCGCGGATCGTGGCGTCGTAGACGTCGGACAGCGCGCCGGCGCCGATCATGTCGCCGGCGTGCGTCGTGCCGTTGACGGTCCGGCAGACGGTGGACACACCGGCGTCGAGGAGCTTGCGGGCGTACGCCAGTCCTTCGTCGCGCAGTGGGTCGAGCTGGTTGACCGAGATGACGTGTGGCGGCAGCCCGGCGAGGTCGTCCTGGGTCGCACGCAACGGCCACGCCAGCGGATCGTCGACATGCTCGCCATCGGGGTCGTAGGCACGGGAGAGCACACCCATCATCGACACGTCGAGGAAGTAGCCATCGTTCTCGAACAGTGACGTCAGCTCTGCGGGCGGGTCGGCCCAGGTGCCCGAGATGTACGGACACATCGCGTACACACCGGCGATCTCATCGATCATTCCGGCGCGCTTGGCGCGCAGCGTCGTGGCGAGCGTGAGGTTCCCGCCTCCGGACTCTCCCGACACGACCAGCTTGTCGATCCCCAGGTCAGCCCTCCGATCGACGACCCACCTCAGCGCAGTGACGCAGTCGTCGAGCCCGGCCGGGAACGGGTGTGGACCGAGGCGTCCGGCACCGTTGCGGAACTCGACGCCGACGACGACCATCCCCGCCGCGGCGAGCGAATCGCGCCAGCGCGCGTACAGCGGACCCTCCGCCGCGAGCAGCACCATCCCGCCGCCGTGGATGTGCAACACGCCGGGCAGAGGACCATCGACACCGTCAGGCCGGTGGATGTACAGCGTGATCTCATTGCCGTCGGGACCATCGATCTTCTCGATCGACCGCACGACGCCTTCGACCGCTGGCGTGCCACCGGCGATCGCTGCGAACAGGCCCTCGAATCCCTCCTCCGCCGCGGCGATGTACTCGCGGATGGCGTCGATCGAGGCGTCGGCCCCGACCGGCGACGCAGCTGCCGCTCCGGCGAGCCCGAACTGCTCGAACGCAGCGACGAGGCGCGGGTCGGCCCGCGGGTCCTCGGCGAGCGTGAGGTCGGGCTGGCCGAGTCGTCCCGGCAAGTTCGGAGTGGTCATCGCGGTTCCCCTCTCGCGTCGTCGTCCCCGCGGCCCGACGCTACTCGCGCGTCCGCGGGCGCTCGCACCGTGGCTGGCAGAACGCGACGAGGCCCCCGACGTTTCCGTCGAGGGCCCGTCGTCCCGCTCCGCATTCGCCGCTCAGCGATGCCTGTCGTGTCAGCTCGACAGGTTCACCTCGGGGGTCTTGCGGTAGTGGAAGATCCCGAACACCACGAGCACGGCCATCAGACCGGCGGCGACGAAGGCACCGATCGCCGCGTAGCCGGCGATCTGGCCGACCGTCGACCAGGCGTAGGCCGTCAAGAGCAGGCCCCGCAACGTCTCGCCCTTGAACAACGTGTTGCGTTGCGCGGTCACCGTGTCGGCTTCAGCCTGCAGTTCGTCGATCACCGCTTGCGGTTCACCGGCGTCGATCGCTTCTTGCACCGCCGCGTTCGCCGCCCGCTCGACGGCTCCGAGCTCGGCGTAGGTCAAGCCATCAGCCGTGTTCTGCAGGTGCCCGTCGATGTAGCTGGCGTACGCCTCGGCCTGGGCACCGGTCGCCAGCGGCTGGCCGGCGAACTTGAGCAGGTCGTCACGACCTTCGGCCTCGAGCGCTTCGGCGCTCGGGAACGTGATCTGCTGCGACGACAGCTCCTCTCGGACGTAGTCGGCCGAGAAGTTGCTGCCCCACGTGAGCAGGGCGCCGGCGACCACGAAGGCCAGCGTGGCGAGCACACCGATGCCGATGAGCACCGCGTCGATCCGTCGGCGGGGGAGTGCGACCACCGCAGCCGGAGCTTTCGAATCATGCATGAGAATCCCTTTCGCTGGGATCGAGCAATCTCGATCTGAGATGGACACTACGAGCCCGTGAGCTGGGGCAACAGGGGCGAAGGACCCGACTTGGCGGCTCCCAGGCGGCGAGCGATCTGCATTCAACCAAATGGTTGACGAGGGATGGTTGTGGCCGGTACAGTATTCAACTAATCGGTTGACAAGAGGGTGAGAACGATGACCGCAGCAGCCGCACGCGATCCATTGACGGACATGTTCGCCGCACTCGCGGATCCCATTCGTCGCGACATCGTCGCCCGTCTCACCGACGGCGACGCGACCGTCACCGAGCTCGCCCGGCCCTACGACGTCAGCATCCAGGCGGTCTCCAAACACCTGAAGGTGCTGGAGTCGGCCGGGCTGGTGTCTCGCAGCCGCGAGGCCCAGGCGCGCCCGGTCCATCTCGAAGCGGAGGTGTTCGACCTCATGACGAAGTGGATCGAGCGATACCGACGTCAGGCCGAGCAGCGCTTCAGCCGCCTCGATGCAGTGCTGGCAGCGATGCCCGACGACCCGCCCGCCGCCTCGACCCAAGCGATCACCCCATCCACCACTGGGACCACCACCGGGTCCACCACCGAATCCAACGACACAGGAGCAGTCACATGACAACCACCCGACAGGCACAGATCACCGTTCACGACGACGTCCCGATGGTCACCATCGTCCGCGAGTTCGACGCCCCGCCGAGCAAGGTCTTCCGCGCCCACACGGATCCCGAACTGTTCGTCCAGTGGCAAGGACCGGACAGCCTCGAGACCTCGCGCATCGATCGCTGGGAGTGCCGCACGGGCGGCGAATGGCGCTACGTCAGCGAGCGCGACGGCGAGGAATATTGGTTCCACGGCTCGTTCCACGAGGTGCGACCCGACGAGCTGATCGTGCAGACCTTCACGTTCGAGGGGTTCCCCGATGGGGTGTCGCTCGAGAAGCTCCACCTCGAAGACATCGGCGACGGCCGTACCCGACTCACGGCGACGTCGCTCGTCGACAGCTTCGAGGGCCGCGACGCGTTCGTGGCCAGCGGCATGGAGGTCGGCATCCAGGAGGGTTACCGCCGTCTCGACACGATCCTCGCCGACCTCACCTGAGTAACACCGGGGTCCGTCCCTACTGTTACTCCGCCGGGGTACTCATTCGGGGTGGGCAAGTTTGGCGAGCAGGCTGCGTAGCGCGGCGACTTCCGTCGGGGTGAGCCCCGCCGCCGCGGTCAACCGAGCCGTGGCGTCGCGACGAAACACCTGCAACTCGCGTAGCAACGCGTGACCCGCGGCGGTCACTGCCAACGTCGTGGCGCGCCGGTCGTGCGGGTCGCTGCCCCGTTCGATCAGGCCACGCGACTCGAGCTCGTCGACGACCGACGTCGCGGATCGCCGAGCGATGTGGAGGCGGTCAGCGAGGTCGCTCATCCGCATCGGGTCGGCCGACCTGCTGCACGCCCGCAGTGCCCGCACCTGCGACCAGGTCACGCCCTGCGCGCTCAACTCATGGTTGGCATCCATGCGGATCCGCCGCGCCGCATCGGTGATCAGGTCGGCCAGATCGGCCGACTGGTCGGCGCTGTCCGGGAATATCCTTCCCATATAGTGAGTTTAGCTCATCATGAGATCGACTCATTGATGCCGTCGATCGTGATCGAAAGGGGCCCTATGCCGTCACGCCTCCGCCAGTTCTCCCAGGACCGTTCCGTCGTCGACCATCGCCTCCGCGGCGACACCGTCCGCCGCGTCCTCCAGTTCGCCAAACCGCACAAGGCGGCGATCACCGTGTTCCTCGTGCTGATCGTCATCGACGCCATCGCCGGTGCCGCCACACCGCTGATCTTCAAGGCGATCATCGACGACGGCATCGCCGAGGGCCGAGCCGACCTCGTCGTGTGGCTCGCCGCGCTCGTCGCTGCGCTCGCCGTCGTGTCGGCGATCAACTCGATCGCCCAGCGGTGGTATTCCGCCCGCATCGGTGAAGGCTTGATCCACGACCTGCGCACCCAGGTGTTCGACCACGTTCAGCGCATGCCGATCGGGTTCTTCAGCCGCGCCCAGACCGGGGCCCTCGTGTCGCGCCTCAACAGCGACGTACAAGGCGCCCAGCAGGCGTTCACGTCGACCCTGTCGAGCGTCGTCGGCAACGCCCTCGCGGTGGTCACCACGCTCGCCGCGATGTTCATCTTGTCGTGGCAGATCACGCTGCTCTCGCTGGCGCTCCTCCCGCTGTTCGTGTTCCCCGCTCGTTGGACGGGCCAACGCCTCGCCGCGATCACCCGTGAGCGCTACCGCCTCAACGGCGAGATGGGCCAGATGATGACCGAACGCTTCAACGTGTCCGGCGCCTTGCTCGTCAAGCTGTTCGGTGACCCGGACCGCGAGGCCGAGGCATTCTCCGGACGTGCCGCTCGCGTCCGCGACATCGGCGTCACCTCCGCCATGTACTCACGCGTGGTGATGGCCGCACTCGGATTGCTCGCTTCGCTGGCGACCGCGCTCGTCTACGGCGTCGGTGGCGTGCTGGCGATCTCCGGCAGCCTCGGCATCGGCACGCTCGTCGCGCTCGCCGCGTACCTCAACCGCCTCTACGGGCCGCTCACGTCGCTGTCGAACGTGCAGGTCGACGTGATGACCACGCTCGTCAGCTTCGAGCGGGTCCTGGAGGTGCTCGATCTCGAACCGTCGATCGTCGACCACGCCGATCCGACGCCGATACCTGGCGGGCCTGTCGCTGTGGAGATCGACGACGTCCGTTTCCGTTACCCGACCGCGCAGGAGGTCTCGCTCGCGTCTCTCGAAGGTGTGGTTCGCCTCGACGAGCACCTGCCCGACGAGATCCTCCACGGCGTGTCGCTGCGCGTGGAACCCGGCACGACGCTGGCGCTGGTCGGCCCCTCGGGCGCGGGCAAGTCGACGATCGCCGGGCTCGTGTCGCGGTTGCACGACCCGACCACAGGTGCGGTGCGCATCGGCGGTGTCGACCTGCGTGACACGACGCTTGCCGAGGTCCGCGACACGGTCGGCGTCGTTGCCCAGGACGTGCACCTGTTCCACGACACGCTCCGCGCCAACCTCACCTACGTGCGACCGGACGCCACCGACGCCGACATCGAAGCGGCCCTGCGAGCCGCGGAGATCTGGAACGTGGTCGCCGCGCTTCCCGATGGCCTCGACACGGTCGTCGGCGACCGCGGGCACCGCATGTCGGGCGGGGAGAAGCAGCGGATCGCGATTGCCCGCCTCCTCTTGAAGGATCCCCAGGTCGTGGTGCTCGACGAAGCGACCGCCCACCTCGATGCCGGCTCGGAGGCGGCCGTCCAGGCGGCGCTGGCGAGGGCGCTCGTCGACCGCACGTCGATCGTGATCGCCCACCGGCTCGCCACGGTTCGTGCCGCGGACCAGATCGCGGTGATCGACGGTGGGCGGGTCGTGGAACGGGGGACCCACGATGAACTCGTCGCCGCCGGCGGTCTCTACGCCCGCCTCAGCCGCACCCAGTTCACCGACGCCCCGCTCGCCGCATGACGCCGCCACCGATCGAGCAACGGATGGGCACGGGCCCCAGGCGTTGCTGATTCGATCGCCGTCAGGCGTCGGCCTGCTCGATCGCGTCGAGGAACGCGTTCACGTCGGCCTCTTCGCCGCCGACGAGCCAGATCGTCAACTCGCCGTCACCTTCGGCGTGACCGTCGTCGTCACCGTCGGCATCGTCATCATCGTCGTCGTCCTCCCACGGGAGTACGCCGTCGATGAAGTACCGGTCGACGGTGATGTCGTCGCTGCCCTCCTCGACGGGCGCGATCACCGCCAACTCGACTTCCGCGTCGGCTGGTTGATCACTCAGGATGTCGATCAGTTCGTGGACTCGCATGACTCCCTCACAGTGGTCGGCGGTGTGGTCGGAGGTGAACGGTGCAGGCCGGGACCGGTGACCGTCAGTACTCGTCGGGCAACCAAGCCGGTGCTCGCTCGAGCAGGTACAGACTGACATGTTTGCAACGATCGAGCGCGGCTTCGACGTTGTCGTCGACGTTCATGTACACGTCGGCGAGATCGACCGACATCTTGGCGACGATCGACAGGCTCCGTTCGGGGGCATCGGTGACGCTCGGGAACGAGTCGATCGCTGATACCTCGACCGGCAACTCGATGCCACCGATGCCGGCGAGGTCGGTCGCCAACACCAACAGGTCGGGCGGTTCGGGCAGCGGCGGCAACGTCCACGTGAAGATCAGCGGGAACGTGAAGCCGGTGGGAGGCGGGTCGTCGATCTCGTCGAGCTTCATCACCTCGTCTTCGAACCCGAGCATCGCCCTGGGGTCGACGTCGAGCGACAGGTGGAGGTCGATCGGACCCGCACACGCCTCTTCTGGATGAAGGTCGACCTCCCAGAGTTGGCGGAGTGAGTACGTCTCGACGAAATGTCGTTCGTCGTGAACGTGGAAGCCGTGGTCGATCGCCTGACTCTTGACGTCGGCGACGAACCCTGCAACGTCGATGACTGCCATGCAGTTTCGGACACTACCGTGCCCGACGATGTCCCGACCCAACGACTACGCAGCGGTGCAGTCGCTCTTCGCCTCGATCTGCGACGCGACGGCAGCTGTGGTGGCCTCGACCGTCGACTGGGGTGAATCGGGCGTTCGAGCCGGTCAGTACCTCGTTGACCTCGCCGTCGACGACGTCTGCGTCCCGCCGCTGCTCGGCGCCGGCTTCTCGGTGCTGTCGGAAGAGACCGGCTTGCAGCACCCCGATGGGCGCCCGTCGCCCCGCGGCACCGTGGTCGTCGACCCGCTCGACGGCTCGACGAATGCCAGCCTCGGCCTGCCGTGGTGCGCCACATCGCTCTGCCTCGTCCGCGACGGCGAGCCGTTGGTGGCCGCCGTCGCCAACCTGATGACCGGGGACCGCTACACGGCTTCGCGCGGTGAGGGAGCATCGCTCGACGGTCGCCGGATCGAGATCGCCAGCGCCCGGCCCCTCGACGACGCCGTGATCGCCGTGAGCGGGCTGCCCGACCATCACTACGGGTGGCGTCAGTTCCGGGCGATGGGCGCGTCAGCGCTCGATCTGTGCGCCGTTGCGTCTGGTGCGTTCGATGGATTCGTCGACATGAGCCCCGATGCCCATGGTGTCTGGGACTACGCGGGTGCCGTGCTCGTCGTGCGCGAGGCCGGTGGTGTCGTCGTCGACGCGCTCGACCGCGAGCTCCTCACACTCGATCCTTCCGCTCGCCGAACCCCGGTCGCGGCGACGCACCCCGCGCTCCTCGACTCACTCCTCGCCGCACGCCGATCTCGGTAGGCACGTTCCCGGCAGGCGGGACGGATCCGACCGAGATCGCCCTGCGCTGGCGCTCGTTCAGCTGGCGGGCAGCGGAACCCAGGGGTCGTGGTCGCCGGGCACCACGGCGAGGCGTTGTTCACTCCACGCGATCTTCGCCGCGTCGATCGCCTCGCGGTCGCGGTGGACGAAGTTCCACCAGATGTACCGGTGCCCGACCGGCTCGCCGCCGAGGAGCATCGCCCGTCCGCGGCCCGCCAGTTCCGGCTGTGTGCCGGTCTCGAGGACGGCGAGCTGTCCCACACGGAGCTGCGTGCCCGCCAACGTCAGCCCGTCGTCGACGGCGAGGACACCGCGCTCGGGATGCGTGGCGTCGATGCGCAGCGGGTGTCCATCGGTGACGTGGAGCTCGGCGAGCACGAGCGGCGACGACGTCGTCACCGGCGACTCCACGGACCACCCGGTACCGACGGCCACCCGCACCCATGACGGGCCGTCCGACGTCGGGATCTCGTCGGCCGACGTGTGCTCGAACCCGGGCACGCCGTCCTGGCGGTCGTCGGGCAGCGCCACCCAGGTCTGCAGCCCATGCAGCGGCACGTCGAGGGGCCGGTCGTCTGGATGCGTTCGCTCGGTGTGGGCGACGCCAGCGCCTGCCGTCATCCAATTGATCGCCCCCGGCTCGATCGTGGCGACGGCGCCCGTCGAGTCGCGGTGCACAAGGCGTCCGTCGAACAGATACGTCACCGTCGACAATCCGATGTGGGGATGGGCGTCGACGTCGGTTCCGCGCCCAGCGGCGAGCACTTCGGGGCCGATGAGGTCGGCGAAGATGAACGGTCCGATCATCCGCCGCGCGCGGAACGGCAGCACCCGCGCGACGGTGCCACCGCCGACCGCCGCCGAGCGCGGGTCGATGATCATCTCGATGGCATCCACGTCCCCACGTTGGCCGCCGCAACTCGCATGGTCAAGCCGGGAGGCGCGCCCGAGCGCCGATAGGCTCTCACCTTCGTTTCGGGCGCATAGCTCAGTTGGCTAGAGCGCTTCCCTTACAAGGAAGATGTCGGGGGTTCGAGTCCCTCTGCGCCCACCCTCTGCGCCCACCGGAAGCACGGGGCCGACAGGTGTCGTCAGCTCCAGAGAGTGACGTGGATGCTGGGTTGGAAGTGGCCGATCGTGGCGCCTTCCCCCTGGAGCATCGCCTGGGTGGCACGGGGGGTGGTGATGAACCGCTTCAGCTCGGCGGCCGCCGAGGTGATGCTGTGGGCCGGCGGGGTGATCACCGTCCACACGCCCTCCTGGAGACCACCGCGCACGTCCACCCGCACGAGGCGTGCCTGGGTGAGATCGTCGTTGGCGGCAAACGTGACCGCCAGGCCGACACCACGCGAGCGTCTGATCTCCTCCAGCGCGGCGGCGTGACTCTGGAAGATCCGTTGCTTGGCTTCGGGCACGCCGATCGCCCTGACCATTCGGTGCGTGATGCTGTAGGGCTCGGTCACCGACGGACCGAGCAGCCACATCTTGTCGCGCAGCGTTTCGACGCGTACGCGCGTGCGGGTCACCGTGGACGCCGGCCCGGCCACGACGGCGACCTGGTACTTGAGGAACGGGGTGCGGACGAGGTCGTCGCCGGCGACCGGCACGCGCGGTCCGATCGCGACGTCGACCGCCCGAGCGGCGAGCAGCGCCGGGAACTCGTCGGTCTGGCGCACGCTCAGCTCGACGTCGAGGTCGCTGGCCCGGCTGGCGAAGAGCTGGATCAGGCCGGGGGCGCAGTACTCGGCGAACAGGCTCGACGTCGCGAGCCGCAGCAGGCGTCGCCCGCGCCCTGCTTCGGACACCTCGCGGATCGTCTGGTCGCGCAGACCGAGCATCTCGGCCGCGCGGGAGGCGAGGCGCAGTCCGCCCGGCGTGAAGGCGATGCCGACCGACGCCCGGGTGAACAGCGGATCGTCGAGCTCGCGGCGCAGCGAGGCGACGTTCAACGAGATCGCAGCCTCGGTGACGGCGAGCTCCTCAGCGGCATCCTTCACCGAGCCGTGACGGGCCACGGCCACGAATGCGCGCAACTGCGTCGGGGTCACGGCGGGCAAACTAGCCAATCCGGCAAGGCTCGGCACCGGAGGACTTCAGGGAAGCCTTAAGACCTCGTTTACGATGGGCCGACGCGAGTGACAGGGTGAGCCCTGCCGAACAGGAGAGGGGCACGCATGCAGGTACCGGCGCCGTTCGAGTACGAGCGGGCGACCAGCATCGAGCAAGCGATCGAGCTGCTCGGACGGCTCGGCGGCAACGCTCGGGTGATCGCCGGCGGGCACAGCCTGCTGCCGATGATGAAGCTGCGACTCGCCCAGCCGGAGTACCTGATCGACGTCAACGACCTCGCGGACGAGCTCGGATACATCCGTGCCGATATCGGTGCGGACGGGTCCGGTCAGGTACGGATCGGCGCGCTCGCCCGTCACCGTCAGCTCCTGGAGTCCGACCTGCTCGCCGAGGTGTGCCCGATCTTCCGCGACGCGGAGCAGGTGATCGCCGACCCGCTCGTGCGCAACCGGGGCACGCTGGGCGGGGCGCTCTGCCAGGCTGACCCGTCGGAAGACCTGTCGGCGGTGTGCACGGCGCTCGGCGCGAGTTGCGTGGTCCGCGGCGGCCGGGGCGAGCGGGTCGTGTCGATGGACGACTTCCACCGTGGCCCGTACGAAACCGCGGTCGGCCCCGCCGAGATGCTCATCGAGATCCGCATCCCGATCCGGCCGGGCGGGTCGAGCGCCTACGAGAAGGTCGACCGACGGGCAGGCGACTGGGCGATCGTCTCGGCCGGGGCGGCGGTGTGGTTGGAGGGTGGGTTGATCGACGACGCACGGGTGGGGCTCGCTGCGGTCGGCCCGAACACCACTTGCATCCACCCGATCTCGCGGGCACTCCGCGGTCGCGAGCCGTCGGAGGAGGTCTATGCCGAGGCCGGCGCGCTGGCGGCGGAGAACTGCGAACCGGTCACCGACATGCGGGGGAGCGCCGACTACAAGCGCCACCTTGCCGACGAGTTGACCCGGCGCTCCCTGCGCCGCGCCGTCGCCCGAGTGCAGGCGGTCGCCTGATGCAGGTGACCCTGATGGTCAACGGCGAGGAGGTCACCCGCCAGATCGAAGGGCGGTTGCTGCTCGTGCACTTCCTGCGCGACCACCTCGGGCTGACCGGCACCCACTGGGGGTGCGACACGAGCAACTGCGGGGCGTGCGCTGTGTGGCTCGACGGCGAGCCCGTCAAGTCGTGCACGGTGCTGGCGGCGATGGCCGGGGGCCACGAGGTGCGCACCGTCGAGGACCTCGAACACGACGGCGAGCTCGACCCGGTCCAGCTCGGATTCGTCGCCTGCCACGGCCTCCAATGCGGATTCTGCACGCCGGGGATGCTGATGACCGCCCGTGCCTTGCTCGACCGCGACCCCGACCCCTCCGAGGAGGCGATCCGCGAGGCGATCTCTGGGCAGATCTGCCGGTGCACCGGCTACGCCACGATCGTCCGCTCGGTGAGTTGGGCGGCAACGTACGAAGCCAGGGAGCGTGCCGAGTGAGCCTGATAGATCCGCCTCTCGACATGCCCACGCTGCCGGGCTTCGTCGACAACGCCGGCAAGCCTCGGGGTCACGGCCGGATGTTGCGCAAGGAGGATCCGCGCTTCGTCCGTGGGCTCGGGCGCTACTGCGACGACATCCAGCTCCCCGGGATGCTGCATCTGGCGATCCTGCGGTCGCCGTACGCCCACGCACGGATCGTGCGCGTCGACGCCAGCGCGGCGATGGCCCACCCAAAGGTCAAAGCCGTGGTCACTGGCGCCGACCTGGTGGCGCGCAAGCTGGCCTGGATGCCCACCCTCGCCCACGACGTGCAAGCCGTACTGGCCACCGACAAGGTCCGCTTCCAGGGCCAGGAGATCGCTTTCGTCGTCGCCGAGGACCACTACGCGGCGCGTGATGCGCTCGAGCTGATCGACGTCGAGTACGAGCCCCTCGCGGCCGTCGTGCACGCCGGCCGGGCGCTCGACCCGGACGCACCGCTGATCCGCGACGATCGCCCCGACAAGTCGGACAACCGCTGCTTCGACTGGGAGACGGGCGACGCCGCGGCGACCGCGGCGGCGTTCGCTCGCGCCGACGTGGTGGTGACTCAGGACATGACCTACCAGCGCGTCCATCCGGCCCCCCTGGAGACGTGCGGTGCGGTCGCCGACTACGACCGGGTGGCCGGCAAGCTCACGCTGTGGTGCACGAGCCAGGCGCCGCACGCGCATCGCACCTTGTACGCACTGGTCACCGGGCTGCCCGAGCACAAGATCCGCGTGGTGTCGCCTGACGTCGGCGGAGGATTCGGCAACAAGGTGCCGATCTACCCGGGCTACCTCTGTGCGATCGTCGGCTCGCTGATCACTGGCAGGCCGGTGAAGTGGATGGAGGACCGCACCGAGAACCTCGTCAGCACGGCCTTCGCCCGCGACTACCGGATGCGCGGCGAGATCGCCGCGACCCGCGGCGGTCGCATCCTGGCGATCCGCACGCACGTGCTCGCCGACCACGGCGCGTTCAACGCCGTCGCCGCGCCGTCGAAGTTCCCGGCCGGGTTCTTCGGTGTGTTCACCGGCAGCTACGACATCGAGGCGGCCCACGCCACGATGACCGCCGTCTACACCAACAAGGCGCCCGGCGGTGTGGCGTACGCCTGCTCGTTCCGCATCACCGAGGCTGTCTATCTCGTTGAGCGGCTGGTCGACTGTCTGGCCGACGAGCTGGGCATCGACCCGGTCGAGCTGCGGTTGCAGAACCTGATCCGGCCCGAGCAGTTCCCGTACACCACGAGGACCGGCTGGACGTACGACTCGGGAGAGTATGCGCGGGCGCTGCGGCTCGCACTGGAGTTGGCGGGCTACGACGATCTGCGCGCCGAGCAGGCCGAGCGGCGTGCCCGCGGCGAGCTGATGGGCATCGGCGTGGCGTTCTTCACCGAAGCGGTCGGCGCTGGGCCGCGCAAGACGATGGACATCGCCGGACTGGCGATGTCGGACGCCTGCGAGCTGACCATCTCCCCGACCGGCAAGGCGGTCGTCCGGGTCTCGGTGCAGACCCAGGGGCAGGGCCACGAGACGACGTTCGCCCAGATCGTCGCCGAGGAGATCGGCATCCCGCCAGCCGACATCGAGGTGGTCCACGGCGACACCGACGCGACTCCGTACGGGCTCGGTACCTACGGCAGCCGCTCGACGCCCGTGTCGGGGGCGGCCGCCGCGCTGGTCGCCCGCAAGGTTCGCGACAAGGCCCAGCTGATCGCCGCGGAGATGCTGGAGGCGGCGGTGCCCGACGTCGAGTGGCGCCACGCCGACTCGGGGTTCGGCGTGCGCGGCGACACGACCCGCATCGTCACGATCCAGCAGGTCGCCGGCTATGCGTACGGTTCGGGCGACCTGCCGGATGGGATCGAGGGCGGGCTCGAGGCACAGGTGTGCTACAGCCCAGAGAACCTCACGTACCCGTTCGGAGCGTACGTCTGTGTCGTCGACATCGATCCGGGGACGGCTGTGGTGAAGGTCCGCAGGTTCGTCGCCGTGGACGACTGCGGCCCGCGGATCAACGAGATGATCGTCGAAGGGCAGATCCACCGGGGCCTCACCGACGGCGTGGGCATCGCCCTGATGGAACTGCTCGCCTTCGACGACGACGGAACGTGCCTCAGCGGTTCACTCATGGACTACCTGATCCCTACTGCCAAGGAGGTACCCGACTGGGAGACCGGTTCGACCGTCACCCCCTCGCCGCACCACCCGATCGGCGCCAAGGGGATCGGCGAGGCGGCCACCGTGGGGTCGCCGCCGGCGATCGTCAACGCCGTTGTCGACGCGCTCGAACCGTTCGGCGTGCGCCATGCCGACATGCCACTCACCCCCTCTCGGGTGTGGGAGGCGATGCGCGGCGGAGGCAGGCCGCCGGCGTGATCGTCGCGATCTTGGCCCACCACGAGATCCTGCTGATCGCGGACGCCGGAGTGGTGGCGCTCGCGGGCGCCACGGCGACGCGGTTCTGGCACCATTGGTACCGGGTACGCACCCGCCTGCGGCGGGGCGATCCCGACGACTGACTTCCGACGGGTGGCGGGGTGGCGGTCGGTCCGCGGCGGTGGTCAGTCGGCCTCGGCGACGGCACGGTCGCGACAGCCGGTGCAGCAGAACCAGATCTGCTCGCCGGCGATCGTGGCGGTGGGGGTGTCGGGGGCGACGATCACCGTCATGCCACAGATCGGGTCGCGCGCCGTGACCAGGGCCGGGCCGTCGCTGTGTTCCAAGGCGCCGGAAGCTGCGTCGGTGAGTTCGTGGGTGGGTTCGTGCGCAAACGCGGCCGATGCGAGGACGGGGGGACCCTCGCTCGGCCGCAGTCCGTCGAGGCGGATCGCCTTGACGATCTCAGCCAGGATCGACAGGGCGATCTCGTCGGCGGTCTTGGCGCCGATCCACAGCCCGATCGGTGTGTGGATGCGCTCGCGCTCGTCGGGCGACAGCCCGAGGGCGTCGACGACGGCCTGGCCCCGCTTCGGGCTGGCAACCACACCGACGAATCCGACGCCGGCATCGAGCGCGGCACGCACCCAGGCTTCCTCGTTGTGGCCGTGGGTGGCGACCAGCACGGCCGTCGTACCCGGGGAGATCGCGATTGCGGTAGCGAACTCGATCTCGTAGCTGATCGCCTTGGCGAGCGACCCGACGGCCTCGGCGATCGGCGACGTGCCGACGATCGTGACGAGTGGAGGTGGCAACTGGGGTTCGAGGAAGATTTCGACGGCGCCGCCGGACAAGCACGGGTTGACGACCGTTCGCGCTCCTGGCGTTTCGGGGAACTCGGTGTCGCCGCTCGGGAGCACCCGCAGCAGCAGCGCCTCGCCGCCCTCGAGCACATCGGTGGCGGCCACGCGCACCGAGGTCTCGGCGCATTGCCCACCGACGAACCCGTCCATCGAGCCATCGCCGAGCACGATCGCCATGTCGCCGGGCTGCGCCGACGTGGGGAACTGGGCGCGCACGACGGTGGCGCGCACGAACGGGACACGGGCGGCGGTGAGCGTGGAGATCCGCGAGGCGACGCGCGCCCGCGAGTCGCTGCCGCTGCTCATCGGAACATCACATCCGCGGTCACCAGGCCCCCTTCTCCTGTCTCAGCATGCCCCGCCTGGCGGTCGGCCGCAATGCGGCCCTAAGCGTTTCCTGAGGTGGGCGACACCTGTTCGGCGGCCGAACTGGTTCAGCGGGCGCTGTAGTCGAACAGTTGATCCCCGTCGGAGCTGTGGATGCTGGCGTTGAACGAGATGACGACGCGCTCCCTGCGGCCGGCGTACGACATCGCCTGGTGCAGCAGCCAGGCCGGGAAGACCAGGAGCTGGCCTTCGACCGGGTCGACATCGAGGTGCGGCATCTGCAGGTAGGCGTTGCCGATGTCGACGTACGCCCCGCCCAGGGTGGTGAAGTGCGGGCCGTACAGCCGGGTGACGCCGATCCCGGGCTGGGCGTCCGCCGCCGGGGCGCCGGCTGGCACCTCGTCGGCCTGCACGATGTACACACCCGACCACGAGCAGTTGCCGTGGGTGTGCACGTCGTGCCCGGCCCCGCCCGCGGTGGCCTGGAACCACATGCCCTCGAGCGCGACCCGGACCCGCGTGACCCGTCCGGCCCACGCGTCGATGTTGGCGTGCTCGACGGTCTGGGCGATGCCGTCGACGATGAACTGGAGGAGGTGGTGCCAGCCCTCGACATCGAGGCGCCGGTGCAGGTCGTCGTCGCTGGCGAAGAACGCTGCTCCCGGCGGTACGCCGCGGCGGCGTTCCTGCTCGGCGCGCAGCGCGGCGAGCACCGGCACCAGCAGGGCGTTGACGGTGGCCGCCCGCTCGTAGCGGTAGATCCCGATCGGCGTGGGCCATAACAGGTGCGTGCCCACCGGCAGCTGAGCCGGGCGTGGCGGGTACGTCGGCATGGTTCCGGCGGGGCTACTCGGCGACCTGGTCGGTTGGCGTGCGTTGAGTGGTGAGCGGGCCGGTGGTGACCGCGGTGTAGTCGCCGATCCAGTGCTCCTCCCACGCCTGGTCATACCGCTCCGGGTTGCACCCGGGCTGGTACACCGCGGCCAGCTCGCGCACGATCTGCTCGCGGTGTGCCGCGGTACCGCCAGGCACCTCGTAGGTGCACACGTACAGCTTGTAACGGTTGCCGGCTCGGCCGATCCAGCACGCCGCCTGCGGATGCTGGAACGGCAGTCCGGCTTGCGACAAGTCATCGGCGTGGCCGACGTAGATCACAGCGAAGCGCTCACTGTCGGTGTCGGGCTTGTAGGTGATCGCGTAGACCGCCGGGCGCTCGCTCGGCGCCCACCCAGCGAGCACCGACGGCCCCTCGAACAGATAGCCCCCGAGCGAGCCCAGCCGGATCATGTCGGCTCCGCTCCCTCGTCGACTGCAACCTCGTCGACTGCAACCTCGTCGACGGCGTACTCGTCGAATCCGTCTTCCTCGTGCTCGCCGATCGCCTCGGCGCGCACGACTGGCCAGTCGGGCAACCCAGCCCGGGCGGCGGCGGCCTGGAACACCTCCGTGCCGACCGCGATCGCCTCGCCGCGGTCGGCGGCGGCGATCACGATCTGGGCGCCGTACCCACATGTGCCGATGCCGGTGGCCACGCCGCCGACCCCGGCGACCGCGTCGGCGAGTTCGACCACCTCCTCGCGCTCGACCGTGCGGTCGCCCTCGGCGACGATGCTGACACTCCAACGACGGACGGTGTTCACGGATGGGCCCCCTTTCGTTCAGTCCGGTCGTTCAGTTCACAGCCGCCAGCTCGGCGGCGAACTGTTCCAGGCCGGCGAGGTCGGCGGCCGGCAGCAGCACGTCGATGTGTGGGGCCGCCACCATCATGCCCAACGTGGACGGGATCCGGCCATCGATCGCATGCGGGTTGAGCCACACGATCCGGTGGGCCATCCGCGCCAGCCGCTCCATCGCCACAGCGAGCACGGCCGGATCGCCCCGGTCGAGTCCGTCGGACGCGATCACGACGATGCTCCGGCGGGCCATCCCGCCGCGCCCCCAACGCCGCACGAACGTGGCCAGCGACTCGCCGATCTGTGTCCCACCCTCCCAGTCCAGCACCCGTGCGGCGGCCCGGGTGAGCGCCTGGTCGGGGCTTCTGCGCCGCAGCGCCGGGGTGATTCGGGTGAGCCGCGTGCCGAAGCAGAACACCTCCACCCGCCCGCCGTGGCCAGTCGCTGCCCGGCCGGCAGCATGGGCGAACTGGAGCAGGTTGCGTGAGTACTCCGCCATCGAGCCCGACACGTCGAGGATCAGGACCAGTCGCCGGACCCGAATCTGGCGGCGCTTCCAGCGCAGGGGGTCGGCTCGGGCGCCACCGGCGAGCTCGTCGCGCAGGGCGGCGCACACGGTGCGCCTGGCGTCCACGTGTCGGTGGTGACGAACCCGTGCGGCGGGCTCGGTACGCCGGACGCGTCGCCGCGGCGGGGTGACCGTGAGGCCAGCGATGATCCGCCGCAGGGCGGCCAGCTCGGCAGGGGAGCAGTCGGCGAACGCTTTGGTGCGCGCAATTTGGACGGGCGACGCCATGTGCCCGAGCTCGGCCTCCTGCTCGTCGCCGCCTTCGCGTCGGGTGTCGCCGGCGGGGACCTCGATCACCGCGTGGCCCGTGGCCTTCGAGCGCAGGGCGAAGCGCACCGCGTCGTTGTCGTCGAGCGGCTCGTGCAGGAAGTAGTGGCGGAACACCCGGTCGTACACGGGGATCTGCTCGCGCCGGGTGACGAGCGTCGTGCGCCCGGCCCAGTACACGTCGACCAGGTCGCTGGGATCGAGCGCGGCGGCAGCCGCGGTGTAGGCGAGCACGTCGCCCGTGCCGACGGTCAGGTCGTGCCGGCGCAGCCGGTCGGCGAACCCCGCCAGCATCGTCACGACTTGCTCGGGCGCCGTCGCGGGCGCGGTCGCGTCAGCCATGGGAGGTGATCTCCACCAGTCGTTCATGGACCAAGTCGAGGTCGTCGCGGTCCTTCACCACCGCGCCGAGCGAGTCGACGGCCGTCTGCGGGTCGAGCTCGTCGGCGCCGAGGACCTGGAGCGTGCGCGCCCAGTCGATCGTCTCCGCCACCCCCGGGGGCTTCGCGAGGTCGAGCTGGCGCAGCCGGTTGACCGCTGCAACCACCTGGGTGGCGAGTCGCTCGGCGACGTCGGGCTGGCGGACGAGCACGATCTCGACCTCGCGCTCCGACGGGGGGAATCCGACCCAGTGGTACAGACAGCGCCGCTTGAGCGCGTCGTGCAGCTCACGGGTGCGATTCGACGTGAGGATCACCAGCGGAGGCGACTCGGCGCGGATCGTGCCGATCTCGGGGATCGTGACCTGGAAGTCGGACAGCAACTCCAGCAGGAACGCCTCGAACTCGTCGTCGGCGCGATCGACCTCGTCGATCAACAACACGGCGCGGTCACCTGTGCGCACGGCGTCGAGCAGCGGACGCTCGACGAGGAACTTCGGCCCGAACAGCGCGTCGACGGATGCATCGGCGGCCGTCGCGTCGGGCGCCAGTGCCTTCAGGGCGAGCATCTGGCGGGCGTAGTCCCACTCGTACAGCGCCTGGCCAGCGTCGATCCCTTCGTAGCACTGGAGGCGGATGAGGCGCCGGTCGGTGAGCTCGGCGTACGCCTTGGCGATCTCGGTCTTGCCTACCCCGACCTCGCCCTCCAACAGCAGCGGCCGCCCCAGTGTGATCGCCACGTACAGCGCTGTAGCCAGCCCGCGGTCGGCGAGGTACCCGCCCGCGCGGAGCAGCTCGGTCAGATCGGCGACACCAGTTCGCGCGTCCACGTCGGTGTGCTACGGGCGCACGCCGGTGCCGAGCGGCCCCGCGGCCTCGGGCGGCACGCCCTCGCCGAGCACCAGCTCGCGTACGGTCCCGGCGCCGGTCGCCAGCTTGCCCTCCGCCGCCAGCCGGGCGCGCCACGCCTGGCGCAGGTCGGTGCCCTCTGGGCCGAACCCGTCGAACGACACGCCGACCATGTTTCGGCACTGCTTGGTCGGGCCGCACTCGAGCTCGCCCGCGGCCGCCTGGTCGGGCGCGGCCCACACGTCGCGGAGCACATCGCTGGCCTGCTGGCTGTCGTCGCTCACGTCGGTATCCCCACGAGCGACAGCCTACGCCGCGTCCTCGCAGCGGGCGATGGTCTCTTCAGCAACTCCTTAGGAGCTCACCCGACCGACCGCCCAGAATTGTCGTTCGCAGGCGTCACTCGATGGCGAGGCGCGGGCGACCGGAGGCGCCGGCCCGTGCGGCGTGGGCCTCGGCCAGGACCTCGAGCGCCACCTGGCGCGGCTCGTCGCCGCCGAGGTCGAGCCCGGCCGGCATCCGCAGGCGCCTGAGGTCGGTGACACCGCGTTCCGAGAGCCACCGGGCGCGCAGGTCGCACACCTGCGGTTTGCCCAGCGCGGCGACGTAGCCGGCCCCACTGGCCAAGGCCGCCATCAGTGTCGCCCCGGTGGTCTCGTAGTCGTGGCCGACGACCACCGCGGCGTCGGCAGGTCCGAGGACCTGCGCCTTGGCGGCGGCAGTCACCGTGTCGGCCACCCGTTCGACTTGCCAGCCCAGCCACGCCGCGAGCTCGGCGATCGCCTCGGCATAGTCGCCCGCCCCGGCGAGGACGAGCTGCGGATCCGGCCACAGGACCGTCACGATCCGTCCGTCGCCGAGCGCCGTCACGGCGCTGGCGCGGCGATCGAACGCGGCCGCCACATCGTCATCCGCCGTCTCGATCGTGTCGTCGGTGAACACCGCGCCTCCTGACACCGTGCCCACTGACACCGTGCCGACTGCGACGGTGCCGCCCGTTGGCGGATCGTCGGCGACATCGGCGACGTCGATGACCAGGGCGACGGCTCGGCGCTCGACCAGCGCCGGCCACAGGCCGGGGGGCAGGCGTGTTGCCGGGGCGACGATCGCCCGCACGCGACCGCCCGCGGGGAGCCCGTGGGTGAGCGCCTCGACGTGGCCGATCTCCAGCTCGACCAGGCCGCCCGGCCCGTCGCCTGTCAGGGCCGCGATCTCGCCCAGCCTGGCATCGAGCGCGCCGTCGAGCACGCCACCGACCTTCCCCCCGCCGGGGGTGAACACGACCGCTTCGGCCGGCGGTCGCGGCCCGAGACCATCGACAGCCACGACCCACGCCACCTCCACGCGAGTACCCGCCCGAAGGCACGCGTGCACGCTGACCGCGACGTCGTAGAGGCCCATACCCGACGGCACCCTACGAAACGGTCACGGGGTGGCGACGAGGGGGCCGTCAGGGTCGAAGCCGACCGCCTCGCCGAGCCGCGAGCGGCGGCGACCCATCGCCGGACGGGCCGGCGGGCGCTCGTGGTCCGGCGTGGGGGCGTAGGTGGCGCCGTGGACGATGCCCTCGGCCATGCCGTACAGCAGCGGCAGCGCGCCGGCGACGACGCCCCCGGTGTGGTTGATGTTCTCGAGGCCGGGCGAGATCGCCTTGGCGTCGTCGACGATCTTGCCGACGATGTCGGAGCACTCCTCGAGGTTCCCGGCGATCCGGCTGAGTTGCGAACCGACGATGTACAGGTAGACGGCCAGCCCGGCGATCAGCAGGACGATGTCGACGACTGTGAAGATGACGAGCGTTCTCATTGGCGGACCTTGTCCAGCACTCGGCCGAGGAACAGGTGGTGCGCGAGGCCTTCGAACAGCACCGCTTCGACGGCGGTCGCCGTCTGGCCGATCAGGGCGGTGTCGGCGGTGTTGGCGGAGGCGTCCTGGAGTGTGCCCTTGATGGTGGCGACGCGCCGGTCGATCCGGTTGACCAGGACGACGAGGATCGTCAACAGCGCCGCCACCGCGACCACCACGACGAGCCCGACGATGATCGCCCCCCACCACAGGGAGCGTTGCGTGTCGGTCAGTGCTACCACGGTGCCCATGTTCAACCTCCCAGGCGGGTGCGCCCGCGGGCCAGGCCGGCGGTGATCCGCTCGGCGGAGTCGATCGTCGTCTCGAGGCCCTTCAGCGACGCGGTGTGGTCGACGGTCGTGCGGAGCGCGGCGTCGATGTCGAGCGCCTGCTTGCCGACCCGGTGAGCCTGGAGGAGGATCGGGACGACCAGAGCGACGACGACGAGCACGACGACGATCCCGATCGTGTAGCCGATCACCCACCCGGTGGTCGAGTCGTCGGCGGCGAGCAGTGCGTGCATGGGAACCTCCTCAGATCGAGTCGCAGAAGTCGCGGACGGGTGCCAGGTTGGCGTTGACCGAGGTGACCGTCGGCCCCACCGTGGCGGTCTTGTCCGCCACGACGTTGACGCCGCCGGTCAGCGCGTCGAGCGAACGGATCACGGCCCACAGGTGGCCGATCACGCGGATCAGGGCGAGCGCCGCGGCGGCGATGATCAGGGTGGCGATGACCAGCGTGACGATGGCTGCGGCGGGCATCAGTCGACCTCCCCGTCGGGCGGCGCCGGCGGCAGCAGCTTGGCGACCGAGCCGGCGTAGCGCACCGCTCCTTGCGCCACCTCGGCCACGGTCCGGTCGGTCGTGGCGAGCAGGTCGGGCGTCGTGTCGAGCTGGCCGATCAGGGCGACGCCGCCGGCCAACGTCGAGTCGGCCGCGGCGCGGATGCGCTCGAGCGCGGCCAGCACCCGGTTCAAGATGGCGACGAGCACCGGCACGACCACGATGAGCAGGATCGCGTTGCCGATCCACCAGAGTGTCATCAGAATCTCCTCACAAAGCTGGTCGGTATGGACGGAAGAAGCGCGCGGCCACACGGCCGAGGGCCATCTTGAGGGCGGCGAAGGCGACGCCGAGCCCGCCCGCCGGAGCGGCCGTGCCGATCTGGTCGGGCGACACGCCGCGCTCGATCGCGTCGATCCGGTGCTGCATGTTCGTAGCGAAGTCGCGCATCAGCACAGCGGTCACGTCGCCGACCATGCCGCGCCCGTACTGAGCCGCGGCGCCGGAGAGCTGCAGGTCCATCGCGACGTCGACTCGGGTCCCCGGCCCGGTGGGAACCAGCCCGGCGGTGACGAGCATCGATGCGTTGCCGCGTCCCTTGGCGTCAGCGCCCGCGGCATCGACGGTGATCTTCTTGTTGGCGTCGTCGCGTTCGAGGATCTTGGCCTTGCCGTCGAACTCGAGCTTGACCGGGCCCATCCGAATGCCGACCTTGCCCGCGTACTCGTCGGGCCCGATCTCTTCGGTGAGCTGGGTGCCCGGAAGGCACGCCGCGACACCGGGGATGTCGTCGAAGAACTTCCACACCTTGTCGACGGGGACGGCGACCTCGAAGTCGTCTTTGATCAGCATTCCCATGTGAGCCTCCGATCAGTCCGTCTTCACCGGCGGGGCGCCGGACACGTCCTGGCCCGTCTGCAGCGCGTGGTACACCCGGTCTGGCAGCAGCGGCATGTCGATGTTGCGCACGCCGTGTCCCTTGATCGCGTCCATCACGGCGTTGACGAACGCCGCCGGCCCGCCCACCGTGGCGCACTCGCCGACGCCCTTGGCGCCGATCGGGTGGTGCGGGCACGGAGTGACCACTTCGTGCAGCTCGAACCCGGGCGTCTCCCAGGCTGTGGGCAGCAGGTAGTCCATGTAGTTGCCGCCGACGCAGTTGCCTTCGGCGTCGAACGTGATGAACTGCATCGACGCCATCGCGTACGCCTCGGTGAGCCCGCCCATGATCTGGCCTTCGATGATCATCGGGTTGATCCGTACGCCGCAGTCGTCGACGGCGACGCAGTGGAGGACGTCCCACACTCCGGTCTCGGGATCGACCTCGACGGTGGCGATGTAGCAGCCGAACGGCCAGGTCAGGTTGGGCGGGTCGTAGTAGGCGTTGGCCTCGAGTCCCGGTTCGAGGCCGTCGGGCATGTTGGAGTAGGCCGCCATGGCGCACTCCTGGATCGTCGCTCCCTGACCGGGGTCGGCGCGCACGTAGAACCGCCCGAGCTCCCACTCGAGGTCCTCCTCCGACACCTCCAGCAGGTGGGCGGCCAGCTTGCGCGCCTTGGCGCGGACCTTGCGGGAGACCATCGCCACCGCCGCGCCGGCGACCGGTGTCGACCGGGACGCGTACGTGCCCATGCCGAACGGGGCGGTGTCGGTGTCGCCTTCCTCGACGACCGTGTCCTCGGCCGGGATGCCCAGCTCGTGGGCGACGATCTGCGCCCACGTGGTCTCGTGGCCCTGGCCCTGGGTCTTGGCGCCGGTGCGCAGGATCGCCTTGCCAGTCATGTGCACGCGCAGCTCGGCGGAGTCGAACATCTTGATGCCCAAGATGTCGTACTCGCGGCTGTTGCCGGCTCCGAGCGGCTCGGTCATCGTCGAGATGCCGATGCCGAGCAGGCGCCCGCGGGCGGCGGCCTCGGCCTTCTGCTCCAGGAAGTTCTCGTAGCCGATCGCCTCCAGGCCGACCTCCAGACACTTGCGGTACTGGCCCGAGTCGGTGAGGAAGCCCCACGGCGTGCGGTGCGGGAAGTCGTCGTCGGCGACGAAGTTCTTGAACCGGAACTCGGCCTGGTCCATGCCGAGATCGTCGGCCGCGGCCTGCACCATCCGCTCCTGGAAGTACATCGCCTCGGTGACGCGGAACGAGCACCGGTAGGCCACGCCGCCGGGCGCCTTGTTGGTGTACACGCCTTTGGACACCAGGTGGGCGGCAGGGATGTCGTAGCAGGCGAACGCCGAGTGCATCAGGCCGATCTTGAACTTGCTCGGCTGGGCGTCGGCGAAGAACGCCCCGTGGTCGGACGTCGTGTGCATTCGCACGCCGAGGATCTTGCCGTCCCGCCGCAGCGCCAGCTCGCCGTGCAGGTAAACGTCGCGGCCGAACCCGGTCGAGGTCAGGTTGCCGGTCTTGTCCTCGATCCACTTGACCGGACGCTCGGTGAGGATCGAGGCGAGGATCGAGATGACGTAGCCCGGGTACACCGGCACCTTGTTCCCGAACCCACCGCCGAGGTCGGGGCTGATGATCCGGATCATGTGCTCTGGCAACTCGGCCACCAGGGCGACCGCGGCCCGCACGATGTGGGGGGCCTGGGAGGTGATGTAGACGGTGAGCTTCTCGGTGGCCCGGTCGTAGTCGGCGATCGACCCACAGCACTCGATCGGGCTCGGGTGCGAGCGCGGGTAGTGCAGGTCGAGCTGGGACACCACGTCGGCCTCGGCGAACGCCCGGTCGGTGGCATCCCTGTCGCCGACGGTCCACTCCATGCAGACGTTGTCGGTCTGGCCGAGCTTGTCGTCGCGGATGATCGGGGCGGTGGGGTCGAGCGCCTGGTCGGGGTTGACGATCGCCGGGAGCGGCTCGTAGTCGACGCGGATCGCCTCGACGCCGTCGCGCGCGATGTACGGGTCGTCGGCGATCACCGCCGCGACCTCCTGGCCCTGGAAGCGCACCTTGTCGGTCGCCAGCACGGCCTGGGTGTCGTACGACAGGGTGGGCATCCACGCCAGGTTGCGGCTGTGCATCATGTCGCCGGTGAGAACGAGCCGCACCCCGGGGATCCGGTAGGCGGCGCTGGTGTCGATCGACGTGATCCGGGCGTGGGCGAACGGGCTGCGCAGGATCTCCATGTGGAGCATCCCGGGCAGCACGACATCGTCGACATACGTGCCCTTGCCGCGGATGAAGCGGTTGTCCTCGACGCGCCGGCGGTTGGAACCGAGCCCCCCGATCTTGATCTCGTCGAGGGCCGTCATCCCTGGTCCTCGTGGGCGAGCAGGGATCCGCTGGGCGGGTTCTCACCGCGCAGCTTGGCGGCCGCCCACAGCACCGACCTGACGATGTTCTGGTAGCCGGTGCAGCGACACAGGTTGCCGGCCAGCGCCCAGCGCACCTCGTCTTCGGTCGGGTCGGGATTCTCGTCGAGCAGGGCGACCGCGGCCATCATCATCCCCGGCGTACAGAATCCGCACTGCAGCCCGTGGCACTCCTTGAACCCCTCCTGCACGGGGTGCAGCTCGCTGGCGACGGCGAGCCCCTCGATCGTGGTGACGTCGTGACCGTCGCACATCACAGCGAGCGTCGTGCAGCTCTTGATCGGCAGGCCGTCGAGGAGCACCGTGCAGCACCCGCAGTTGGTCGTATCACAACCGGTGTGCGTGCCGGTCAGCTTGAGGCCCTGGCGGAGGAAGTGGGCGAGCAGGAGGCGCGGCTCGATCTCAGCCGTGCGCGGCGTGCCGTTGACGGTCAGGGTCACGCGCCGCGTCGGCACGCCGACCGGCTCCGGGGCGATCTCCACGAACAGGCTGCTCATGCGACCCTTTCTTGTTGCTGGAGGATCCGGGTGAGGATCCGCTGGGTGAACGTGTGGACGACGTGGCGCTTGTACTCGGCGCTACCGCGGTGGTCGCTCTTCGGCTGGGCGGCCTCGGCCGCGCGGTCGGCCGACCGTTCGATCGCCCCCGCCGTGAGCGCACCGCCGATCACTGCGGCGGCCGCATCCTCGGCGTCGATCGTGGAGCTGCCGACGCCGGTGAGGGCGATCCCGGCCTTGACGACAGGGCCGCCGGCGCCGCTGGTTTGGAGCGCCACCGCCACACCGGCGGTGGCGAAGTCGCCGACCCGCCGCTCCAGCTTCAGGTAGCCACCGAACGGCGTGCCGGCGGCACTCGGGATGACGGCCTCGATGGCGATCTCGTCGTAGCCGAGGGCATTCGTGAACGGGCCCTGGACGAACTCCTTCATGCGGATCGTGCGCCGGCCGTTCGGGCCGTAGGCGACGATCGCCCCGTCGAGTGCGGTCACCGCGGAGGCCCAGTCGCCCTGCGGGTCGGCGTGGCACAGGCTCCCGACCAGCGTGCCGCGCGTGCGCACCAGCGGGTCGGCGACGAGCGGGGCCACGGCCGCGAGGGTGGGGTGCCGACCGGTCAGCAAGGCGCTGCGCTCGAGGTCGCGGTGCCGGCACAGGGCGCCGATCCGCAGTGTGCCGTCGGGGTCCTCGCGGTGATGGTCGAGGCCTGCCAGGTTGTTGATGTCGACCAGCATCTCGGGGTTGGCGAAGCGCAGCTTGAGCATCGGGATCAGGCTCTGCCCGCCGGCGACGACCTTGGCCTCACCGGCGCCGTCGTGGAGCAGGGCGACCGCCGCGTCGAGCTCGCTCGGTGCCTCGTAGGCGAAGCGGGAAGGGAACACGACTACAGGCCCTCTCGTGTGGGTTCGGCTTGCACGGGGTCGGCTTGCACGGGGTTGGCTTGTGCGGGTTCGGCCTGCTGCGTGGACTGCGGGTCGGGGACCGCCACGGGGCCGTCGCTGTAGTCGGGTGAGTCGGGGTCGGGGCGGCGCTCCTGGTGTGGGGGCCACGGGCCTTGTACGGGCTGCCCGGCGACTCTCGTGAACTCGACGAACTGCGGCCACGCCCAGATCGTGGGGCTCGCGCCCTCCTCCTTCGTGGCGCCCTCGATCAGCTCGTAGATCCGTGGATTGCCGCGGCTGTGACCGCTCGACTCGACCGGCATGCGTCGGTGCCCTCCCCTTCCCCCATCCCCATCGACAGCCGCCACCGGTGGGGCCGGTGCGGTGAGGGCATGGTGCGCCAAGCGGTGTCGCCGAGGCAAACGGTCCCCAAGCGAATGCTTAAGAGACCCCGATCACCAGGAGTGATTCACAGGTTCACGCGTTCGGCCATCGTGCGAACAACACCACCGGGGAATTTGCGATGATGGGGTCATGGCGACGCTGGCGGTGTTCTCGGCCAAGCCGTACGACCGGCGCACGTTCGATGACGCGCTCGCCGGACTCGACGGCGGTCACCTCACGATCGCCTACCACGATGCCCGTCTCGACCCGACCACGGCGGCCTATGCCGCAGGCGCCGACGTCGTGTGCGGTTTCGTCAACGACGACGTGGGACGCGACACGCTCACCGTGCTCGCCGACCTCGGCGTGCGCGGCATCGCGCTGCGGTGCGCGGGGTTCAACAACGTCGACCTCGCTGCCGCGGCCGAGCTCGGCGTACCCGTCGTACGCGTGCCCGCGTACTCGCCCAACGCCGTCGCCGAGCACACGTTGGCACTGATCCTCGCACTCAACCGGCACATCCATCGCGCCCACAACCGGGTCCGTGATCGCAACTTCTCACTCGACGGACTCGTCGGCTTCGACATGGCGGGCAAGACCGCGACGGTGATCGGAACGGGCCAGATCGGCCGGATCGTCGCCCGCCTGCTCTGGCACCTCCGCTGCAACGTCGTCGCGTCCGATCCGTTCCCCGACCAGGGTCTGATCGACCTCGGTGTCCGATACGCGCCTCTCGACGAAGCGCTGCGTGTCGGCGACATCGTGAGCCTCAACTGCCCCCTCACCGACGAGACCCATCACTTGATCAACGCCGCCACGATCGCCACGATGAAGCGCGGCGCGATGATCGTCAACACGGGCCGCGGTGCACTCGTCGACACGACCGCGCTGCTCGACGGGCTCAAGTCGGGGCACGTCGGATCGGTCGCGCTCGATGTCTACGAGGAAGAAGGTGACCTCTTCTTCGAGGACCGCAGTGACGAGATCCTCCGTGATGATGAGTTCGCCCGGCTGCTGACGTATCCGAACGTGCTGATCACCGCCCACCAGGCGTTCCTCACGAATGAAGCGCTGGCGGCGATCGCCGCGACGACGCTCGCCAACGTCGGCGACCTGCTCGCCGGCCGCGACTGTCCGAACGAAGTCCGCGCGTGATCAGGTCGGCTCACACGTCGGCTTGGTAGGGCGGCGCAGGGTCGTACTGGACGTAACGCTGCACGGCTCGCGCGTGGGCGGGGGAGTGGATCTGGCCGACGAGCCACAGCGCCATGTCGATGCCCGCGGAAACCCCCTGGCTCGACACGACATCGCCGTCGCGCACCCAGCGGGCGTCGCGCACGACCGTGCAGTCGCGTTCCGCGAGCGTGTCCTCGAACGCCCAGTGCGTGGCGACGCGCTTGCCGGCAGCCAGGCCGGAGGCCACGAGGAGCAATGATCCCGTGCACACGCTGGTGGTCCATGTCGCTCGCCCGCCGACGTCGGCGAGCCAGCCGAGCAGGCGGTCGTTGTCGACCTCACGACGCGTCCCCATGCCGCCGGGCACGAGCACGACGTCGAGGTCGGGATGGTCGTCGATCGTGTGGTCAGGGATCACCCGCAGGCCCTTCGCACACCGGACCGGCTCGGCAGACTCGGCGATCGTCAGGGCACTGCTGGATCCGCTACCGCTTCCGTCGAGCACCATGCCCGACACCGTGAAGATCTCCCACGGGCCGACGAAGTCGAGCTCTTCGGCATCGTCGAAGAGCAGCAATCCGTAGGTCAGGGGTGAAGAGGTGAGCGGTGAAGCGTTGTCGTTCATGACGGGTCCTGTCCGGCTCGGAGAGCCTGTTCGGGGTGATGGGTGAATCGGCGGCGGTACGAGCTCGGCGGGGTGCCGAGCGTGCGGAGGAACGAGCGGCGCATCGTCTCTGCGGTTCCGAAACCGCAGCTGCGGGCGATCACGTCGGTCGTCTCGGCGGTCGTCTCCAGGCGTCGGCGCGCGGTGTCGACACGGACCTGCTCGACGAACCGACCTGGTGACAGTCCCAGCTCGCGGGTGAACACGCGCGTGAAGTGACGCGGGCTCATCGCCGCCGCCGTCGCCATCGTGCCCACGGTGTGCGCGTCCCCCGGTTCGGCGCGCACCGCGTCGACGACGGTGCGGATCCCGTCGTGCGTCGCCGGCTGCTGCCACACGGGGGCGGCGAACTGGGATTGGCTTCCCGGCCGGCGGAGGAACATCACCAGCCACTGCGCGGTCGTTTGTGCGTGGTCGGCTCCGAGATCCTGCTCGACGAGGGCCAAGGCGAGGTCGATGCCGGCGGTCACACCAGCGGACGTCCACACCCCGTCGTGGATCCAGATCGGGTCGGCGTCGACCTCGGCGGCGGGGAACTCCTCGGCCAGGTGCGCCGCTCGCGCCCAGTGCGTCGTGACGCGCCGCCCGTCGATCAGGCCGGCGTCGCCCAGCACGAACGTGCCTGAGCACACCGAACCGAGCCGGCGCGTGTACCGCGACGCAGCACGGATCCACTCGATGATGCGATCGTCGCGCCGCGCCGCCTGAACACCGAGTCCGCCGACGACGAGCACCGTGTCCGGCGGGTCGTCGGCGATTCGTTCGGGATCGCCGAGTGCTTCGGTGGCGATCGCCAATCCGCTCTCGCTGGCGACGAGCCCGCCATCGGCCGAGCGGACCTCGATGCGGTAGCTGCCGGGTGCGAGGCGATTCGCTCCAGCGAACACCTCGTGCGGGCCGGCGACGTCGAGCACCTGGCAGCCAGGGAACGCGATGAGGACGACTCGCCGCCCGATCGCAGTCCTCGTTGCGTTCATGTCCGTCGATCCTGGTCGTCGGCGGCGGTGGCGTCAACGACATGTATCCCTCGGATCAGGACATGATCGTCGGTCGGGACAGCGGGGCTGTGGAAAAGAAGCAACGGCTGGGGCCCGTCCCCAACCGTTGCTTGGTCACCCGATGCGGATCAGGGTGCCGCCGTCGACGGGGAGGATCACGCCGGTGACGAAGCGGGCCTCGTCGGAGGCGAGGAACAGCGCCGCGTTGGCCGCGTCCCAGGCCGTGCCCATGCCGCCCTGCAGCGGAACACGAGCATCGCGCTCGGCCCGGACGTCGTCGATCGGGCGCCCACTCGCGGCGGCGATGCCACCGACCGCCATCGGCGTGTCCACCAGACCCAGGGCGATCGCGTTGCAGCGCACACCCCGCGACGCGTTCGCCTGGGCGATCGAGGTCGTCAACCGGTTGACGGCGGCCTTCGACACCTCGTAGGCGACCTGGAAGCCGCCGGCGATCGACGCCGCCGACGAGATGTTGACGATCGACCCCTGACGCTGCTCGCGCATGGCTGGCAGCACCGCCCGACACATGCGCCACATGGCCACGACGTTGACATCCATGATTCGCTCGAACGCCTCGGTCTCGATCACGTGCGCCGGACCGTCGCCACGTCCCCCGATACCGACCACGTTGACGAGCACGTCGATGCGGCTCCAGCGCGCCAGCGCCGCGTCGCGGATCGTGTCGCATTGCTCGCCGTCGGTGATGTCGGCGACGAACGGCGTCGCGCTGCCGCCGGCCTCGACGATCGCCTCGGCGGTCTGCTCGGCGCGCTCGGCGACGCGATCGACGCAGAGCACCTCCGCGCCCTCGCGGGCGAACGTCGTGGCGATCGCCCGCCCGTTGCCGATCGTCTCGCCCGGCGTCTGACCCGCCCCGACGACGATCGCCGCCGCACCCGCGAGCCGGCCATCTCGTTCGCTCTTCATCGACCGATCATCGCATGTCGGTCCCCAGTCGCCCGTGAACCGGACGCTCACCGCCGAGGGCTGACACCGTCACGACTGGGATCCTCGGCCCGATCGGCCCGCTCGAAGGCCCGCTCGCTGACGGGATCGTGGCGGGCGGCAGTCGGCGCCGTCTACGGTGGGAGCGATGACCGAAGATGTGCGGCGCATCCTGGTGGTGGCGAATCGTTCGATCAAGGGGGAATCGCTGGCGGCGTTCGTCACCGATCGGTTGTCCCGCGGGCCGTGCGAGTTCCACGTGCTCGTGCCGATCGCCGCCACGGTGGCGCCGATCGTCGCGCTCGGTGCCGCCGCTGCGGACATGGCGCCGACCGCCTGCTTCGACGTGCAAGCCGAGCGTGAGGCGGCGCAAGAACGCCTCGACGCGGCGATCTCGTGGTGTGCCGAGCGTGGCGTCGAGGCCACGGGCGAACTCACCGCCGAGGCCGACGTTGCGGCGGCGACGGCCGCCTTGGTCGACTCCGGCGGGTTCGACGAGGTGATCGTGTCGACGCTCCACTCCACCGTGTCGCGGTGGCTCCGCCAAGACCTCCCGCGGCGGATCGAACGCAAGGTCGACGTGCCCATCACCGTCGTCACGCCTGCGTGACGTTCGGCTGAACGGGTAGCCGCACGCGGTGCCGACACCGATCGACCTCACCCCGCCGGTCGACATCCCCGTCTGGGTCGAGGGTATGGCGATCGCTGCCGGGTCCATCGCTGGCACGTTGCGGGGCATCCGCGATCGGTTGGCCATTCCCGGCGTCGTCGCGTTGGCCGTCGCACTCGGCCTCGGCGGCGGCCTGATTCGCGACACGCTGCTGCAGTCGGGCACACCGGTCGCGTTCACGTCGTCGTGGTTCCTCCCGCTCGCGCTGGCGCCGATCATCCCGGTGCTGCTGCTGGCGCCGCTGATCACGCGGCTCGAGCGGATGGTGTTCGGCGTCGATGCGCTCGGCATCGCGCTGTACAGCATCATCGGCGCCGATCGGGCCCTCCAGTTCGGCGTGCCACCGGTCGGGTCCGTCCTGATCGGCGTGCTCGCCGGCACCGGCGGCTCCGTCCTCGGCGACCTGATCGTCGGTGTGCCGCCCGCGCTGTTCCGTCCCGGGCTGCTGTTCGGTGTCGCGTCGGCGATCGGCACCACGATGTACGTCGTCGGATTCGAGCTCACCGGGCAGCGGCCACTGTGGTTCATCGCCGCCGTCGTGTTGATCACGTCGTTGCGGCTCGTCGCGCTCGCCACGGGCTGGGGAGTCGGCTCCGTCCACGAGCTCGCCGAGCGCAGCGAGGCCATGATCGACCGCCTCCCGCGCTGGTCGGAGTTGCAGCGCCGGCAGGGCAACGGCTCGATCGAGCGTGCTCCCGACGATCGACCTGGCGGGACCGATCAGCCGTCGGCGGAGTAGGCGGTAACGATCGGCGCCAGTTCGGTGGGCGACGCGCCGTGCATGATCACCGCGTCGGCGCCGAGGTCGAGCTGGCCACGCACCGCCGCCACACATTGGTCAGGTGTGCCTGTCGCTGACGGTGCGAGCCACTCGTCGGGGATCAGCGTGGCGATGTGTTCGAGCTGGGTCGTGTCGGCGACGACGTCGATCGCGCCACCGATGCCGGCCACGAGCGGATCGGCTCGAAAGCGGGTGAGCACGGCGGGGTCCCATCGGTTCGTCTCGACCATCAGGTCGCCGTACGCCTGCAGGTACGTGGCGAGGCGGCCGACGGTCTTCTTCAAGCGCAGCGGTTCGGGGATGTGATCGCCGATCGTCGCGAAGCACGACCACACCGTGACGTCGGCTGGATCGCGTCCCGCTCGTTCGGCCGCCGTCTTCACCGTCGCGACGCAGCGTTGCAGCGTCTCGTCGGTGAAGAACGTGTGCAAGATCACGTGGTCGAACGCGCGGCCGCCGAGCTCGAGCGAGTTCGGCCCGAAGGCGACGAGCCCGAGCGGGATGTCCTCGTCGAACGTCGGGTCGAGCCGGAGCACGGGATAGGAACCGAGCGGGCCGTCGTACCCGACGATTGTGTCGCCATGCCACAGGCGGCGCATGACGGAGGCGAAGTCCTCCATCTGGGCGGTCGTGATGCGTGGGATGCCGAAGGCGTCGAACATCGGTGCGATCCCGCGCCCGATGCCGAGCACGAACCGTCCGCCGGTCAAGCGATGCATCGTGGTGGCGTAGGAACCGGTGACGATCGGGTGGCGCGTGTTGTGGTTCGTCGCGCCGGTGATGATCGTCATGTTCGTCGACGCGACTGCGGCCGCGCCCGACAGCGTGACGGCTTCTTTCACGTTGAAGCGCTCGCTGATGAACACGGCGCCGAGCCCGAGTCGCTCGGCCTCGGCGATCTCGTCGACCATCACCCGCGGGTCCTGGGCGCCTCCGGCGAGCGTGTAGAAGCCGAGCTCAGGCAGGCGCGGCGTCGTCGGGCGATCTCTCATGACACCGATGGCACCGCGTCGGGCGCGAGGTGGATGGGCGTGTGTGCTCGGATGAACACGGCTGCCCGAACGAGCGCCGCGGTCGCTTCGGGGACGTAGCCGGCGAGTGCCTGGTAGACGTGCCACATGTGGTCGGCGAGGTCGAGGGTCACATCGACGCCGGCGGCGCGGGCGCGATCGGCGAGGCGGGTCGAGTCGGACAGGAGGATCTCGTCGGTGCCGGTCTGGATGAGGAGCGGCGGCAGGCCGGCGAGGTCGGCGAACAACGGCGACACCCCGGGGTCGTCGAGTGCAACGTCACCGGCGTACGTCTGGCCGGCCTCGACGAGGCCCGAGCCGCGGAGCATCGGGTCGTACGCTTGGCGGGTGACGATCGACTCGCCGGAGCCGGTCAGATCGGTCCATGGCGACATCGTGTAGAGCGCACCTGGAAGCGGATCGCCCTCGTCGCGCAGCCGGCACGCGGTGGCCAACGTCGCCCCGCCGCCGGCCGAGTCGCCGGCGATCGTGACGAGCTGTGGGTCGACGTCGGCCACGAGTGCGCGGTATGCGGCGACGCAATCGTCGATCGCTGCGGGATAGAGATGCTCGGGAGCGAGGCGGTAGTCGATGAGCGTGGTGACTGCCGCTGCCCGCTTGGCGAGACGGGCGGCCATCGCCACATGGCTGCGCGGCGAGCCCGTCACGTACGCGCCGCCGTGGATGTAGAGGACGTGTCGCACGGGCGGTGACGCCGTCGGGGTGGCGACGATCGCCGGGATGCCACCGATCGTGGTGTCGACGTAGTCGACCTTGCGCGGCCGGGGGAACCGGTCGAGCTTGTCCATCTGTTCTCGCGACTCGGCGGTCGTGACGGCGGGACCGTTCGACATCTTGGCGATCATGCGTCGGGCGAGGCGGGCGCGGCGTGACGGTGCCATGGGGGGCACCCTAGGAAGCGAGCCACCCCACGCCCGCACCGGGGTGTTCCCGCGGGACGGGTGCAGCGGAACACCCCGTGGCCAGTCGGCGCAGGTGGACGGTGGCCGGACGGGCAGAATGTGTCGATGCGAGTCGTGTTCGCCACCGCCGAACTGTCCGGGGTGGCGAGCGTCGGGGGGCTCGCCGCAGCCGCGGCAGGCCTCGGTTCCGAGTTGCGCCGGCAGGGCGTCGACGTCGAGTTGGTGATGCCCGACTACGGCGACGTCATCCTCCACGGCGAGGAGCGCATCGAGCTCGCCGTGCCCGAATGGGTGGGTGCGGCGACCGTCCGGGTCGGGACCCATCCCGCGGTCGGCCGGCTCCACCTCGTCGACGTGCCCGGCATGGCACGCCCTCACCCGTACCTCCAACCGAGCGGCGAGGGCTGGCCCGACAACGCCGAGCGGTTCTTCCGGTTCGCTCGCGCCGTGGCCGCCTACGTCGAGATCGCGCCGCCCGACGTCCTCCATCTCAACGACTGGCACACCGCTGCCGTGCTTGCCGCACTCGACGACCCGCCGCCGACCGTGTTGTCGATCCACAACCTCGCGTACCAGGGTCACGCCGACGCCCGATGGTTGGCCATGCTCGGTCCGCGGGCACGCCACTTCGAGTGGTGGGGAGCGGTCAATCCGCTGTCGGGAGCGATCGCGCTGGCGGATCGGATCGTCGCCGTGTCGCCCAACTACACCACGGAGATCCTGACGCCGGAGGGTGGGTGCGGGCTCGACGGACCCCTCCGTAACCGCCAGGCCGACCTGGTGGGCATCCTCAACGGCATCGACACGGCGGTGTGGGATCCCCGTGTCGACCCACATCTCGCGGCGACGTACGACCGCACCGATCTCGCCGCTCGCCGTCCCAACCGCGCCGCGCTGCTCGCCCGCTTCGGCTTCCCCGACGACGACGTGCCATTGGCGACCGTCGTGACGAGACTGACCGAGCAGAAGGGCATCGACCTGCTCGTGCCGCTCGTGCCACTGCTCGCCGACGTCCCGATGCGCCTGGCGATCCTCGGGTCGGGTGACGAGTCGTTGAGCGATCGTCTCGCCGCGCTCGCCGTGGATCATCCGGATCGGTTCGCCTTCGTGGACGGCTACGACGAGGCGCTGTCGCACCTGATGTTCGCCGGCGCCGACATCTACCTCATGCCGAGCCGGTTCGAGCCGTGCGGGCTGACCCAGATGCAAGCGATGCGCTACGGGGCGATCCCGATCGTGACCGCCGTCGGCGGACTCGTCGACACCGTGCTCGACGCTGACCGCTCCCGCGACGGTACGGGCTTCGTCGCCCGGCGAGCGTCGTCGGAGGACGTGTTGGCGTCGATGTTCCGTGGGGCGCGACGCCTGCGCGATCGGCGGCGTCGCGAGGCGATGCAACGTCGCGGGATGTCGATCGACTGGTCGTGGCACGGGCCGGCCGAAGCACACGTCGCGCTCTATCGCTCGATGATGCGGTAGCGCGCACCCGCGTGTGTACGGTGGGCGGTGATGGCCGCGCAACCGAAAGTGCTGGTGATCGTGCTCGCGGGAGGCGAGGGCAAACGGCTGCAGCCGCTCACCAACGACCGGGCGAAACCGGCCGTTCCGTTCGCTGGCACGTACCGGTTGATCGACTTCGCGCTCTCCAACTTCGCCAACGCGGGGTACCTCAAGATCGTGGTCCTCACGCAGTACAAGAGCCACAGCCTCGACCGGCACATCTCCCAGACGTGGCGCTTCTCGGCGATGCTCGACAACTACGTCACCCCGGTGCCGGCGCAGATGCGGCGAGGCCCGTACTGGTTCCAGGGCTCAGCCGACGCGATCTACCAGAACCTCAACCTGATCTCCGACGAGTCGCCCGACATCGTCTGCGTGTTCGGTGCCGATCACATCTACCGGATGGATCCGCGCCAGATGGTCGACGAACACATCGAGACCGGCGCCGGCGTGACCGTCGCTGCGATCCCGGTTCCCCAGCACGAGGCGACCGACTTCGGCGTCATCGAAGTGGACGATCGCGGCAAGATCCTCGCCTTCCACGAGAAGGTCGCGACTCCGCCGACGATGCCCGGCAACGACGAGATGTGCCTCGCCAGCATGGGCAACTACGTGTTCGACACGCAGACGTTGATCGACGTGGTCACGCCGCGAGACAACCAGTACACCGACATCGGCAGCCACGTGATCCCGGCGCTCACCGACGACGGCGTGGCCCGCGTGTACGACTTCTCGAAGAACATCGTGCCTGGCCAGGACGAGCGCGAGAAGGGTTACTGGCGTGATGTCGGCACGATCGATTCCTTCTACCACGCCAACATGGACCTGATCGCTCCGGTGCCCGTGTTCAACCTCTACAACCAGGAGTGGCCGGTGTTCACGTCGCGGCGGGCGCTGCCGCCGGCGAAGGTGTCGCGCGGGCCCGCTGGTGAGCCGTCGTTCGTCGACGACAGCCTCCTGTGCCAGGGGTCGATCGTGTCGGGTTCGCACGTCGAGCGCTCGATCGTCGGACCGGGGACGTTCATCGACCACGATGCCCACGTCACCGACTCGATCATCTTTCCCGGTGTGCACATCGGGCCGGGAGCCAGGTTGCATCACTGCATCATCGACAAGAACGTGGTGGTGCCGGCGTGGACGCACATCGGGCTCGACCTCGCCGCCGACCGCGAGCAGTTCACGGTGAGCGACGACAGCGTCGTGGTCATCGAAAAGGGCCGCGACCTCGGCGCCCGCTGATTGCATCCGGGGTCAGACCCCACATGCAACCGGGGGCGCGGGAGGATTGCATCCGGGGTCAGACACCACATGCAACGACGCACCAGCGCCAGGCCGGCCAACCTCATGTGTGCTGTTGCATGTGGTGTCTGACCCCGGATGCAATCTGCTCGGCGAACGCCCAGGCCGCGCGTGGTTGCATGTGGTGTCTGACCCCGGATGCAATCAGTGGGTGGTGAGCAGTTGGCGTGGGGTGCGGTCGGTGGGGCCGGGGAAGGGGAGGGGGACCTCGATGGCGTCGTGGCCGGCGGACGAGTGGGCGGCGCACACGACCTCGAGCACGAGCCGGCCCAGCCGCGACGTGACCGGCACGGGGCGGCCGGTGCGCACCGTCGCCCAGTAACGGGCGAGCTGGGTGGCGTAGCCGTAGTCGCGCACGAGCGACGGGCCCGCATGGCTGGCAGGGAGTGGTACCGGGTCGCCGTTGCGCTCCAGCGACGGGGAGGGATAGAGGTCGACCCGCAAGACCCCGCTGGCGCTCGATGCCTGCAGGTCCCAGCTGGCCGATTGACCGGGGCTCCACCCGACCACCACGTTCGCCGACAGCCCCGATGCGAAGTGGAGCACCACGCTGGCGTGTTCGTGGTCGCTCCCGGCGTCGGTGACGACGGCGCGGACGGTCGTCGGTGCACCGACGCCCGCCTCGGCGGCCAGCCGGAGGATCGCCCCGATCGGGTGCACGCCGAGGTCGAACAAGGCCCCGCCACCCCAGTCGTCAGTCGTCGATCGCCAGTCCGGAGCCGGTTGGAGCGCCCGTGCCGACAGGTGCGTCAGCCGACCGAGTGAGCCGATGTCGGTCAGCATCGCGTCGACCGTCGGCGCCGACACGAGGTGTTCGGAGTACAACACCGGACGATCGGTGCGCGCTTCGGCGTCCAGGAGTCGGTCCGCGTCGTCGAGCGTGCAGGCGATCGGTGCCTCGACCACGACGTGATA
>CAZQCP010000009.1:0-3577 GCA_964592115.1 uncultured Ilumatobacteraceae bacterium
GTCAGGCCGCGGCGAGGGCTTCGAGGGCGTTCCAGTCGGGGCGGCGGCGATCGGTCGGCGACAGCGCCTGGATGCACACGTGGTCGGCGCCAGCGTCGTAGTGGCGTTGCGCGGCGGCGCGGATCGCGTCCTCGTCGCCCCACGGGATGATGTGGTCCACGAAGCGGTCGGCGCGCTGTTCGATCTCGTCGTCGCTGAAGCCGATGCGGATCCAGTTGTTGCGGTAGTTCGGCAGACCGGCGTAGATGCCGATCGCCGCGTTCGCCGTCTCGCGAGCAACGGTCGGATCGGTCGACAGCACGACCTTCTGCTCGACGCACAGCAGCTTGTCCGGGCCGAGCGCCTCACGTGCCATGGCCGTGTGCTCGGGCGTGGTGAAGTACGGGTGGGCCCCGTCGGCAGCGGTTGCGGCGAGCTCGAGCATCTTCGGACCGAGCGCGGCGAGCAGTCGCACGACCGGTTCGGTGGGCTTCGTCGACCCGTACGGCGACGCGTCCATTCCTGCCAGGTAGTTGCGCATGGTGGTCAGCGGTGTCGAGTAGTCGAGCCCACGCAGGCCGGCGACCATCGGGGCGTGACTCACGCCGAGACCGAGCACGAAGCGTCCGCCGGTCTGCTCGGCGAGCGTGTTGGCGACTTGCACCATCGGCCCCGGATGGCGGTGGAAGATGTTGGCGATCCCGGTGGCGAACTGGAGCGTCGAGGTCTGTGTGGCCAGGTAGGCGATGTGGGCGAACGGATCGCGCCCGACAGTCTCGGGGAGCCACATCGTGGAGAATCCGAGCGCTTCGATCCGACCGGCCGTCTCGGCGGCCTCGCTGGCATCGACACCGTCGGTCGGCAACCACACGCCGAGGGTCGATGTGTCACGGAGGCGATCGGCAGCAGTCATGCGCGCAGGGTACGCCAGCCTCCGCGGAAGACGTCAGTCGGGGAGCATGGGGAGTTGCAGGCCGGGATCACCGCGCATCGTCGTGGCCCGCTGCAGCGCGGCGGTCCCGAACCGGTCGCGCACGGCGTCGATCGCGACGTCGAGGCGGGTGTCGGCCGAGGCGTGGAAGGGCAGCACCAGCTGAACTGCACGGTCGTCGCGCAGGTCGCCGACCGACACGCCGATGAGTGTGAGGCCGCGCTCGTGGATGATCGGCCACGTGGCATCGAGCACGGCCGCCGCCGTGGCCTGGACGACGGCCGTGCTGGCGGTGCGCTCGGGCAGCGAGTGCGACCGGGTCGCCCGTGCGAAGTCGTCGAAGCGGAACCGCAGGGTGATCGTGCGGCCGACGCGCCCGGCGGTACGCATCCGCCGTGTGATGCGGTCGACGAGTCGCCACAACACGACGTCGATCTCCTCGCGCGTCCGCCCTCGCCGCCCGAGTGCCTGTTGCGATCCGATCGAGCGACGGCGGCGACCGGTCTCGACACGGCGCGGGTCGCGGTTGTGGGCGAGGGCGTGAAGCTGACGTCCGGCGGCCGGCCCGACGATGCCGACCAACGCCTCCGGCGACAGCGCGGCGACGTCGGCGACGGTGTGCACGCCGCGATCGTGGAGCTTGGCCGACGTCTTGACGCCGACGCCCCACAGTCGCTCGATCTGCAGGGGGTGGAGGAACTCGAGCTCGCGGTCGGGGTCGACAACGAGCAGACCGTCGGGTTTCGACACCGCGCTGGCCACCTTCGCCAGGAACTTCGTTCGCGCCACGCCGACGCTGATGGGCAGGCCGACGTCTGCCGCCACGCGCGCCCGCAGGTGCTCGGCGATGGCCCGCGGCGTCCCGGCGATCCGCCGCAGACCACCGACGTCGAGGAACGCTTCGTCGATCGACATCGGCTCCACGAGCGGAGTCGTGTCGTCGAAGATCGCAAACACGTCCTTGCTCGCATCGGTGTACGCGGAAAACCGCGCCGGCACGTCGACGAGTCCCGGACACAGGCGCCGCGCCGCCGACAACGTCATCGCCGTGCGCACGCCGAACCGTTTCGCCTCGTACGAGGCGGCGAGCACGAGTCCGCCGCCGACGGTCACCGGCCGTCCGCGCAGCGACGGGTCGTCGCGCTGTTCGACCGACGCGTAGAACGAGTCGAGGTCGGCGTGCAGGATCGTCGCGCCAGCTTGCTCTGCTCCGGAGTGGTCGATCCTCGACACGAACAAATGTTCGCACAAGCCAGCTCGACATGTCGAGTGCTCAGTGCAACGTCGTAGGGTCGGGGCGATGTCCGGGGATTCGAACTGGGAACGGTTGGTTGGTGGCGTCGACTTCGGGGAGGGCCCGCGCTGGCACGACGGTCGCCTCTGGTACTCCGACTTCCACCAGGCGACGATCTACTCCGTTGGCGAGGGCGGCGATCGCCGCGCCGAGTACGCCGATCTTCCCGATCGACCGTCAGGCCTCGGCTGGATGCCCGACGGCACGCTGCTCGTCGTGTTCATGACGACCCGTCGCCTGATGCGTGAAGCCGGCGATGGCACGCTCGTTGAGCACGCCGACCTCTCCGGAATCGCCACGTGGCATTGCAACGACATGGTCGTCGATCGCGCCGGCAACGCCTACGTCGGCAACTTCGGCTTCGATCTCGAAGCCGCCGCCAGCTTCCAACCGGCCGACCTCGCCCTCGTCCGCGCCGACGGAAGCGTCGAGGTGGCGGCGACCGACCTGCGCTTCCCGAACGGGTCGGTGATCACCCCGGACGGCAGGACACTGATCGTCGGTCAGTCGTTCGGCGGTGACTACGTGGCGTTCACGATCGCCGACGACGCCACGCTGCACGACCAGCGCCAGTGGGCGGCGATCGAGGGCACGGCGCCCGACGGCTGCGCGCTCGACGACGCCGGTGGCATCTGGTTCGCCGACGCCCTCGGGTCGCAGGTCGTGCGCGTCGAGGAGGGTGGCGTGGTGACCGATCGCATCCCGACGCCGCAGCCCGTGTTCGCGTGCATGCTCGGCGGGAGCGACGGCCGATCGCTCTACGCGCTCTGCGCGCCGGGCTCCCACCCGGACATCACCGCTGGCAAAGGGCTCGGCGAGATCCTCGTCACCACGGTCGCCCATGGCCACGCCGGCCTGCCGTAAACACAGATTGCATCCGGGGTCAGACACCAAATGCAACGCCGCACACGCTGGAGGCCGGCGTCACGGATCGTCGCGGTTGCATTTGGTGTCTGACCCCGGATGCAATCGTCGTGCGGTCAGAGCGGGCGGTGCACGAGCCAGTCGCCGGATTCGATCGGCTCGAAGTCGTCGGCTGCGCCGTACGCGTAGGCCCAAGCCCGGTACCCGCGGCCTGTCGTGATCTCGACGCGGGTGTAGTCGCCCTCGACCACACCTTCGACCTCGTCGAGCACTGCAAGTGCCTCGTCCACGAGCGCGGCGCGGAGTTCGAACGTCTCGCCGTGGATCGTGCCATCGGCGTGGCGCTCGCTGCCGAAGCGGGCGCCTGGGTAGTCGAGTCCGGTGTCGAACACCACTCCCGCCACGGTGTCCGATGCGCCGCCGAGCACGAACGGCTCCAGTATCGGCCACCGCACATCTCCCCGCCGCAGCGTTCCGTAGACGAACACGTGCCGGATCACCGGCCGAAC
>CAZQCP010000009.1:3677-6669 GCA_964592115.1 uncultured Ilumatobacteraceae bacterium
GGGCTATGGCACACTCTGCGCATGTCTCAGACGACTCCTGACGCCAACTTCATCGGCGGGGCCTTCAAGCCGGCCCGTTCCGGCGCCACCGACGATGTGATCAATCCCGCGACCGGCGACGTGCTCGGCACGGCCCCGCGGTCCGACGCTGTCGACGTCGACGACGCCGTCCAGGCTGCCAAGGCGGCGTTCCCCGAGTGGGCGAGCAAGACCCCACGCGAGCGCTCCGAGGCACTCGCCAAGGTGGCCGATGTGATCGAGGCCAACCTCGACCGGCTCAAGCTGGTGGAGGCGGAGAACGTCGGCAAGCCGCTCTCGATCATCGATTTCGAGTTCGACCTCACGGTCGACAACTGGCGGTTCTTCGCCGCCGCCCCACGTTTCGCGGAGGGCAAGGCGGCCAACGAGTACATGGCCGGCTACACGTCGTACGTCCGCCGCGACCCGCTCGGCGTGGTCGGCGGGATCGCCCCGTGGAACTATCCGCTCAACATGGCCACGTGGAAGCTCGCCCCGGCACTGGCGGCCGGCAACACCGTCGTCCTCAAGCCGTCCGAGCTCACGCCGTACTCGGTGCTGACGCTCGTGGAACTGCTCGGCGAGGTGCTCCCGCCCGGCGTGATCAACGTCGTCTGCGGCGATGGTCCCGTCGTTGGGACCGCGCTGGTGCAGCACCCCGATGTGCGGTTGGTGTCGCTCACCGGCTCGGTGCGGGCCGGGAAGGCGGTCGCCGCCACCGCCGCCGAGTCGCTCACCCGCGTGCACCTCGAGCTCGGTGGCAAGGCACCCGTGATCGTGTTCGACGACGCCGACGTGGAGGCGGTGGTCGAGAACCTCACCGGCACCGCCTACTACAACTCGGGCCAGGACTGCACCGCGCCGACCCGCGTGATCGCCGGGGCCAAGGTCCACGGCGACTTCGTCGACGCGATGAGTGCTGCCGCCGGCACCGTCACGACCGGCGACCCGCTCGACCCGGACACGGCGATGGGGCCGGTCGTGTCAGCCGCTCAGCGCGAGCGTGTCGAGGGCTTCGTCGAGCGTGCCGTGGCCGCTGGTGCACAGGTCACCGCCGGAGGGTCGGCGCTCGATCGGCCCGGCTTCTTCTACGAGCCGTCGGTCGTGATCGGGGTGGAGCAGGGCTCCGAGATCGTCCAGAACGAGGTCTTCGGCCCGGTGATCACGGTGCAGTCGGCGCCGGACGAGGCGACCGCGCTGGCGTGGGCCAACGACGTCGACTACGGCCTGGCGGCGAGCGTGTGGACGTCTGACGTCGGCAGGGCGATGCGGATGAGCAAGGCGCTCGAGTTCGGTACCGTCTGGGTCAACGACCACATCCCGATCGTGTCGGAGATGCCCCACGGCGGCGTCAAGCAGTCCGGCTACGGCAAGGACATGTCGATGTACGCGTTCGAGCACTACACCGAGATCAAGCACGTCATGATCAAGCACTAGTTGGTGCACTGGGGGCAACGTTCGACCTGTCCACCCACGACGAAGCCGGCCGTTCATCACCGACACGTTGCTGATCGAGGACCTCGCCGACGACGAAAGACGACGCTTCACCGCTGCGCCGAGAGCGTGAGACTCGCCGTCGACCCGGGCATCTTCAGCGCTTCGCTTCGATCCCCCAACCAATACCAACAATCATCACAATCGGATGTGTTCTTGGTAGGTTTGTGACGTTTCCATGCGAAGTTTCCAACGACCCGACACTCTGGACCCGGTCCCGGGCGCAATCGTTGCTGCGTTGCGGGCGATCGATCTCGCGGCCGGCGCCGAAGCACGGTACGCCGATCAGCTCCCCCAACTTCTCGACGCTCTACGCGAACAGGCCCGCATCGAGTCGATCACCGCATCATCGGCAATCGAAGGGGTGATCGTCGACGAACGTCGCGTTGCCGGGCTCGTGTCGGCGAACCCATCGCGGTTCAAGAACCGGTCCGAAGCCGAGTTCGCCGGGTACACCGCCGCTCAGGACTACCTCCAGCACGACGACCCCGGCCCGCTCAGCGTCGGGCTGATCTTGCATCTGCATCGGCTGCTGTTCAGTTTCGTCGACGGCGGCGGCGGCCAGTTCAAACTCGACGACAACCTCGTCGTCGACCGCAACGCCGACGGAACGAAAACGGTCCGGTTCGAGCCGATCCCCGCCACGCACGCCGAGAACTACACCTTCGAACTCGTCGCCCGCACCAACACCTCCCTCGATGACGCTGCCATCCATCCGCTGCTCGTCATCGCCGCGTTCGGGCTCGACCTGTTGTGCATCCATCCGTTCGCCGACGGCAACGGGCGCGTCGCCCGACTGTTGACCGCGCACCTGATGCAACGAGCCGGGTACGGCGTCGGCCGGTATGTGGCGGTCGAACAGTTGATCTTCGACACGAAAGACGACTACTACGACACGCTGGCTGCATCGACAACCGGCTGGTTCGATGACGGCGCCCACAGCGTGTGGCCGTGGGCGGGCTACTTCTTGGACCGGATCGCGGAAGCGTACGAACGGTTCGCGGACCGAGTCGCAGCGGGCACGTCGGCAGGTACGAAGCAGGACCGGATCCGTGACTACGTGCTGCTGCACGCCCCGGCCCAATTCGCGATCGCAGACATCCGTCGTGCCGTGCCCGGCGTCTCGGACAACACGATCCGGCTGGTGCTCACCGAACTGAAAGGCGGCGGCAGAGTCGCCGTCGACGGGACCGGACGCGGCACAACGTGGTCACGGACCTGACCGGACCGTCACGTTGGGTGCGTGAACGTCACCAGGGTCTTCCCCAATCGCCGGGTCGTGACGGCTGCTGGGCAGTGGCGAAACCTCAGCAGGTGGTGGCGTTGAACTCCAGGATCTGTTCGATGGCTGTTCGCACCTCGGTCGGCCAGTTCTCAGTGAGGTTGGAGTCGGGGTCTGCGGGGTCGACTGCGCCCGAGGCGAGAAACTCGCTGTAGGTCGCGACCGCTCGCCGGATCGACTCCGGCGCCACGGCGGCAA
>CAZQCP010000009.1:6769-52632 GCA_964592115.1 uncultured Ilumatobacteraceae bacterium
AACTCGCTGTAGGTCGCGACCGCTCGCCGGATCGACTCCGGCGCCACGGCGGCAACAACTCACTCCCAGACCGCCACCTCACGCCTGCGCGATCAGGCTTGTTGTTGCTTGCGGTTGCCGGTCAGGCTGACGATCAGGATCCGCACGGGAAGACGTTCGCCGCCGAGCTGGACCGTCGACGACGCAGCGGGGTCGACTACGACGAGAGTTCATCCCGGCGCGACCACCAGGCCTCGGCGGCGGTCATTGCGCTCTCGGCCTCGTGGATGCCGTCGCCCACGAGCCCTGCGGTGGCTGCCCAGTGCAAGGGCACAAGGGCGAGAGCCCCCGGGAGCCAGCGGTGCTCATCGCGAGTCAGCGGTTCCGGAGCCGTGCCTTCGTAGGCGTCGAGCAGTCGTTGCGGCTCGAGCGAGTCGCCGTTCTGTGCGACGTGATGCAGGCTGGCCGCGATGTCGTACAGGCGCTCCCTGACCCGCGCGAAATCCAGGTCGAAGGTGGCCCATGAGCCGTCTGACAGCTCTCCCGCGTTGCCCAACTTGTAGTCGCCATGAATCGGAGTGCGCGGCAGTTCGACTTCCCTGCGGAGCTTGGAGAGCTCGCCAGTCAGTTGGTGCATCCGCTGCACGACCGGCTCGCTGCGGGGTCCGAGCCTGCGGCGTGTGAAGCCGACCGAGTAGCGCAGTTGGCCGAAGGTTCTGTGGTCGTCGAGGGGTTCGGGCGGGCTGGGCTCCCAGACCGCTGTGAGCGCTGTGTGAAGGTGTCCGAGCTCCTCGAAGAGCCGGACGGAGGAGTCCTCGTCGGCCCGTGGCTGGACGTGATCGATGAACTCCTCGATCTCGGCCCAACGATCAGCGACCCTCAGGAGGTCGCGGCCGGAGATCCGAATCGGCTGAGCGACGCGGACGTGCGTCCGCTGGAGCCGCGCCCGCAGGCGCCGCAGCCCCGCGACCCGGCCGCGGCGGACCCAGGGCCGGTGAACCCGCAGGACAACCGGGGGCTCAGCATCTATCCGCACGTTGAGGTTGAACCCACCGCCGATGTCTGCCCATCCGGCCCCTCGCGCGACGCGGGCGATCAGCGCCGAGACGGCCGGGTCGTCTGGGCTGGCTCGAGGTCCGTACCAGCGCGGCAAGGGAGGCGGAGAGGTCGAAGCTCCGATCTCGGTCATGGCAACGGCCCTCCCGCGCACTCGAGGAAAGGTCCGTCGGCGAGCACGGCGCCATCTTGCCGCGGCACCACGACAACTGGGTCAAAGGCGTACGACGTCGTCGACCCTCCATCGACGACATGTCACTTGTGCGCGCGCGGGCGCCGATCAGACTCGTTGCTGCTTGCGGTTGCCGGTCAGGCTGACGATCAGGATCAGCGCGATGGCGACGAGCATGATGATCGTTGCCAGTACGTGCACCTGGGGTGGCAGGGCGATCCGCGCCGAGTCGAACACCCGCCGCGGGAACGTCACCGTCGGGCCGGCCACGAACGACGTGATGATGTAGTCGTCGATCGAGAGGGCGATCGACAGCAGGAACGCCCCTGCCACGCCCGGCAGGATGTCCGGGAAGGTGATCTTCCAGAACGTGCGCAGCGGTGGCGAGCCGAGGTCCATCGCCGCGTCCTCGAGCGACCAGTCCATGCCGCGTACACGTGCCTTCACCGTCAAGGCCACGAAGCTCAAGCAGAACATCGTGTGTGCGATCACGATCGTCCAGAAGCCGCGAGTCGCGCCCCAGTTGAAGAACAGCGTGAACAGCGACGAACCCATCACGATCTCGGGGGTCGTGAGCGGCAACACCAGCAGCAGGTTCATGGCACTGCTGCCGTGCATCCGATAGCGGCCGAGCGCGAGCGCGAACAGGGCACCGAGGATCGTCGCCAGCGTGCAGGCCACCAGGGCGACCTTGATGCTCATGATCAGCGCGTCGGTGAACTGCTGCTCCGAGAACGGATGGAGCCAGTTGTCGATCGTGAACCCCTCCCACTGCGTGTTGAACTTCGTGGTCGGCTCGTTGAACGTGAAGATGGCGATCGTCACGAGTGGGATGAACAGGTAGATCAAGACCGCCGCCGAGACGATCCACAGCGCCACGGTGCCTGGCCTCACGCGGCTCATACGTGCGCTCATACCAGGTCCTCGGTTCCCAAGAAGCGGGCATAGATGAGGACGGCGACGGTGATGATCACCATCAGCACGATGCTGATCGCGGATGCCGTCGGGTAGTCACCAGCTTGTAGGAAGCGTGCTTGGATCACGCCGCCGATCACAGGTTTTCGGGCATCACCGAGCAGGTGGGCGTTGATGAAGTCACCCGACGCGGGAATGAACGTGAGCAGGGTGCCGGCGAACACCCCCGGCATCGACAGCGGGAAGATGACCCGCCGGAACGTGTTCGAGAACGGCGAGTAGAGATCGTTGGCCGCGTCGAACAGGCCGGCCGGGATCTTCTGGAGGCTCACGTAGATCGGCAGCAGCGCGAACGGCAGGTAGTTGTAGATGAGGCCACCGACGACCGCCGTGGCCGTGTTGATCAGCTTGCCGTCGGTCGTGATCCGTAAGAAGTCGAGGACGCCGATCAGGTGCAGCGAGCGGGCCACACTGAGCACCGGACCGTTGTCGGCGAACAGCGACTGCCAGGCGATCGTACGCAGCAAGAAGCTCGTGAAGAACGGAACCATCACCAGGCCGAGCAGCAGGTTGCGCCAGCGCCCGGCCTTGAACGCGATGAAGTACGCCAACGGGTACGCCAACAAGATGCAGACGAACGTGGCGATCCCGGCGTACAGGAGCGCTCGCCACAGCTGCGGCCCGAAGTCGGTGAACGCCTTGGAGAAGTTGGCCCACTCCCAACTGAAGTCGACCTGGCTGCTGCCGCGTTCGACGCGGACCGACAGGGCGGTCTTGAGCAGGGTGACGAGCGGCACCAGGAAGAACAAGAAGATGCACAGCAGGCCGGGGAACGACAGGAGGTACGGCGTCCAGCGGGCGTTGCGGAGGTTGCGGTCGTCGGCGTTGGTTGCCATCGCCTACCTCCTCAGCCGCCCGTGATCCCGAGGAACTCCTCGGTGATCCGCAGGTCGACGTCTTCGGGCAGGTCGCCGAACACGTACATGTTGGCCGTCTCCTCCTCGGTGGGGAACAACAACGGGTTCTCCGCCAACTCGGCTGCCTCGCCCCCGAGTTTGACGAGCTCGTCGCGGACACCCTTGACCGGCGAGATGAACTGCACGTAGGCCGCGATCCGAGCGGCGACCTCGGGTTGGTACACGTAGTTCATGAACTGCGCCGCGGCGACGCCGTTGGGCGCTCCGAGCGGGATGCACATCGTGTCGTACCAGGACATCGCCCCCTCCTCGGGGAACACGAAGTGCACATCGGGGTTCGACGCCTGGGCGATGTCACCCGACCACGCCATGCAGGCCGCGAAGTTCCCGTTCTGGATGTCGAGGAGGTAGTCGTTGCCCGTGAATCGACGGATCTGCCCGTCGTCGAGGGCACCTTGCACCTTGTCGAGGGCGGCGTCGAGCTCATCCTCCGTCGGGTTGCTCGGGTCGAAGCCCATCGACAGCATCACCAGCCCGAGCGTGTCGCGCATCTCGGTGAACATGCCGATCCGGCCCTTGAACTCGGGATCGAACAGTTCGTCGAAGCTGCGCAGCTCACGGCCGGTCTCGGCGATGTTGTAGGCGAACCCGGTCACGCCCGCTTGCCACGGGAGGTTGAACTTGGCGCCCGGATCCCACGACGCCGAGAGGTACTGAGGTTCGAGGTTCACGTAGTTGGGGATCAGCTGGAACGGCAACGGCGCCAGCCAGTCCTTGGACTTGATGCGCGCCGCCATCCAATAGGTGGGCATGATGATGTCCCACGGCGTGGGGTTGCCGGCCTCCATGTACGGCACGATCTCCCTGCCGTAGGCCTCGTTGTTGTCGTTCCAGGTCTCGGAGTAGTTGACATCGATCCCCGTGTCGCGGGCGAAGCGGTCGACCGTGCCGAGCTCGCCGTCCTCGGTGAGGTCGATGTACTCGGTCCAGTTGATGATGTCGAGCGAACTCGCCCCGTCGCCCATTCCTGCCCCGGCGGTACCGCCACCCGTCGGGGTGCCACCGCCGCCACTCGCTGTGCCACCGGTGCGAATGTTCGACAGCAGCACCGCGCCGACCGCACCGACGGCGACCACGCCACCGCCGATCAGGAACTTGCGCCGGTCGACGCCACTGCCCGACGAATCGCTGTCGGAATCGGCCGGCTTGACGCCACCGCTCGGGCTCTCCACCACCGAATCGACATCGTCGTCGGCGTCGAGCTCGCCCGCCATCGTGGCCTCGACCTCGTCGAAGTCGGTGCTCGTTGCGCCGACGATGGCCGAGCGACCTTCGATGACGAACGGTGCGTCTGGCACCCAGGCGAGCGTGATCAGGCCGCCCGGCGCCGTCTCCTCGGTGGCTTCGTCGGGGTCGATCGTGACGACGATCTCGGTCTGCTCGTCGAGCATCACGATCAGGCGGATCTCGTGCCCCTGGTAGATGACCTCCTTGATGGTGCCCACCACCGAACGGGCCGCAGGTGCGTCGCCGGGCTGGTGGGGCCGGAGCCGTTCCGGCCGCATCACGACCGTCACATCGCCGCCCGGCGCCACGTCGGCCACGGCCGGCACGTCGATGGTGGCGCCGATCGCGAGATCGACCTTCGGGGAGGCAGGGGTGGAGCCGGCACTGACGCGGCCCGGAAGCAGGTTGGCCGACCCGATGAACCCGGCCACGAAGATGCTCGCCGGCTGGTCGTAGATCTCCTCGGGTGTACCGATCTGCTCGACCCGGCCACGCGACATCACCGCGATCCGGTCGGACATCGTGAGCGCCTCGCCTTGGTCGTGGGTGACGAACACGAACGTGATGCCCACCTCGCGCTGGATCCGCTTGAGCTCGATCTGCATCGCCTCGCGCAGCTTCAAGTCGAGCGCCGCCAGCGGCTCGTCGAGCAGCAGTGCGGCGGGCATGTTGACGAGCGCCCGGGCGAGGGCGACACGCTGCTGCTGACCGCCCGACAGTTGGTTCGGGCGGCGCTGGGCGAACTCGCCCAGCTTCACGACATCGAGCATCTCGAGCGACCGCGAACGGGCCTCGGCGGCGGCGACCTTCTTCGAACGCAGCCCGAAGGCCACGTTGTCGAGAATCGACATGTGGGGGAACAGGGCGTACTGCTGGAACACCGTGTTGACGTTGCGCTTGTACGGCGGAACAGCCGACACGTCAGCGCCCTCGAGCAGCACCGCACCCTCGCTCGGTTGTTCGAAACCGGCGATCATCTTCAGCAGCGTCGTCTTGCCGCACCCGGACGGTCCGAGCAGCGAGAAGAACTCCCCCCGCTCGATCGTGAAGTCGGCGTGGTCGACGGCAACGTAGTCACCGAACTGCTTGCGAACCTGCTGAAGGACGATGACGGAATCGGTCACGTGCGGGAAGGTAGTGCACGCGAACGTACCGAAAAGACGAGGCTGCACCGCGTCGCCAACTCCGACGACCCGGCCACCGTCACCAGCGACCCGAGATGCTCAGCCGAGGCGCTCAGCCGAGGCGGTCTGGTCCAGCATCGCACTGCACGTCGGCGAAGCGAGTCCGACCACGTCGCCATCGACCGGGATGGCGTCATTGCGACCGAGGAACGCGACTCGCCCGTCGAGGACGCGTGCGATCGGCAAGAACTGTTCCTCCTCGAAGGCCATCGCCATGCTGCGGCCGCCAGGCCCACTGCGCACCCGCCAGCCGTCGCGCGATCGCTCGTCGAGTGCCGCGTACGTGATGCCGTCGATCCCGATCACGCGTCCGAGGAACTCCTGGGGGACCACCGTGTCGCCGGGCCGGCGCCTTCCCGGTTGCAGCTGGAACACCTCGCGGCGGCCGAACACGCGGGCGAAGCGCGCGGTCGCCAGTGTGTTCGCCTCGTCGTTCGACGTGAATGCCAGCAGCCGTCCGATTCCCCTGAGGTCGAGCGCATCGCCCGCGTCTTCGGCGAGGATGCTCATCCGCCGCGCCGGCAGGCCGAGCGCGATCGCCCGCGTGACGTTGTACGGGTCGGTGTCGACGAGCAACGTCTTGACCTCCAGGCGTCGCAGTTCGGTCGCCAGGCCACGGGCGACCGCGTGGGCGCCGACGATCAGGATCCCGTCGGCTTGCGCATCGGCGAGACCGAACGCGCGCGCCACCGGCCCGGCGAGGAAGCCGTAGACGATGATCGTCCCGATGATCACGAGGAACATGACCGGCACGATCACGTCGGCATCGGGGATCCCGGTCGCTTCGAGGCGGAGGGCGAAGATCGCCGACACAGCGGCGGCGACGATGCCCCGCGGTGCCATGGTCATCAAGAAGATCCGTTCGCGCCAGCTCAGCGACGTGCGTATGGTCGACACGAGCACGGACAGAGGCCGGGCGACGACCACGAGCACGGCGAGGAAGCCGAGAGCCGGCAGCAGCACGTCGCGCAGCGAGTCGGCGTCGATGCGCGCCGCGAGGAGGATGAACAGCACCGAGATGAGCAACGTGCGCAGGTGCTCGTTGAACTCGAGGACCTGACGGATGGTCGACGTCTCCCGTCGGGCCAGGTAGATGCCCATCACGGTGACCGTCAGCAGACCCGCTTCGGCTTGCACCTCGTTCGTCACGACGAACGCCACGATCACCGTCGCCAGCGTGACCGGGATCGTCAGCTGATCGGGCACGAGGAAGCGGCGCAGGCCCTGGTCGAGGAGGAACGCTGCGGCGAGGCCGATGCCGGCGCCGGCGACGATCGTCAGCCCGACCACTCCGGCCACGACCACGACCGCTTCGTCGGGGCGCTCGCGCCGCACGATCTCGAACACGACCAGTGCCGCCGTTGCGCCGATCGGGTCGATCAACACGCTCTCGGCGCGCAGGATCGGCCCGGTCGTTCCGGTCGGGCGCACGAAGCGCAGCAGCGGCCCGACGACGGTCGGGCCGGTGACGACGAGCACCGCGCCGAGCATGAGCGCCGCCTCGTTGGAGATGTCGAGGACCTCTCGTGCGCCGATCCAAGCGACGACGAACGTCAGCGCGGCACCGATCGTGATCAGGCGGCGGACGACGGTGCCCGTGTTGCGCAGCTCGCGGGGCGGGAGGTCGAGGCCGCCCTCGAACAGGATCAGCGCGACGGCGAGTGAGACGAGCGGGAACAGCGCCGCTCCGAGGAGCGCGTCGGGGTCGACGATGCCCGTGACCGGGCCGAGCAGCAGGCCGGTCAACAACAACGCGATGATCGACGGGATCTGCACCCGCCACGCCAGCCACTGGGCGGCCATGCCGGCGCCGAGGATGATGGCGAGTGTCGGGCCGAACGTCGATCCGTCGGCGGCGAGGAGCGCCGCCGTCACACTGTCGCCGTCTCTCGCCGGCGCGCCACCAGTGCGGCGTTGAGCTCGGAACCCATCACCGCGGAGATCGCCAACAGACCGAGCCAGGTGACGAGGCCGAGGACGACGGCGAAGTTGCCGTAGGTGGCGCTCGCGTTCTCCGTGATGCGGGAGACGATGTTCGTGCCGAAGTGTTGGATCAGCGTGTAGGCGATGCCTGCACCGATCGCGCCCGGCCACACATCGCGCCACGCGGGCCGAACTGAGGTGAGGTGGCGATACATACCGGCGATCGTGCCGATGTTGATCGCCAACGTGGCCGCGAACAAAACGAGGATCCCACCGAGCGGCAGGTCGGCGGCGGCCACGAACGTCGCCGCCGCGACGCCGGCGATCTGAGCCCCGCCGATGATGACGATCCCGAGCAGTGCCCGTGCTCGCTGGATGGGCATCCCCGCCCGATCGTCGATCGGCACCTCCCACGTGTCGTCTTGGGCCTGCTGCACGGCGACGAACGCCTTCGTCGCCGACCACAGTGCCCCGACGAGGCCAGCGATGAGCACCCATACGCTGCCCGTGAGCGACGTCGGATCGTTGGCGAGCTGCTGGCCGAGGACGGGGATGTTCGACAGCGCGCCGTCGATGATCCGCTGCTGCAGATCCTCGTTCCCCTCCAACACGAAGCCGAGGATCGTCGTCGCCACGATCAGCAACGGGAAGATCGACAAGAAGCCGAAGAACGAGATCACCGACGCGTTGCGGCCCGAGAGGTGACGCCGCCACCCGTCGAGCGTGGCCACGATCACGTCGACGGCGGCGTGGCGCTCGCGCAGGTCGACGACACGCTGGTGTGTGGTCCATGCCATCAGCCGGCTCCTCCGAGGTCCCAGTCGACCGGTGTTCGTCCGCCCTCGACGAGGGCGGTGTTGGCGCGGCTGAAGGGCCGGGAGCCGAAGAACCCGTTGTGCGCCGACAGCGGCGAGGGATGTGCCGACTCGATGATCACGTGCCGGTCGGTGTCGATCAACGTCCGCTTGCGGCGCGCCGAGGCACCCCACAAGACGAACACGACCCGCTCCGGCTTGGCGTTGACGACGCGGATCACCTCGTCGGTGAACGTCTCCCACCCCTTGCCCTGGTGGGATGCCGCCTGGCCGGCACGCACGGTCAGCGTCGTGTTGAGCAGCAGCACGCCTTGCCGTGCCCACGCCTCGAGGTTGCCGTGGCCCGGGATGGGCACCCCGAGGTCGTCGCGGAGCTCCTTGTGGATGTTGACGAGCGACGGCGGCACGCGCACGCCGTCGCGCACCGAGAAGCACAGCCCGTGCGCCTGGCGCGGACCGTGGTACGGGTCCTGGCCGAGGATCAACACCTTGACGTCGGCGTAGGGCGTGAGGTGGAGGGCGGCGAACACGTCGGCGTGGGGCGGATACACGGTCGCTCGGCCGCGCTCGGCGCGCACGAAGTCCTGCAGCTGCTGCCAGTAGGGCAGCTCGAACTGCTCGCGCAGCAACGGGTTCCAGTCTGTCTGGGGCATGTCGAGTCCTGCCTAGCATGACCGACGTGTTCGATCATCTCGAACGTGCACGTCTGGCCACGCTGCCGACGCCACTGGAACGGGGACCGGTGCTCGCCGACGGCACGCGCCTGTGGGTCAAGCGTGACGACCTCACCGGTCTCGGCGGCGGCGGGAATAAGGCCCGCAAGCTGGAGTTCTTGTGTGGTGCGGCGGTTGCCGAGGGAGCGCGGGCACTCGTGACGGTCGGGGCCGCGCAGTCCAACCACTGCCGGGTCACCGCCGCCGCCGGTGCCGTCGTCGGCATCGAGGTCCACCTCGTGCTGTCGGGTGATCGGCCAGCTGAACCTCAGGGGAACCAGCTGCTGTCGACGTTGTTCGACGCCCAGCTGCACTTCACCGGTGCCGCGGAGAGCCACTGGGGCGAGTTGGAGATCGCCCGCGAGTCGCTCGTCGAAGAGCTCGTCGCTGACGGGCTCGCGCCGTATGCCATCCCGATCGGCGGCAGCACCGCGGTCGGCTCGGTCGGCTACGCGGCGGCGTTCGTCGAGCTGCTCGATCAGTTCGACGCGGCCGGTATCGCCCCGAGCCACATCGTGTTCACGTCGTCGAGCGGTGGCACCCATGCCGGACTGCTGGCGGGACGTGCGGCCGCGGCGCACGGCGGTCGCAATGTCCCCGACGTGCTCGCCATCGGCGTCGCCAAGGGCGTCAACGCCGGCCATCCCGACATCGTCCGGCTCGCCAACGAAGTGCTGACGCTGATCGGCTCCGACGCGCTCGTCGCCGCCGAGGACTGCGTGGTCGACCCGCGGTGGATGGGTGACGACTACGCGGTGCCGACCGCCGCCGGCGACGACGCGATCGTGTGGGCGGCGCGCCACGGTGGTTGGCTGCTCGACCGCACGTATTCGGGCAAAGGGATGGCCGGCCTGCTCGGCCTCGCCGCCGAAGGCCGCTTCGCCGGCGACGTCGTGTTCATCCACACCGGTGGGTGGCCGTCGCTGTTCACTCCACACGGCGCGCCGACCCTCTGATCGCGCGACATCCGCTCGGGATAGCGTTTCTGGTCATGACGGATCAGAACGGCGACGCCCAGATTCTCGACGTCGACCTGCTGACGTTCGAATCGTCGACAGGTGCCGCCCGCAAGGCGGTCGTCGATGGTGTGCGCCGCAGCCTCGCGACCGGCTTCGTGTACACGAGTCACGACCTCTCCGACGATCTGCTCGACACCGCGTACGGGATGCTGCGCGAGTTCTTCGAGCTCGACGCCGAGACCAAGCAGCGCTTCGTCGCCCCGGGCGCGCACGGCCAGACCGGCTACACCGGCCTGCTCGTGGAGACCGCCGCGTCGAGCGACAAGCCCGATTGGAAGGAGATGCTCAACTGGGCGTCGCCGATCCCGGCCGGACACCCGCTGAAGCGCAAGTTCACGACCGCCTATCCCGAACAGGTGCTGCCCGAGGCCGCGGTGCCGGGCATCACGAAGGTGCTCTACGCGTTCCACGAGTCGATCGCCGACCTGCAGCGTCGATTCCTGCGCGTCATCGCGGAGGGGATCGGCTGTCACGAGACGTTCTTCGACGACATGGTGAAAGACGGCCCGACGCTGACGCGGGCGATCCGTTATCCGGCGATGTCAGAGCTGGGCGCCGAGGGTCACGAATGGGCGGGAGCGCACGGCGACATCAACCTGATCACCGCCTTGCCGCGAGCCACCGCCCCCGGCCTGCAGGTGCAGGTGGGCGACGAGTGGGTACCCGCCACGCCGCCCGACAATGCGGTGATCATCAACACCGGGATCATGCTCGAGCGCCTGACGAACGGCGTGATCCCGATCGGGTGGCACCGCGTGGTCGCCGACCCCGACTCCGACGGCGAGCGCTACAGCGTCGTGCAGTTCTGCCATCCGCGGCCGTGGACGATCCTGTCGCCGGTGCCGTCGTGCTGTACGCCCGACACCCCGCAGCGCTTCGCGGCGATCAGCGCCCAGGACGCACTCGACGAGGTGCTCTACGAGATCAACCTCGTCGAAGACGCCCGCCGCGTGTGATTGCATCCGGGGTCAGATTGCATCCGGGGTCAGACACCAGATGCAACGACGCACAGTGCGGAACGCCGACACCAACCTCGCTCGCTGTTGCATCTGGTGTCTGACCCCGGATGCAATCTGACCCCGGACCCCGGATGCAATCTGGTCAGGGGCGGCGGAGGGGGATGGTGAGGAGGTCGCGGTCGCGGACGGCGAGGTCGACCCAGATCGAGGTGGGAAGGTCGATCGGCACGAGCCACGACAGCGGAACGTCGGGGGCGCCGCCGGCACCGGGACCGCGCGCTTCGGGCGGAGCCCAACCGCAGCTCTCGCTCGGGTAGATCATCGCCGCCCAACCCGCGGCAGTCACCTGGCCCGTCGACGTGACGACCCACTCGGAGTCGATGTCCGGACGGTCGTCGGTCGTTTCCGTCGTGACCGTGTCGTAGCCGGCGCCGCTCGGCGGTGACGACCACGGACCGATCGCCACCGAGCACACCTGCGTGAACAGGGCGTCGATCACGGGGCCGTACGCGTCGACGGGCGTGCCGTCGAGGTCGCGGATCGTGAGCCGGATGTGCGGGGCGACGGCGTCGATCGGGATCACGACGGTCTTGTCGGTCGGCACATCGGAACGCACCCCGAGTGGCAGCGGGTCGGTGTCACCCATGAACCCCAGCACCTGGCCGGCACGCACGGTCGCGCCGACGCGGGCGAGCGATGTGAGGCGCAGATGCGCCGGGGCGGCACCGTCGTCGGTGCCGGGGTTGTCGTCGTTGAACCCGGCGAGGCGGTACGAACGGCCCGACACGTCGGTGACCGTGACCGCGATCGGTTCTCCCGGCACGTCGTCCACCGCTGTGACGACGCCGTCGGCGACCGACACCACCGGCTGCATCTTCACACCGAACACGATGCCCGGCGCCTGCTCCGAGCAGAGGCCGGCCGCCTGCAGTTCGCTGGTGGTCGCGACGTGGCCGCCGATCGCCTCGGTCACGTTCTGTGCGGCGTCGACCGGGCCGCCGCAGTCGGGTGCCGCCAGGCGGGATGGGCCGACGACGGGGAAGGCGATCGTGGCCCGACGCTCGTCGGCGGGGAGGTCGAAGTCGACCGGGGCGGCCTCGGGCAGCACCGGCGGCGTGCCCAGCCGGGCCAGCGATTGGGCGAGGTCGAGCATCTGGGGGATCGGCTGGCCGGACAGGAATGCCCACACCGCCAGCCAGCGCTGCTGGTACTCGCGCACGGTCAACACGTTGCCCGCCGACGGCACGGGCACGATGTCCATCAGCGCCAGATCGCGCGCCGCTCGCGGGTAGTACCACATGACGGGGATCATCGAGACGTCGTTGTTCCACATGGCGAGGAACCGCATGACGTCGGCCGCCGCCCGCTCGTCTTGCACTTCCGGCGGCGCCAGGTACGCGTGTGGGTACCCGCCGTAGTTGTTCCACGTCGACGGGATGAACTGGTAGGCCCCCGACGCGCGGCCCTTGTTCGGCGGGATCGTGTAGTTGTCGCGCGACTCCAAGTAGCGGATCGTGGCCAAGATGTGGGCGATCTGGTTCGGGTAGACGATGACGTTCTGCGCTGCAGGTTCGGGCGGCGCGGCAATCGGCTCGGTCGTGGCCGGCGTCGGGTCGGGCGGGGGCGACACGGTCGCGGGAGCCGTCGAGGCGGGCGATGTGGTGGCGGTCGGCTTCGTGGTCGTCGGTGTGGTCGTCGGAGCGGTCGTCGTGGGGGCGGTGGTGGCCGTGGTGACGGGGGGAACGGTCGTGGCGACGGTGGTCGTGGCACCGCTTTCGGGCAGCCCGGCCGGCTCGCCTGGCGCCGTCGGCACGTCGTCGGCGTGGGCTGGCGCGGCGATGCCGACGAGCGCACCGAACGTGAGCGTCCCTACCCCGACCATCAGCGCCGTGACCGCGCTGACGCGATGGCGTCGGCCGTCGTTGGCGGCGACGTGGGGGTCCGGGTTGCTCGCGGTCATGGCGGTGTCTCGATCGGCCGGTGACGGACGGTGTGCCCGTGCCGGTCCAAGGTCTCCGTGCGGTCTATCGGCACGAACAGGCCCGAAGTGGAGCACGTTCGTGCACGCACTCGGACCGATCGTACTGCCTGCCTGTCTGCACGGTCCGGCGATACCGTCGGCGGACGTGACGAGCGAGGTCGACTCCAGCACCGCGACGGAGGCGCCGCCTGCCCGCCCGGACGATGACACGACCATGGACGGCGCCGCGGACGCGGTGGCCCCGGCGCCGACGCGTCGGGTGATCCTCGCGGTCGACGTGGGCGCCACCGAGTTCCAGGTCGGTCTCGTGGACGTGCGCGGCGCCCTCGTCGACCGCGCAGCCGCGCCGATCGAGCCCGATGTCGGTCCGGAGTCGCACTTCACGACCCTCGCCGTGCTCGTGCAGGACATGACCGAGCGCGCCGTCGAACGCCACGAGGTCACCATCGTCGGGACCGGTGTCAGCTGCGGCGGTCGCGTCACCCGCGGGCTGGAGGCGGTCACCCCGCTCACCGTGTGGTCGTGGCGCGGCTTCCCCCTGCGACCGCGCCTCGAAGAGCTCACCGGCTTGCCGTGCCACGGTGACCTCGATGCCCGTGCCCTCGCGCTCGCCGAGGGCTGGCTCGGTGCCGCCCAGGGTCAGCCGAACTTCTGCGCGATCACCGTGTCGGCCGCGGTGTCGGGCGGGATCGTGCTCGACGGTGACCTGCTCGACGGCGCCTCCGGCTACGCCGGCCAGGTCGGCCACTTCGTCGTCGAACCGGGCGGTCGCCGGTGTGCGTGCGGCGTCCAGGGCTGCCTGGAAGCGGAGGCCTCCGGCCAGGCGATCGACGCGATCACGGGGCGGCCGGCGTCCGAACCCACGTACCAGATCATGCAGCGCGCCGGTGAGCTCGTCGGGCGCACGGCGGCGTCGGTGTGCAACGCGTTCGACCTGTCGCTCGTCGTCGTCGGCGGCAGCGTCGCGCTCGGCTTCGGGTCCACGTTCTTGCACGCCGCCCAGGTGGCACTCGACGAACGGGCGCGACTGCCCTACAGCCGCGGCGCGCGGATCTTGTCGTCGCGGCTCGGCGACCAGGGCCCGCTCGTCGGTGCCGGTGCCGTCGGCTGGCGTGGGGTGCGTCGCGCCGGACGCACTCACGCTCAGCCCCCGAACGCCCGGTAGACGTATTCGGCGGGACCGCGGCCGAATCGGCGTTGCCACGCCGCGGCGCACGCGATGGCGACGATCCAGAACACGGCGGCGAACGCCAGCGCCACGTCGAGCCCGGACGGCTCGATCCACCCGAGCCAATCGACGAGCAGGTTGAACGTCATCACGTGGAGCAGGTACAGGGTCAACGTGAGCTGCCCGGACTCGCGCAACGGTTCGGTCGCCCGCGGTGCAGCGCCGGCGATCCAGTCGATCGCCGCGTAGGCGAGCAGCGCCGTGGCGATCACGCTGCCGGTGTAGGCGAGCCCGCGGTCGTACGGATCGAGCGAGACGGCCACGTCCGCGTGCCCGCGTCGACCGCCGTCGGCCACCGCGAGGGCCACGATCGAAGTGACGAGCACGAGCGCCGCACCGCTACCGAGTGCAGCCCGTCGCCACCACGGCTCGCCGAGAGCGCGGCCCAGCACGATGCCGACACAGAGGATCGCCAACCACGGCAGCAGGGGATGTGTGCCGTTGATCGCGACGTCGAACACGTACCGACGCACGGATCCGGCGCCGGGTCGCGTCAGCCACTGCGTCGACGTCCCGTCGAGCTCGCGCTGGAACCGCCACGAGCGCAGCGCGGCGCCAGCGACTGCGGCGATGGAACCGACGGTGACGATCCACCGGGTGCGCAACGTGAACAACACTGCGGCGCACACGAACATCGCCCCGTAGTAGGTCAAGATGGTGCCCGGCCAGATCTCGTCGATGACCAGCCCCACGACGTACAGCAGCACCCCGCGTCGCACGAGCCGCCAACGAGCGGCGCTGACCCGCTGCGGATCACCCACGCTCGACCGGGTCAGCAGCGTGACGCCGACGCCGGCGACGAGGACGAATGTTGCCGCGAAACGCGTCGCCAGCGGCCCGTCGAAGGGATCGAACAGGCGGTTCACCCACGATTCGCCGACATCGCTCGTGCCGCCGGCGATGAGGAGGTAGCCGTGGTAGTTCATCACGACGACCCCGATGAGCGCGACCGCGCGCACCACGTCGGGCCCGCGCAGACGCTCGTCCGGTGGGGTCGGTCGGCGCGGTCCCGGCGTGGTCAGCGCCACACGTACTCGTCCACCGTCGTCGTGATCAACGGGCGCTGCAGATCCACCTCGCCGCCCACCGGTGGGAGCGGGTCGCCGATCGGCACGAACGCCATCGACGTGTGCATGTGCGGCGGCTCGGCGAGGGCCAATCGGCGCTGCTGGTAGTGGAACGGCGAGCGGCCATCGGGCAGCGGCGTAACGCCACCCGCGGACCCTGCGCCGATCATCACCAGGTGCCCGTCGACCTCGACGGGCACCTGGTGGTAGCCGACACACTCGCCGGCATGCACCGGCCGAACGTCGACGACATCGGCGCCGAGGTGGAGGAACGACTTGTCGCCGTGCCAGAGCGCGGTACCGAGGCGGAGGCGATAGCTGTGGCTGGTCGGCAGGCCGGCATAGGTGTCGAGATCGAGGTGGCTGACCCAGACGGGGAGGCTCGGGTCGATCGCGGGGAGCCGCGCCAGCACGACGTCGCGGTGGTCCGCGTCGGACCCGGCGAGCGGGGGATGGATGCTGACGCCGATGACGTCGAGGCTGGCCTCACGAGCCGCGTCGATCAGGTCGACATCGCCGCCGAACCGGCGCATCGGCGATACCAGCTTGACGACCACCCGCCCGCGCCAGCCGGCGAGCCGGCGGATGTGCTCGTTGCTGCCGACCGTCAGCACGGGTGCCGTCGTCTCCGGCGCCACGAGCGTCGGCGTGAGCACGACCGGGTGGATTCCATCGGGCAAGCCATCGAGCTCGTGGATCGTGCCGACCGCAACGGTGTCGCTGAACTCGGCGGCGATCTCCGCCAGCGCCGCTCGCCCGAAGCCGTAGCCGTTGCCCTTCACGACCGGCACGAGCCCGTCGATGCGATTGACGACGGCGGCGATGTGGCTGCGCCACAGCGCGGTGCGGATCGTCAGCCGGATCGTCACCGCGGCGACGGTAGTGGGCGCGCCGTCCAGCGCACAGCCGTCACGGCCAACGGGAGATGCGCGGTCTGACGGCCAGGAAGCTCCGTCGGCGCCACATGCCGCGCCAGACGCCGGCACCGTACGCGAGGTCGGTCGGCGCGGCGCGAAGGTCGGCGGCGAAGGAAGCGGCGATCCAGGCCGCGAGCACGCAGGTTGCGCTCCGTGCGCGTCGGCCCTCCGTCATCGCCGCCGTCGCTGCGGCGACGACTCCGGCGCCGGCGATCGCCGGCCACCAGGCTCGGCGCACTGCATGGGCGAACTGTCGCCCGCCGGCGAGGTGGCCGCGCATCGCCAACCCGAACGTCACCGACCGGGGGAGCCACGGCAGTTTGCGTTCGAGCGCCGCTGCGCTGCCGACGGCGATCGCCCCGCCGGTCACGAGGTGGCCGGTCGCGCCGGCGATCCATGCCGCCGCGGTCCAGCCATTCACGTGGATCGGCGACAACGCCCGCGGATGGCGTGCCGCCAGTGCGGCGGCTGAGGTGCCATAGCCGAAGTGCTGGCGCAGTCGGGCCGACCACGACGCGCGCGGCGGGTGCCAGACCGTGACGTTGGGGTCGTAGCGGCAACGCCAACCCGCCTGGTCGAGTCGCCACACGAGGTCCACGTCCTCACCGAACCGCAGTCCCTCGTCGAACCAGCCGAGCTCGTCGAGCGCGGCGACCCGCACGACGAGTGCTGCCGCAGGGACGTAGCTCACCCGCGTCCCGGCACGGATCCGCGCCGGCTGGGTGCCGAGGTCGAGCGGCGACCGTGCCTCCCCGCGGACGCGCGGAGCGACGAGCCCGACGTGGGGGTCGTCGAAGTGCCACAACAGTGCCGAGATCCAGTCGCCTGCGAACGTCGGATCGGCGTCGACGTCGGCGTCGACGAAGGCGACGAGCTCGGTCGCGACGAACGGGCGGGCGGCATTGCGCGCGGCTGCCGGACCGCGATTGTGCGGAAGCCGGATCGTGGCACCAGCGAGCGGTGGCACCGAGCCATCGTCGATCGTGACGCGACCGTCGGCGCGCGCACCATCGCCCGCGTGGTCGTCGGTGTCGGCGCGGGCCCCGCGGAACTGCGGCGTCACGACGGTGACGCGCGCCGCGCGTACGGACGCGTCCGCGGGCGCGTCTCGTGGACGGAGGGGATGCATCGCTCCGGCGTCGATGAGCCGCGCCACCAGCGGATCCTCGACGACGTCGTCGCCCGCTTCCAGCCGTTCGAGCACGCGGGTACCTGCCGCGGTCGTGCGGAACAGCTTCAACGGCGAGCCCGCCAGCAGCACGTTCCCGTGGCGCTGCCAGGTGGCGTCGAGGGAGTAGCGCACGGTCACACGGGCGTCGGATCGAGCGGGCGCCAGCGCTCGATGGCGTACACGAGGTCCTCCACGAAGCCGGCGATCAGCCGCTCGCCCTCGCTTCCTGACGCTCCCTCCGGGTCGCCGAGCACGCCCGTCGGGCTGACGTGGCGCACACCGTGCTCACGGAGGTCGGCGATCGTCGCGTCCGGCCCCGCAGCGGCCAGTTCGAGACGCACGAGGCCGGGATCGATCGCCAGCATCAGCGATGTCTCGATCCGTCCCGCGTGCAACTCGGCCGGGCCGTCGCCGGCGAGCTGTGGCCAGGTCGGCGCCCATGCGAGGACGCGACGCGACTCGCTCGTCAGCTGGTCGACGGCCCGGCGGATCGCGTGATGGTTTCCGCCGTGGCCGTTGACGAGCACCACGCCGGCGGCCCAGTCGGCGCTGCGCACCAGCTCGACGATCACCGCCGTGGTCACCCGCTGGCCGATCGACAGCGTGCCGGGGAATCCGGCGTGCTCACCGGACGCCGTGACGCTGAGCGTCGGCCCGAGCACGAGCCCGTCGGTGTGGTGCAGCGCCCGTCCGGCGAGCTCCTCGGCGATCAGCGTGTCCGTCGCCAGCGGGAGGTGCGGCCCGTGTTGTTCCGTCGACCCGAGCGGTACGAGCACGATCGGCGATGTGCCTGGGTGCCCCTCGCGGACGCGCTCGATCTCGTGCCATGTCGCGTCGCCGAGACGCATCACTCGCTCGCCCCGACGTAACCCCACTCGCGGAGCTGCGCGACGATGCGTGCCGCCGCATCGTGCGGGGCGAGCGCCACCAGCTCGGCGTTGTGGTCGCTGCCGCCGATGTCGAGCAGTTGGCGCACGCGGTGCAACGAGTCGCCGTGCGGGGCGGGGAGCGTCCGCGGGCGGGGGCGGTACGGGTGTCGTTCGGCGTCGGGCGGATGACCGTGGGGGCCGTGCACGATCGTGATCGGCGTGGCGCGGGCGGCGAGCGAGGCCTCCATCGGTGCCCGGCGCAATCGCGCGACGGAACCTTCGACGGAGACGACTGCAGGCAGCGAGATGTCGAGCACTTCGCGGCGGCCGCCGTCGAGTCGACGCGTGGCGCGCAGCGTGGTGACGTGCAGCGTGTCGGCGCGCAGTGCATCGACGTCGAGCTCGGTGTCCAGCTCGACCAACCCGAGCCCCTGTGCGAGGTCGAGCTCGACGGCGAGGAACGCGGGCGTTGCCCCCGTGCCGCGGTCGACCGAGTGGTCGCCGCACACGACGAGGTCGACGGGCTCGGGGTGTTCCGATGCACCCGTCGCACCCGTCCCGGCGGGACCGGTGATGGCGGCGGCGAGTGCCTCCGCGACGACGTGGCTGTCGAGGAGCGGAGACGCATCCACGCGCACCGCCTCGTCGGCACCCACCGCCAACGCCCGCCGGAGTACCTCGTCGGCGCCGCTCGGGCCGAGGCAGTAGACGGTCACGCTCGCTGGTCGGCCACCGCCGCGGTACGAGCCGGCAACCTGGAGCGCGATCTCCAGCGCCGCCTCGTCGGCAGCCGACACACCCGCCCAACGCGCGTCGGGGTCGAGCTCGCCGTCGAGCGACACCCACTTCCAGCAAACTGCGATGCGCATCGTCTCGACTCCCGTCGACGCCATCACGACCGCTTGAAGACGACCCCGTGGCCGCCGACCGGGTAGTTCCAGGTGATCGCACCCTCCTCGTTGCACACGAGGTAGCAGGTGCCGCACTCGAAGCACTGCTCGTAGTTGAAGAGGATGCCGCCGTCGGCCGTCGGCACGAACAGGTTCGCGGGGCAGGCGACGATGCAGTAGCGCGTGGTGCAGTCGGCGCAGATCGCGTCGTCGACCGTGATGTGCGCCTCGTCGTGGATGTCGAAGCGCGTCGAGCCGATCAGGTCCTCGAACGACACCTCAGGCCAGCGTTCGCTGTGCTCGTTCGACGCGTCACTCATCCGAACGTCCTGATTCCATCGATCGTGTCGCGGGCGAGATCGCGCAGCTTGACCCCGGCACGTTTGCGCTCCTCGCGCAGCACGCGTCGCAGGCCCGGCTTGGGTGCGGGGTTGTCGACGCGGAACATGCGCTCGACGGTGTTGGCGATCATCTCCGGATACAGGTGCTGCACGCGGTCGGACAGCACGAGCGCCGGGGCGCGGCGGAGCTTCTTGTGGTCGCGTAGCACGAACGTGTCGCGCAAGCGTCGCTCGTACGCGGCCAGTCCGGCGGCGCTCGTGTCGCCCGCCGCGATCGCCTCGGCAGCCGCCTCACCGGCGTACATCCCGCTCGCCATCGCGAAGTTCACGCCCTCCAGCCAGATGCCGGCGGCGAGACACATCGCCGCGGCATCACCGGCGACGAGCATCCCGGCGTGGGTCATCTCGGGCATCATCGACAGGCCGGCTTCGGGGATGACGTGCGCCGAGTACTCCTTGACCTCGGATCCTTCCACGAGCGGGGCGATCGCCGGGTGCGACTTGAGGTTGGCGATGATCTGCTCGGGACGCTGCTGTTGGGCGGCGAGCTTGGGCAGCTTGAGCACGACACCGACGGCGACCGTGTCGAGGTTCGTGTAGACGAACCCACCGCCGTTGACACCCGACGTGCCGCCGAGGATCTCGATGTCGACGCCCTCGCGGTCGCGCACGCAGAAGCGCTCGTCGATCACCTCTTTGGGTAGTGCCAACGTCTCTTTGACACCGACCGTGTAGTTGGCGGCGTCGACGTCGCCGTAGAGGCCGGCCTCCTTGGCGAGGAAGCTGTTCACCCCGTCGCAGGCGATGACGACGCGCGCCCGCAGGTCGCCGTCGGGCCGATCGGTGGTGACGCCGACGACGGCGCCGGACGTGTCGCGCAACAGGCCCGTCGCCGTGGTGGAGGTGACGAGCACGGCGCCGTCGGCTTCGGCCTTACGGGCGAGCCAGTGGTCCCAATCGGGGCGGAAGGCGGTGGCGCCGTTGTAGGGCGGCGCCCCCCAGGCGGCCGAGCGGAAGTCGACGGTCAACGCCTGGTGATCGGTGAGCACCATCGTCGACCGACGCGTGATCCAGCGCTGGATCGGCGCCTCCTCCCACCAGTTCGGATGCAGCTGATCGAGGATGCGCGGGTACACGACCCCGCCGTACATGTTCTTCGAACCGGGGAACGGCCCGCGTTCGAGCAGCAGCACCGAGCGCCCCGCACGGGCGAGCACCGTCGCCGCAGCTGAGCCCGCCGGCCCCGCCCCGACGACGATCGCGTCGAACTCGCTCACCCGACACCGCCGCCTTCGGCGGTCGCGAGGGGGTCGAGGAGGGGGTCGAGGAGGGCGAGCAGCGCGTCGAGGGTGGCGTTGGCGTCGCTGACGACGGCGAGGTCGGACATCGCCATCATCGGGCAGTGCGGGTCGACGTTGACGCTGATCACGTGGTCGGGCTGCCCGAGGCCGCTCGTGTGCTGGACGGCGCCGCTGATGCCGAACGCGAGGTACAGCGTCGGATCGACGACGACCCCGGTCGTGCCGATCTGGCGGTCGTGGTGCACCCACCCGCGGTCGGTGATGACGCGGGTTGCGCCCATCACGCCGCCGATCCCGGCGGCGAACCGGTCCAGCTGCCCGAATCGTTCCTCGCTGTCGAGACCGGCGCCGCCACCGACGATGCGGCTCGCTTCGGTGAGATCCATCGTGCGCACGTCGGGCGGCAGCACGGCCACGACGGTGGCGTCGCGCCGCTCGCCGCCGCTCGCTCCAGCGGTCCCTTCGCCGAGCGCGGCATGCGTGACCTCGGGTGCCTGGTCGACGAGCACCTCGCCGCGGGCACCGGGCAGGATCGTGGCCACGAACGGGCCAGCCGGACGCTGATCGTGGAGCTCGAGGCCGCCGCGACGCGCGAGGCGGACGTGATGCGCGGTGACCTCGGTGGCGCCGGCGAACAGCGGACGAGCGAGCGCGGCGGCGAGGCGCGGCGCGAGGTCGCGCCCGTCGGGTGCGTGCGGGAGCACGATCACATCGGTGCTCCCCGGATCGTGTGCGGCCAGCTGGTCGACGACATCGACGAGCGCGCTCGCCCACCGGGTCGGCGCGAAGTCGCCGAGCTCGGCGAGCACGACGGTCGTGGCGTGGCCGTGGAGGTCGACCGTGTCGGTCCCCGAACCGGCGACGATCACGTGCCCGCCGCACTCCGCGATCGCCTCGGCGGCGCCGGCGGAGAGGGTGCCGCCGCGAACCGGCACGAGCGCGATCATCAGCCCAGCGTACGGTCGCCGGTCTCACCGGCGACAATCGCATCCGCCGCCGTCGCGCCGTCCGGATCGTCGATCGATTCGCCCACCCCGCCGCGGCGCCGATCGCGCAGCCAGCGGACGATCTCGACGATCGCGGTGAACGCCAGAGCGGTGCCGAACGCCAGCCAGAACGCCTTCGCGTGGTCGTCCTCGAACGCCTGACCGAAGAGGTAGCCGAGCACGGCCGCGTACGTGGCCCAGATCACGGCGGCGACGCCGACCCAGGCGGCGAACCACAACCTCGGCTGATGGGTGAGGCCGGACGAGATGGTGAGCAGCGTGCGTCCACCGGGGATGAAGCGGGCGGTGATCAAGAGCAGGCCGCCACGGCGGCGGATCTGAGCGCCGGCGCGTTCGAGCTTGGTCGCCCGCCCCGCTTTGCGCTCGGCCCACCGACCGACACGCGGCCGGAAGCGATCACCGATCGTGTAAGCGAGATTGTCGCCGCAGAACGCACCGAGCGCGCCGGCGAGGATCACGAGGGCGAGGCTCTGGTTCCCGGCGCCAGCGGCGACTCCACCGGCGATCACGGTCGTCTCCGACGGCACGATCGGGAGGACCGAGTCGAGCAGGGCGATCACGAAGATCACCAGCAGGAACCACCAGTTCGACGACACGTCGTCGATCCACTCGGTGAGGTCGGCGATGAAGTCGGACACCCTGCCGACGAGGTCGGAGAACACGTTCGCCGTGATCGCCGTGAGCATCGCGGTGGTGGCGGTCATCCCGGCGCCACGCTACTGGGCCGTTCGTTATCCGACGGCGACGCGGATCGTGTGGCGGATGTCGACGGCCGACGCGGCGATGACGAGGTCGTACTCGCCTGGCTCGACGTGCCAGTCGTTGGTGGCGACGTCCCAGTGGTGGAACGCCGCCGCACCGAGCTCGAGCGTCGCCGTGCGTGTCTCGCCGGCGGGCACGACGAGCTTCGCCCAGCTGCGGAGCTCCTTCGGCGGCCGCAACGCCGACGCGCCGACCGGCGCGACGTAGCACTGCACGACCGCCGTCGTGTCCCGCTGACCGGTCGCGGTGATCGGGACCGAGACCGTGATCGTCGCGTCGCGGCCGGTGGCGATCGACGACGGATCGCCGGTGATGGTCGCCTCGCCCCACTCGGCGACGCCGTAGCTGAGGCCGTGACCGAACGCGAAGCGCGGCGCGACCTGGCGGGCGTCGTAGCCGCGGTATCCCATGAACAGCCCCTCGCCGTACCGCTGTGTACCGGCCCCGGTCGAGTCGTGGTCGGGCCGGTGGTGGACGTATGCCGGATGGTCGGCGAGGCGCTTCGGGATGGTCGTCGGCAGGCGCCCGCCCGGGTCGGCGACGCCGAGGAGCACGTCGACGAGCCCCTCGGCCTGCTCCTGGCCGGCGAAGAACGAGGTCACCACCGCCGGTGCAGGAGAAGCGTCGTCGTCGGACGCCCAGTCCATCGTCACCGGCGACCCGGCGTTGACGACGACGGCCGTGCGCGGGTTGGCGGCGACGACGCGGCGGACCAGCTCGTCCTGGCGGCCGGGGAGGTCCATCGTGGTGCGGTCGTGCCCTTCGGTCTCCCACTCGTCGTTCGTGCCGACCATCACGATGGCGACGTCGGCGGCGGCCGCGGCCGCGACCGCGCGGTCGAGCAGATCGGCCGGCTCGGGTGGGCGCACCCCGACCCGCAACGCCGCGAACCCGTTGCCGGCGGCGGTCGCCCAGCGCATCGACAGTGGTACCGGCACACCCGCGACGCACTCGAGCGTGGCGGTCACTTCGACGCTGCCGTAGCCGAAGAACTCCTCGCTGCGCGGCAGCGTGCCGTCGGGGTCGTCGACGACGGTGATCGTGCCGCTGCCGTCTTCGGCGGTGACGATCGTCGGGCCGGTGGTGACGACGCCGATCGTGTGCGGTCCGTCGACCTCGGGCACGAACGACCCGTCGACGCGCGCCGAGAACGAGCGTGGATCGATGCCCTCGGGAGTCGAGCCGAAGAATCGGATCAGTGTCGACGATGTCGGTTGCTCGAGCACGACGTCGCCGTTCCAGTCGGTGCCGTTGACGTACTGCACGGTCAGGCCGGACCCACCGTCAGGTGCCCGCAGCTGGCGCTTGCGGACCACCGGCGTCAGGCGATCGGTGCGGACGCCAGGTTCGAACGTGATCGTCGCGCCGACGTCGCTGCCCGGCCCGACGCGGTCGGTGATCGCGTCGAGCAGCGTGCGGTGCCGGAACGGCGGCAGGCTCGCCGAGCCGCCGCCCATGCAGCGGTCGATCTCCGCGTTCGGTCCGATCACCGCCACGCTGGTGAGCCCCGCCGGTTCGATCGGGAGCACCGGTGCGGTACCGCCGGCGAGCTCGACGGACTCGTTGCGCAACAGCACGGTGCCGGCGATCGCCGCCCGGCGGGTGAGGGCGCGTTCTGTGGGGTCGTCGACGGATTCCTCGGGTCGGTCGCTCGACCGCTCGGTGGCGTGCACCCGGTCGGCGAGCACGAGCAGGTCGCGGATCAGCGTGTCGACCTGCGCCTCGGCGACGTCGCCGCGTTGCACGGCCTCGACGAGCTTGTTGCCGTAGATGCGCACAGGGCCCGGCATCTCGAGGTTGAGGCCGGCGTTGGCCGCGCCCACCGCTTCGTGCACGCCGAACCAGTCGGACACGACGAAGCCGTCGAAACCCCACTCGTCGCGCAGGATCGTCGTCAACAGCCGCCGGTTCTCGGCGCAGAACTCGCCGTCGAGGCGGTTGTAGGCACTCATGATCCCCCACGCGTTCGCCTCCCGCACCGCACGCTCGAACGGGCGCAGGTACAGCTCGCGCAACGTGCGCTCGTCGGCGCGCACGTCGACCGTCATCCGCTCGATCTCGGTGTCGTTGGCGGCGAAGTGCTTCACGGTGACGGCGACGTCGTGGGATTGCACGCCGCGCACGTATCCGACGGCGAGCGCGCCGGTGAGCTCGGGGTCTTCGCTGTAGCACTCGAACGTGCGGCCGCCGACGGGCGTGCGGTGAAGGTTGACCGTCGGGCCGAGGACGATGTGGGCACCCTTGCGGATCGCCTCGATGCCGATCAGCGAGCCGATCTCCTCCACGAGCGCCGGGTCCCATGTCGCCCCGAGCGTGATCCCCGCGGGGACCACCACGCCGGGTGTGCCCGAACCGCCGTACCCCTCGCCGCGTACGCCGTTGGGGCCGTCGGACATCTTCAACTCCGCGATGCCGGCGTGGGGGAAGGCATGCGTGCGCCACGTCGTGCGGCCGGCGACGAGCCGGCACTTGTCGTCGAGTGAGAGCGCGGCGATCGCCGCTTCGATGTCGATCACTCGGGAATCATGACACGACCTCCTCGTCACCCCTCGATGCCCCAGCGGATTACAGTCGGGACGCGACATGCGCATCGAGCCGATCAACTCCGGCCACCGCCAGGCACTCGTCGACTTCGTCGGTCGCATCTCGTTCCAAGACCGGTACTTCGTCGACCGTGCGCTGATCAGCCCGGTGGCGATCGCCAGCTGGACCCAAGCCGTGCCGGAGCGGCGACTCGTCGCCGTGGAGGACGACGGCTCGATCAGCGGATTGCTGACGATCGCTCGCGGATCGGGGTGGTCGTCACACACCGCCGACGTCCGCCTCGTCGTCGACAGCACGCAGCGCGGGCGGGGGATCGGGCGCTCCCTCGCCGAGGCCGGGATCGAGCTCGCCGCGAGCATGGAGATCGAGAAGCTGTCGGTCGAGACGATGAGCGCCAACAGCGGCGCGCAGGCCACGTTCGTCCCGCTCGGCTTCGCCGTCGAGGCGCGACTGCCCGGCGCGGTCCGCGACGACGACGGCGAGCTCCAAGAGATCGTCATCCTCAGCCGCTGGCTGACGACAACGGGCTCCTGAGCCCCGAGCCGCAGGCGCCCCACATGTCTCCGCGCGCCCGCGTGGCTCGAGCGGATGGATCAGGAGCGACCTCGTCAGCGGCCGCGTGTCATTGCGTGCGAGTTGATCGTCCGTGTTGGTCTCGGGTCACCTCGTACATCTGGCTTGTTCGTCTCCGAACTCGCATCATCAGAACGTACGGCAACGCCGCGGCCATCAGAGTACGTTCGGTGCCCGAAACCCGAACTGTCGACGCAGCCCGATCGCTGTCATCGAACGGTCGCAAGTCCAGACCAGTCGCCTCGATCGCGTCGATCAGCATGTGCCGCTGCGCTTTGGTCAGCCACTCGAAGAACACGGCGCGTCGATCATCACCAGGGGCAGCAACGAGACGGTGAACATCGTCGATGTCATCGGCAGACGCGACCTTCACGCAGCGACCCCAATTGAGGACTTCGTGCCACGGGCTGGCCTCGAACTCACCCGACATCGAAACGCAATCGACACCGGTTCCGGCACGCGAGGTCGTTCCGATCCGGCGGTCGGCGCCCGCGGCTTGTTGTCGGCGCGATGAGACCAGACGCTGGAGTCATCCGGTCGTTGCGACACGTCCGTCAGGCGAACGAGCGGTGATGTGGAGTGGGGCGCCTTGCGTAGCGGTGTAGTGCCAGACGTTGTTGGTCGGAGTCAGCGCCGTTTCGTTGATCCGGACTTCTGTGACGTCGTCGGGCACGATGCCGATGATCTCGATAGGACCGTCGCCATCTTGGAAGGCGCCGTAGGCGAGGCCCGTTGCCAGCAGGCCGCGACCGACACAGCCGTCGGCGACTGCGCCAGGCAGGTCGATACGAAAGCAGACTCCCGGCAAGTCGACGCCGTCCTTCGAGTCGGCCGCGGCGAGAGTGACCGCCACCGTGTTGTCCTCGAAGTCGACCGAGCTCGGTGCACCCGCGGCTGCAGCGACCACGACATCGAATTCTTCGGATTGATCCCACTCGGTCGCCGTCGGGAACGCTGCCATCGAGGCCTGATGCTGTTCGCTCGCGACCGCAATGACGCTGGTGCCGGCCCCAGTTGTGACGGTGTCGTCGGTGGCCCGTTGGCAGCGCGCATAGTTGAACCCTCCGGTCGTTGTCGCGCATGTCGTGATCGAGTCCGGTCGCGCCTCGTCGAGCTTGATGAACACGCACAGCGTCCCCGAGTACGCATGCGATGAGCCCGTGGCAGGGTCGACCCGGAGGACCTTGGTGCCGTACCCGCTGTCGCACAGGTGCATCCCATAACCGGTGGTAGCAGCAACCGGATCACTCGCGTTCGTGTAGGGCCACAACGGCAGCATGCTGTCCGTCGCGGCGTAGTCGAGCGGCCCGTACGGCTCTTCCTCCGCAAGGTCGGCAGGGATCGAGTTGGGCGCCGTGGCGTCGTGGATGGTCGGGGTGGCATCGGAGTTGAACTGTCCTCCCGCCGCCATGATCGCGTCGCCGACGGCGTCGTAGCCGACAACCAATGCGCTCACCACTTGATCGAGTTGCGTGTCCGGGAGTTCAACCCAGCCGGTGTCCACGGTTACTTCGAAAATGGCGCCGCCAGCGAGGCGGACGGTCACGAAGGTCGAGGTGACTGCTGCGTCGGTCGGGAACTCAAGCGTCACGTGTCCGTCGTCGCCCATCGATGCGCTCACGCTTGGGCCGATCTGCACGAAGCCCCACCCCTCGGGCGACGGCACCGCGATCACTGTCACCTCGGCGTCAAGCAATGTGTTGCTCAGCGTCAACGACTGCGGCCGCAGTTGATCGTCCACGTCACCGACGAGATCGAACGCGGTCCAGCCCATCACCTCGGTTGTGAACGCACTCACGAGTTCGCCCAGGGACGCATAGCCCGCTGCAGGAGCTGGCCACACGAACTGCCCGAACGTCACTGCGGACGCCGAGGCTCCGGTCCCTGCCGGCGATGCCAAACCGCCGGCAGACTCGGGACTGCCTCGGTCGACGGTCGCCAACGCCCCCGCCATGCCGAGAAGCAGAAGCAGTGCCGCGGCCGCGACCCCGAACCTACGCCAGGTCGGCGCACCAGCCGAGTCGTCCGCGTTCGGCTCGATCCACGCCGAGTCCTCGGCGCCGCCCGTCACCCCCGGGCGCCCAATCAACTCCTCGACCGAAACGTCGTCGACGAACTCGTCGAACGCCTCGGCGAGTTGTCGGAGCTGTTCACGCACGTTCGTTGACATCGTTGACCTCCAGTTCGTTCCGCAACCGATCAATCGCTCGGTTCAAGTAGTCGCGCACCGTCGATGGGTGAATCTCCAACAGCCGAGCGACTTCCGCCTGACGCCAGCCGTAACCGTGCACCAACACGACGACTACGCGCTGTTGTTCTGACAGCCGCGACAGGGCAGGCAACAGCTCCGGCTCGACATCCGGGGACCGAGTCTCGAGAACGTCGGTGAATCTCGCTGGGATCGGCTTGGGCAAGAACTGACGCGTTGCCGACTGCCCAACTCGATACAGATACCGCACCGGCTGATCGACCTCAGCGAGCCGATCCCAGTGCTCCCACGCCCAACTCAACGCATCCACGCACGCCTCGCGACCATCCACAGGCCCGTACGTGGCAATCAACGCCTGCAACAATCCTGGCTTCACGCGCTCGACGAACGACCCGAATGCCTCACGCTCGGGCGGTCGTCGAAACACTCCCATCAACCATAAGACCGCCCAGCACGTGAAATCTGCGGCACGCAATCAGTGCTTGGTCTTAATGTGATCGGGATCGCTAAATCTTGCGGAACGTTGTCGTGCGGCGTGGGCCGACACCGAGCGGCCATCCCCGCCGCCTGACAATCAGATACTGCTGCCGGCGCGCTCGCCTTCGACGACGGCAGCGTGGGCGCGGCGGGGGGCCACGCAATCGCCGACGCGCTCGACGCTGACGCCGGCGGCTTTGAGGTCGCGGTAGAGCCACTCCACCGGGCTGGCGTGGACGGCGAGGACGATCCAGTCAGGCGCGCGTGTGACGTTCACTCCGGTCGGGTGGTGGAGCAGCGTCAACGTCATGCCGTCGTAGGCCATCGGCACGAGATCGGTTGTCTGCACGATCCCTTTCTCGCCGGCACGGATCCACCAGTGCTCCATGTCGAGCGTGATCCCGAGGTCCTGCCCGACGACCATCCCGTTGGTGATCACCTCGACGCGACATCCACGGTCGGCGAGGACTTCGGCAGTCGACGTGGCGTGGTGGAAGCCGATCTGGTCGATGACGACGACATCACCCTCGGGATGGGCGCTGCCGTCGAGCACGTGGCGCACGTCGACGACGTTGACCGCGTCCTCCGGAGCCCAGTAGGGGCGGGCGGGCTCGGCGCCGGTGGCGACGATCACGTGGTCGGGCTGCTCCTGGTCGACGAGGCCGGGCCACACGCCGACGCCGTAGCGGATGTCGACGCCGAGCCGGTTGCACTCGGTGAGCTGGTTGCGGATCATGTCGCCGAACTCGGCACGGTTGGGCACCGATGCGGCGATGCGCACCTGCCCGCCCGCGGCGTCGTGCTGCTCGTACACGGTGACCCGATGCCCGTTGCGACGGGCGGCGATCGCCGCCTGCAACCCTGCGGGTCCGGCACCGACGACCATCACGTCGCGCGGTTTCGCGGTGAGGCGGGCGAGACCGACACCTTCCGACTCCCGTCCGGTGCGCGGGTTCTCGATGCAGCCCAGCCACCGGTTGAGGCCCATCCGCCCGACGCACTCCTGGTTGCACGACAGGCACAGCCGGGTCTCGTCGGTCATGCCGGCACGTGCCTTGGCGGCGAAGTCGGCGTCGGCGATCTGACCGCGCACGACGCCGACGAGGTCGCAATGCCCTTCCGACAGCGCCCGCTCGGCCTGCAACGGGTCCTTGAAGCGCCCGACGCCGACGACGGGGAGCTCGACCGCCTTGCGGATCGCCGACGGGATGAACATCGCGTAGCCGGGCGGCACGTGCATGGACGCCTCGATCATGAACAGGCTCGCCGTAGCCACCCCGATCGAGGTGTTGATGTAGTCGACCTGGCCGGTCGCTTCGACGATCCGGGCGACGCGCACTGCCTCGTCGATCGTCGTGCCGTGCTCGATCAGCTCGTCGCCGCAGATGCGCACACCGAGTGCCATCCGGCCGCCGATCTCGCGCCGCACGGCGGCAACGATCTCGATGAGCAGGCGAGCCCGGTTCTCGAGCGATCCGCCGTATTCGTCGGTGCGCAGATTGGTCGCCGGCGACAAGAAGCCACGGACGATCGAGCTGTGCGAGCACTGCAGTTCGATGCCGTCGAAGCCCCCCTCGGCGCAGTGCTCGGCGACCTGTGCGTACCCGGCGACGATCTCGTCGATCTCGGCGTGACTGACCGCCTTTGGTACCTCGCGGAAAAGCGGATCGGCGACGGCTGACGGCGCCCACACCGGCAGTCGCGAGAACATCGACGATGCCTGACCCCCGTTGTGGTTGATCTGAGCGAAGATCGGCACGCGGTGACGGTGCACGGCATCGGTGATCCGCTTGTAGCCGGGGATCACGTCGCGGTGGAACCCGTGGATCAGCTTCTCGTACGGCCAATCCGTCGGGTGCGTCGAATGTTCCTCGGTGATGATCAGCCCAGCCCCGCCAGCGGCACGGGCGGCGTAGTAGGCGGCGTGCTGCTCTGTCGGCAAGCCGTCGCGGGCGTAGTTCGTGAGGTGCGCGGAGAAGACGATCCGGTTGCGCACCTCGACGGGGCCGAGGTCGAGCGGCGACCAGAGGTAGCGGTAGGCCATGGCGATGCCACGGTACCGACCTGCGTACAGTCGGGCCATGTCCGATCAGCAGTCGTCGCAACCGTGGCCACAACAGTCGGCGCCACGGCCTGACGCCATCGCTCGGGATCACGTCGCCGTCATCACGGGCGGAGCCAGCGGCATCGGCCTCGCCGTCGCCGAAGCCCTGATCGCGGAGGGCATGCGGGTCGTGCTCGCCGACATCGACGCCCCGAAGCTGCGCGATGTCGAGGCGCGTCTCACCGAGGACGGCGCAACGGTGGCCACCATGGTCTGCAACACCACGTCGGAGGCCGACGTGAACGCACTCGTCGAGTTCGCGCTGGCCACGTTCGGCGGCGTGCACCTGATGTTCAACAACGCCGGCATCGGGGGCATCGGCGACGCGTGGCGCGACCCGATGGAGCTGTGGCACCGCGTCGTCGACGTCAACCTCTACGGCGTCATCCACGGCATCCGCGCCGTGTTGCCGGTGATGGAGCAGCAAGGTGTCGGCCACATCGTCAACACGGCGTCGATGGCTGGACTCACGGCAGCGCCCGGCGCCGCGCCGTACTTCGCGACCAAGCACGCGGTCGTCGGTCTGAGCGAGAGCCTGTTCCTCGAGCTCGCGCTCACCGGCTCGCCGATCGGAGCGAGCGTGTTGTGCCCCGGCTTCGTGAAGACCGACCTCATGGACAAGGAGCCGGAGGCGATCGACTCGCCGGTCGCCCAACTGATCAACGCCGCGCTGCGCGCCGGCGTCGATGGAGGGATCCCGGCGAGCGATGTCGCCAGCCAGGTCGTCGAAGCAGTTCGTGCCGGACAGTTCTGGATCCTCACCCACCCGGACATGGCGTCGATGCCCGTCGAGCGGATGCAGCGGGCAGCCGATGGCGTGAATCCCTCGTTCGGCGTCCAGGGCTGACGCGAGCCCGCTTCACTCCGCGGTCGATCCATGGAGACCACGCCGATCGACGTCGGCCGCCGCGACCGCCGAGCGTTGTGGTCGGTGGGCGTGCAGTTCTTCGCCAACGGGATGACGTACGCGACGGTCATCCCGCGTCTGCCCGACATCCGTGACCGCGTCGGCGTGTCGATCGGAACACTCGGCCTGATCCTCACGCTCGGGAGCATCGCCGGTCTCGTGGCGACGTTGCTCACGAGCCGCGTGATCCCGGCGTTCGGGAGCCGACGGGTGATGACGATCGGCGGTGCCGGCCTGATCGGCGCGCTCCCCGTGATCGGCTTCGCGACGAGCCCCGCGGTGCTCGTCGTCGGGTTGATGATGTGGCTGTTCCTCGACGTGTTCGTCGACGTGGCCATGAACGTCCAGGGGTCGGTGCTCAGCTCCCGGCGCCACACGCCGGTGATGAACCGGTTGCACGGTCTCTGGAGCCTCGGCACCGTCGCCGGCGGGTTGGTCAGCGTCGCCATGTTGCGCGCCGGCGTCAGCACCCCGGCGCAGCTCACGATCGTCGCCGTCGTGCTCGTGGCAGCGCTGCTGTTCATCGCTCCCGGCCTGCTGCCCGTCGACGAGCCGCACTCGGCCGATGCCGAGCCGCAGGTCGAACCACAGATCGAGCCGATGATCGGGTCGGCGTCGGTCGGCGCCCTCGTCCCGGAAGTCGCCATACCGGAAGTCGCTGTCCCGGAAGTCGCCGCGTCAGCGACGCCGGAACGGACGCGCCCGCGGGCGCTCGCGGTGATCGCGCTCGCCACGGGCGGAGCGATGGCGATGGCGATCGAGATGACGAACGGCGACTGGGCGTCGTTCCGTCTCGGCGACGACCTCAACGCCCGCCCCGGCGTCGCCGGGCTCGGATTCCTCGTGTTCACCGCCGGCATGACCGCCGGCCGACTCGGTGGCGACTTCGTGCAACTTCGCATCGGGGCCACGCTCCTCGTTCGTGCCGCGTCGGTGGTGATCGCGCTCGGCGCCGTGCTGGCGATGCTCGTCCCGAACGTGCCGGTGGCGATCGTCGGCTTCGCGGTGTCGGGGCTGGGCACGTCGGTGCTGTTCCCCCAGCTCTACGACCGCGCCGCGCGTGCGCCGGGACCGCCCGGATCCGGCTTTCCCTCGATGTTGATCGGCCAGCGCGGCGCGGCGGTCGTCGCGCCGGCCCTCGTCGGCGCACTCGCCGACACATCGGCGCTCGGCGTCGGTCAGGCGATGGCGCTGGTCGTGTTGCCATGCGCCGCGATCGTCGCGCTCGTCACGTTCGTGCGTCCGTGAGAAGCGCTCGTTCCGGCGCGGGTGTGACTTCAGCCCGCTTGCTCCCGGTGCCTCGTCCGGTCAAGAATTGGAACACTGTGAGAAAAAGTTCGCCCGGAGGGTCGCACGCGCCGACGTCGGCCTCTACAGTCGCCGTCATGCGAGTCCACCTCGATGCCGAAAAGTGCCAGGGTCACAATCGTTGCTATGCGCTGGCGCCGGAGCTGTTCGACGTCGACGACTACGGCCAGGCGATGTTGCTGGTCGAAGGCGACATCCCCGACGAACTGCAGGACAAGGCCCGTCTCGCGGCCGCCAACTGCCCGGAATACGCCATCACGATCACGGAGAACGGATGACATGACCGACATCGTCGACAAGAACGAGACCACCACGTCCGACGACATCGTCACCACGAGGATCGACGAGGAGACGGGCTTCAAGATCATGACCGTCGAGCGCGACGGTGAGACGATCGAGTTCATCATCGGTGACCGCCCGGAGGGCACGGACATCTGGCAGCGCGTGCCGTACGACGCCGACGACTACGGGCCTGTGTCGGACTTCCGCACCGACTTCGATCACGCCGACCCCGACTACAACCCGAACGCACCTGAGATCTGGAAGGAGATGCGCGAGGGCGGTTGCCCCGTCGCTCACTCCGACCGCTACGGCGGGATGTGGGTGCCGTTGACCCACGACACGGTCAACGAGGTCGCCTACGACACCGAGAACTTCACGAGCCGCGCCGTCGTCGTCAGCGTCGGCCGCCCGGGCGACCGGGCGCTGCCCCCACCGATCGGTGGCGCGCCGCCCATCACCAGCGATCCGCCGTTCCACAACGTCGCTCGCCGCTTGCTGCTCCCGCCGTTCGCGCCGAAGAAGATCGAGCCGTGGGAGCCCGAGGTCCGTCGCCTGTGCAACGAGCTCCTCGACAAGATGGGCGACATCGTTCCGGGGGAGACCGTCGTCGACGCCGCGGTGCAGTACGCGCAGCACATCCCGGTCAACGTCATCGGTCGCATGCTCGGCTTCCCGCAGGAGGACGAGGAGCGTTTCCGCGGGTTCGTCCACGACGTGCTCGAGCGGATCACCGAGGAGCCGGGCAGCCGCGAGGGCATGGACGACCTCGGGGCGTACATCGAGGCCCAGGTGAAAGATCACCGGGCCAACCCGCGTGACGACCTCACGAGCTACCTGCTCGATGTCGAGATCGAGGGCAACAAGCTGTCCGACGAGCACGTCGTCGGTTCGATCATCTTGTTGCTCATCGCCGGCATCGACACCACGTGGTCGGCGATCGGTACGTCGCTGTGGCACCTCGCGCAGAACCCGCAGGATCACCAGCGGATGCTCGACGATCCCGACGTGATCCCGTTCGCCGTGGAGGAGTTCCTCCGGGCATACGCACCGGTCACGATGGCTCGCCTCGTCGCGCAGGACAACGACTTCCACGGTTGCCCGATGAAGAAGGACGACTGGGTGTTGCTGCCGTTCCCTGCGGCCAACCGCGATCCGCACAAGTTCGAGGACCCGGACATGTTCGTCGTCGACCGTGAGGAGAACCGTCACGCGGCGTTCGGCCTCGGCATCCACCGCTGCTTGGGCTCGAACCTCGCCCGGCTCGAACTGCGCGTCGCCATCGAGGAGTTCATCCGCCGGTTCACCCGGTTCGAGCTCGCCGGTGACGTGAAGTGGAGCGTCGGTCAGATCCGCGGTGCGCGGGTCCTGCCGGTGCGCATCCTCGACGTCGCCAGCTGATCACCGCGCGAGCGTCGTGCCGACGCTCACCGCGCCAACGCAGACGGCGACCATCAGCGCCGCGTAGCCCACGGCGCGGAGCGCGCCGACCGTTCGCGCCAGTGTCCACGTCTCCAGCGACACCGACGAGAACGTCGTCAGCGCGCCGCAGAAGCCCACCCCGACAACGGTGAGCGTCGCCGGCGGCCAGCCCGCAGCGACGCCGAAGCCGAGGAGGGCAGTACCAGCGGCGTTGACCCACAACAGCGCCACCCAACTGCAGGCGAACTGGCCGACGGCATGGCGTACGACCGCGCCGGCGCCAGCGGCCACGATGAACAGTAGCGGTGTCACCGCGGCGCCCCCGATCGGTTGCTCCGAGGGCGTTCGGACAACGTGACCGCCACGGCGACGGCGCCGAGGCCAGCCGCCAGTGTCGTCACCATGTATGCCGCCGCGACGCCGACGCGGTCGGCGGCCGCGAGTCGATCGATCTCGACGGCGAACGAGGAGTAGGTGGTGAAGCCGCCCAGGACCCCGGTGACGAGGAACGCCCAGGCGAGCGTGTCGCGATGCAGACGTCCGGCGGCGATGCCGATGGCGATCGAGCCGACGACGTTGACGACGAGCGTCGGCCACGGCCACACGCCGGCACTCACCTCGGCGCCAACCTGGCCGAGGCTCCATCCGACGGCCCATCTTGCGGAGCCACCGAGTGCGCCGCCGATGGCGACTGCGGCGAGCACGGACGGCGCCCAGGGATGGACACGATCGAACAGCGACGCGCGATCGCCCGTGCTCGTCTCGATGCCCACGCCACGATTCGTAGCAGGCGTGCACCTGGCGGGAGGGCGTCGTTCACACCGCATTCTCACGGGCAGCGGCCACACTGGAGCGGTGACGGAAAACGAACGGGCACGCATCCTCGTCGCCGAGGACGACCGGGCGGTGCGCGAGTCGCTGGTGCGGGCATTGCAGCTCGAGGGGTACACGGTCGCCGCCACGGCCAATGGGGCCGAGGCGTTGGAGGCGATCCGCCAGGCTGCTCCCGATGTGCTGTTGCTCGACGTGTCGATGCCGGTGGTCGACGGGTTGACGGTGTGTCGCGTGCTGCGCAGCGAGGGCAACCGGCTGCCGATCCTGATGTTGACCGCGCGGACCGAGACGAGCGACCGTGTGGCGGGCCTCGATGCCGGGGCCGACGACTATCTCCCCAAGCCGTACGACCTCGACGAGCTCCTCGCTCGCCTGCGGGCGCTGCTGCGCCGTTCGTCCTACGTCGTCGAGGGGGCCGCGCCACCACCGCTCGAGCTCGTGCTCGGCGACCTGCGGATCGACACGTCCGGGCGCCGGGTGTTCCGCGGCGACCGTGAGGTGCTGCTGTCGAAGACCGAGTTCGACCTGCTCGAACTGCTGGTGATGAACCGCGGCATCGTGCTCGACCACACGACGATCTACGAGCGCATCTGGCACTACGACTTCGGACCGGACTCGAAGAATCTCGCCGTGTACATCGGCTATCTGCGCCGCAAGACCGAGGCTGCTGGCGAGCCGCGCATCGTGCACACGGTCCGCGGCGTCGGCTACACCGCGCGGCTCGACGACTAGGCGACACGCGCGATGAGCCTGCGCTGGAAGATCGCCCTCGCGATGGCGGCAACCTCGCTCGCCGCGACCACCGCCGTGGGGCTGATCGGCTACCGCACCACGAGCGCCCGGCTGCACAGCGAGGTCGACCGGTCGATCCAGGACGCGTCGGTGCAGATGTTCGGCAGCGGAGATCGCTTCGAGGTTCCGACCCGCGGCTTGCTGGAAGTATTTTCGGTCCGGGTGCTCGACTCGAGCGGCCACGTCGTCGCCACGTCGTTCGAGTCCGATATCCCCGTCTCCGCCGACGCGGCATCGGTGATCGGGGTGAGCCGGGAGCACGACGAAGCGACGATCGAATCGGCGGGGGGTCGAATCCGCATCCACACGTACGGTCTCCCCAACGCCGCGATCCAGATCGCCCGGCCGCTCGACGAGGTCGACAGCGTGTTGTCCGATGTGCGGAGGCGATCGATCCTGCTCGTCGTCAGCGTCTCGATCGCCGCCGCGGCACTCGGCTGGTTGATCGCCGGCACGGTGGCGGCGCCCCTGTCGCGGCTGACCAAGGCTGCGGAGGACGTCGGCTCGTCGGGACGCCTCGACGTGGAGGTGCCGGGATCAGGGAACGACGAGGTCGGTCGTCTCGGCAAGGCGTTCCGCGAGATGCTCGGTGCGCTCGGGCGATCCCGAGCCGAGCAGCAACGGCTCGTGCAGGACGCGGGCCACGAGCTGCGCACTCCGCTGACGAGCCTGCGGACGAATCTCTCGGTCCTGCGCCGCCACCAAGACATGGATCCGGCGATGCGGGAGGGCGTGCTCGCCGACCTCGACACGGAGGTCACCGAGCTGACCGAGCTCGTCAACGAGTTGGTGGCGGTGGCGTCGGGCGAGCTGGAAGATGAGGCCCCCGAGGTCGTCGAACTTCCGCTGCTCGCCTCCGAGGTCGCCGACCGTGTCGGTCGACGGCGATCGCGGGAGATCAACGTCAACGTGGTGCCAGCGACATCGGCGCTCACCGTGATCGCCCCGCCGTCGGCGATCGAACGGGCGATCACCAACCTCGTCGACAACGCCTGCAAGTTCGACCAGAGCGGGTCGCCGGTCGATGTCGTGGTGGACGGCGGCACGCTGACGGTCCTCGACCGTGGGCCGGGCATCCCCGCCGGCGAGCATTCTCAGGTGTTCGCTCGCTTCTACCGTGCCGACGCGGCGCGGTCGATGCCCGGGTCGGGGCTCGGCCTGTCGATCGTGCACGACGTGATCGTACGTTTCGGCGGCTCGGTGTTCGCCCGCGACCGCGACGGCGGCGGCGCAGCGATCGGCTTCGCGATGCCGACCGTCGCGGCAGCCGCGGATGCCCCGGTGCTGCCGCCGCCGGCGCAGCCATCGTGACGAGAACTTGAGGGTGTTCCGAGGAGATCTTCACTCGCGTCTTACCCGGATGGTGGATGATCACGGGGTGAGTCACGCGGATGATCCGGCCCAATCTCCCGACCCGGGGGCCAGTACCCAGGAACGAGCGCACCGTCGCGGCCGCAAGGGTCTCGCGGCCGGGCTCGCTCTCGGCCTCCTCGGCGGCACGGCGGCCGGTCTCGTGTTCGGGGTGCCCGGTCTCACGAGCGCGTCGCCGAGCGATCGCGTGGCGCAGGTCGAACCGACAGACACGACCGAACCCGCGGCCGATGAGGCGCCGTCGACCGACGCGCTCATCGACGAGTTCGAGTCGCACTCGACCGACGCGCTGCGCGAGGAACTGCAAGCCCTCGTCGACGACGGCACGATCACCGCCGCGCAGGCCGACGCCGTCGCCGACCATCTCGTCGGCAGCGTGTTCGACCGGGCCGAGTCGTGGCTTGCCGAGCACGGCATCGACCTGAGCGATCTGAAGCTCGGCGACTGGACTCTCGGCGACTTCAACCTCGACGATGTCGACCTCGGCGATTTCGACCTGGGTGACGTGCAGCAGCGGCTCGGCGAGCTCCGCGAGCGCTTCGAATCGGGTGACTTCGGCACGTTCGGTCACGGACGTGGGAGCGGCGAGTGGGCGGGTGGCGGCGTGTTCGGTCGCGGTGCGGGCGTCGTGTCCGAAGCGCTCACCGACCTGCTCGGTCTCGATGTGCACGAGCTCCGCCAGCAACTGCGTGATGGCGCGACGCTCGCCGAGATCGCCACTGCGCAGGGAGTCGAGCCGCAGGCGGTCGTCGACGAGCTCGTCGCCGAGTACCGCGAACGTCTCGACAGCGCAGTCGAGAACGGTCGCCTGGAGCAGGCCGACGCCGACGCCCGCCTTGCCAAGGCCACCGAGCGGATCACGCAACTCGTCGAGGGCTGAGCCGGCTCGCGAAGCGGCACGAACATGACCGCGGACGTCGTGACACCCCCTCCGTAGAGTGGGCGGGGTCATGAGCGACCGACACCTGAGCGACGCCGAACTGTTCGCTGACGACATCCCCCATCCCGCCGACTCGGCACCTGCTCACGCGCTCGGCGACCCAGGCCCGTCGCCGTTCGCCCAGGGGCTCAATCCCGATCAGCTCGACGCCGTCGTCCACGAGTCGGGTCCGCTGCTCGTCATCGCCGGCGCGGGGTCAGGCAAGACCCGGGTGCTCACGCACCGCATCGCTCACCTCATCCATCAGGGCGTCCCGCCGACCAAGATCCTGGCGATCACGTTCACCAACAAGGCGGCGGCAGAGATGCGCGAGCGGGTCGCGGCGCTCGTCGGCCCGGTCGTCAGGGCGATGTGGGTGTCGACGTTCCACTCGGCGTGCGTGCGCATCTTGCGCGCCAACGCCGACGTGCTCGGCTATCCGCGCCAGTTCTCGATCTACGACGCGGCTGACTCGAACCGGCTCACCGGGTACGTCATCCGCGACCTCGGCCTCGACTCGAAGCGATTCACCCCGCGGGGCGTCCACGGCATCATCAGCCTCTGGAAGAACGAGTTGGTCGATCCGCACGAGGCGGCGCGGCAGGCGCAAAGCATCTTCGACCGCAAGCACGCCGACGTGTACGCCGAGTACCAGGCCCGCCTGTTGAAGGCCGGAGCGATGGACTTCGACGATCTGCTCTTGAACACCGTCACGCTGTTCCGCGAGCACGGCGACGTGCTCGAGCACTACCGCCAGCGGTTCGAACACATCCTCGTCGACGAGTACCAGGACACGAACCGCGCCCAGAACGAGCTCGTGCTGCTCCTCGCCGGCGGCCACCACAACGTCTGCGTCGTGGGCGACACCGACCAGTGCCTGCCTCCCGGCACGCTCGTCGACACGTCCGCGGGCACGCGCCCCATCGAGACGCTCGCCCGAGGCGACGAGGTGTGGGGTGCGGTCGGACACCGTCGAGCGGCACTCGGAACCGTCAGGTACGTCCACCAGGGCCACTACGACGGTCCCGTCGTACATCTGCACGCTGCTGAGCACGCACTTCGAGCCACGCCGCACCACCTCGTTCCGGCGCGCCTGGTCCCCCAAGAGTCGATGTGGCTGGTCTATCTGATGTACCGGGCCGACCGGGGGTGGCGAGTCGGTCGTACCGTCGGCTCTCGACCTCCGCGCGACGGCGTCGTGAGTCATGGGCTCGCGGTCAGGTGCAACCAGGAACATGGCGACGCTGCCTGGATTTTGAAGGTGTGTTCCTCGATCGCCGAGGCTGCCTACTACGAGGCCTACTTCGCGGCGGAGTACGGCCTGCCGACGGCCTGTTTCCACTCCCTCGGTCGCGCTCTCGTGCTCGACAACAGTGAACTCGCCCGACTGTACGAAGCGCTCGATACCGAGAGCCGTGCCAAGCAGCTCATGGCTGACCTACTGCTCCACGCCGAGTTCCCGCACCATCGCCCCCAGAATGGAGCGCGCCGTGCTGCCATCAATCTGACGATGTTCTCGGACCGCCGTGGCGCCGTCGGCTACCACCGGGTGCAGCTCTCGACCAATCGGCCCGATCTCATCGAGTCACTCGAGCGCGGCGGCGTTTCGCTGCGCCCGAGCGAGCATCGGTCGCTGCGGTACGAGACGTCCTGGAAGGACTATCGAGAGGCGTTGCGGGATGCGAAGCGGGTCGCGGCGATCGGCGGATTACAGGTGCGCCGGCGGCTGGCGCACGACGGCACGACGTACGACCTGATGCCGATCAGTCATCTGCAGCCGGGCATGGTCGCGTTGTCCCGGGACGGCGACGAGTGGGTACCCACGGTCGTCGACGCGGTCGAGATCGAGGAGTACAGCGGGCCGGTGTACGATCTCGAGGTCGACGTCACGCACACGTACGACGCTGGCGGCTTACTCGTGCACAACAGCGTCTACGCGTTTCGGGGGGCGGACTTCCGGAACATCCTCGAGTTCGAAGAGGCGTTCCCCGACGTCACCACCGTCGTGCTCGACCAGAACTACCGCAGCACGCAGACGATCCTCGACGCCGCCAACGCGGTCATCGACAACAACCTCGAACGCAAGCCGAAGTCGTTGTGGACCGACGTCGGCCACGGCGACAAGATCACCCGCTACCACGCCGAAGACGAAGGCGACGAGGCCACGTTCGTCGCCTCGACCGCCCGCCAGCTCCAACACGACGACGGCGTCAACTTCCGCGAGATGGCGGTCCTCTACCGCACCAACGCGCAGAGCCGCGTCATCGAGGAGGCGTTCATGCGCCTCGGCGTGCCGTACAAGGTCGTCGGCGGCACGCGCTTCTACGATCGGCGTGAGATCAAAGACGCCATGGCCTACGTGCGGGCGATCGTCAACCCGACCGACGAGGTGAGTGTCAAGCGCGTCCTCAACGTGCCCAAGCGTGGCGTCGGCGACACGAGCGTCGCCAAGCTCGACGCGTTCGCTGCCGCCGAGGGCATCGCGTTCACCGACGCGCTGCGCCGTGCCGATGAGGCGGGCGTCACGGGCACGGCGGTGCGCGGCATCGACTCGTTCGTGGTGCTGCTCGACCAGCTCGCCGCGGTCGCCGCCGACCCCGACAAGGGCCCGGGCGACGTCGTGCAGGCGGCGCTCGACGGCTCGGGGTACCTCGCCGAGCTCGAAGCCGACGACACGATCGAAGCGCACACGCGCATCGAGAACCTCGGCGAGCTCGTCGGGTCGGCGCGCGAGTTCACGGTGATGGACGAGTTCCTCGAACAGGTCGCACTCGTGGCGGACACCGACGAGATCCCCGATGGTGAGACCGCCGACCAGGTCGTGCTGCTGACGCTCCACTCGGCGAAGGGGCTCGAGTTCCCGATCGTGTTCATGGTCGGAGTGGAAGAGGGCGTGTTCCCGCACATCCGCGCGCTGACCGAACCGGCCGAGATGGAAGAGGAACGCCGCCTCGCCTATGTCGGCATCACGCGGGCCATGCGCCGCCTGTACATGTCCCACGCCTGGAGTCGCCAGCTGTTCGGCACCACGCAGTACAACCAACCGTCGCGCTTCTTCGACGAGATCCCCACCGACCTCGTCGACTCGATCGGCAACGTCACCGGCCGGTCGAGCTACGGACGCCAGAGCTACCGGCGGCGTCACGATGGCAGCAGTGGCGGCGACGTCGCCGATCCGCCGCCTTACCGCCGCCGGTCGCGCGACATCAACGACGACGTCGCCCACCTGCGTGACGAGTCCGATGCCCACCGCGATCGCGTCGTGGAAGCGGCGATCCGCTCGGGCGCGCGCGCCGCTCCGGAACCGACGAACAGCCAAGAGCTCGGGCTGCGCATCGGTGACGACGTCGAACATCCGGCGTTCGGCGACGGCGTCATCATCGACATCACCGGCGCAGGTGAGAAGGCCGAAGCCACGATCAACTTCGCCGGCGTCGGCACGAAGCACCTCGCGCTCGCCTGGGCCCCCCTGAAGAAGCGCTGACCAGACATGCGTTTCCGGAATCGCCCGGCGCGTCAGGTGAGTCCGAGCCGCTCCATCGCCTGGCGGTACTCGACGACCTCGATGCGTTGGTTGCGGCTGACCGCCTCGGCGAACTCGACGATCTCCTCGCGGCTGCCGTTGGCGGCGGCATGGTCGGCCATGTGCACACCGCCGAGGTGGTGTTCGGACATCATCTCGAAGAACAGCAGGTCGGCGTCGGCGCCGCGGGCGGCAGCGAGCGCGGCGAGGGCCTCGTCCGATTGCATGCCCGTCATCTCCGCGACCGGAGTCGGTTCGCCCATCCAGACCATCGCCTCGCGGTCGGGCTCACCGCGCGCATAGCCACCTTCGGCCAGCCAGTCCTCCATCCACCCGATCTCGCGCTCTTGGAACATGATCACCTCGCGGGCGTACGGCGCGGCGTCGCCCTCCGGGTTGCCGTCGAGGTAGAGCTGCGAGATCACGATCGCTTGGTCGTGGTGATCGAGCATGTCCTGGAGGAAGCCGACGTCGATCGCACTCAACGGCTGGTCGGCCTCGTCGTCGCCGCGCATGGCCCAGAGCGCGGCGCCGGCGAACAGGGCGACGACGACCACGACGCCGATCGCCACGAGCATGCCGGTGAACAGCTTGCGCGTCGCCTCGTCGGAGATGGTCTGCTCCGCCTCGTCGCTCAGCGGGGGAGAGGACATCAGGCCAGTGTACGGGCGCGTGTCACGGTGGGATCCGAGGCCACAGCTCTACGCTGGCGCGATGCTCCGACGCATGGTCCTGACGTCCCTGACGGCAGCGGCCGCGGCGATCGCCGTGGCCAGCCCCGCACTCGCTCACATTCACGCCGAGCCCCACGAGGCCCAGGCGGGATCGATCGAAACGATCGGGTTCACGATCGAGCACGGGTGCGAAGGCTCGCCCACGACCGCCGTCGAGGTGCTGCTTCCCGCCGGTGTCTCCGATGTGACGCCGGAGCCGTTCGACGGCTGGACGATCAGGACGGACACGACCGATGAAGGCGACGTCGTGATCTACGAGGACGGCTCGCTCGCCGACGGCCAGGCCGGCACGTTCGAGATCACCATGACGCTCCCCGCGACCCCAGACACGACGGTCTGGTTCCCGATGGTCCAGCACTGTGACGTGGGTGAGCTGCGGTGGATCGAGATCCCGGTCGAAGGCGAGGACGAGCCAGATTCACCGGCTCCTGGTGTCTTCCTCGTCGGCCCGGTGGCGACCACGGTGCCCACTGTCACCACGCCCGTCGACACGACGCCTGCTCCGACGGATCCGGTCGCCACGACCGCCGACACGGTCGCGGTCGACACCACGACCGTCGCTGACAGCGCCCCGTCGACGTCGGTCGCCGACGACGGCGACTCCAACGCCGGCACCATCGTGTTCATCGCCTCGGTGATCGCCGTGCTCGTCGTCGCGGCGCTTGCCTACACCGTGGCACGACGGGGTCGCCGTGACGACGGCGACACGCCGACGGATGCCACGACCTGACGAGATCGCCGACGGCACGTTGCCGTCGCTCGCTCGCCGCGCGCGGCGCGGGCTCGTCGCCCTCGCCCTGCTCGTCGTGGCCGCGGGCTGGTGCGCCGGTCTCGCCAGCGCGCACGCCGAGCTGATCCGCTCGTCGCCGTTCAACGGCCAGCTCCTCGAGTCGTCTCCGGCCGAGATCCTGCTCGAGTTCACCGAAGCGGTCGACCCGATCGTCCCCGGCATCCGGCTCGTCGACGGGCAGGGGCGTGAGATGGACATCGCCGACGTCGATCAGGATCGGGGTGGGTCGACGATGCGGGCCCTCGTCACCGACGAGCTCGCCGACGGCACCTACGTGGTCGCGTGGCAAGTCGTGTCCGCTGACTCGCACCGCATCCGCGGCGCGTTCACGTTCTCCGTCGGTGAGGCCACAGCGACCGCGCCGGGGCTCGTCGACGGGCTTTTCGACGAGCAACCCGATGGAACCTCCGACGCGTTGCTGCTCGGCATCGGTCGCTTCCTCGGTTTCGCCGGCATCGGTGTCTTCGTCGGCTTGCTCGGGGTCGCGTCCGTGCTGGCGGCGGCCGTGGTGACGTCGTTGCGTGGCCAGATCGTCCTCGCCGGCGCGCTCGGTTCGGCGACGATCGGCACCGTCGTGATGATGGCGACGCAGGCGCACCTGATCGGCGGATCGCCACTCGCCTGGGTCGACGTGATCGACACGCAGTCGGGACGATGGTGGGCGGCCCGCTTCCTCGTACTCGCCGCGCTCGCCCTCGTGCTGGTGGCGTGGCCGCATCTCGGGCGTGCCCGCACCGCGGTGGTCGCCGCCGTCGGCGTCGGGGCGATGGCTGTCATCGCCGCCGGAGGTCACGGCGTGTCGGGCGACTCACCGACGGCCGGGCTGGTGGCGACGATCCTCCACCTGCTGGCCATGTCGACGTGGCTCGGTGCGCTCTCGCTGATCGTGCTCGAGCGGCGCGGCGAGCGTCTGGCGATGGCAGCTCGCGTCTCGCCGTGGGCGCTCGGTTCGGTCGTCGTGCTGGCCGTGACGGGATCGATCAACGCATGGCGCCAGCTCGACGGGTTGGGCAGCCTCACCGACTCGGCATACGGACGCTGGCTCGTCGTGAAGCTGGCGCTGGTCGCCGTCGTCGTGGCTCTCGCCGCACTCAACCGTTGGACCGTTCGACGCAACGCGCCGTCCGGCGACGTGGTGATCGGACGCTCGGTGAGCGTCGAGCTGGTGGGCATGGCGCTCGTGCTGGCAGCCACGGCGGGTCTCGTCAACAGCAGCCCACCGCAGTCGGCCGCCGAGATTGCCTCAGGGTCCGCGGTCGTCGGCGAGCGCATCGCCCAGATCGAGCTGGATCCGGCGGTCACCGGTGGAACGGAGATGCACGTCTACATCACGTCGCCGAGCGGCGCGCTCGATCGTGCCGCTGAGATCGCGGTCAGCGCCGAGCTGGCGAGTGCGGGTATCGGTCCGCTCGACCTCGAGACACAACCAGCGGGCGCCAACCACAACATCGGAACGAACGTCGACCTGCCGATCGCCGGTGATTGGACGTTCGTCGTGAAGGCTCGTTTCGGCGAGTTCGAGCAGGTCACCTTCACGATGCAGATCCCCGTCACCGACTGACGCCCGCGCCCGCCCCAAAAAGGTGTGATCGGGTTGCAACTGGATTCTCAGTGAGTGAGAATGTGGCAATGGCGCACGACCATCACCGCGAGCAGCAACGCGATCACGGCCACGATCACGGCGTGGGGCTGGCCCGGGCGGGCGAGCGGCACCAGGGTCGGCTGGTCGCCGCCTTCGTCGTGATCGCCGTCTTCTTCGTCGTCGAGGTCATCGCCGGGTTCGCCACGAACTCGCTCGCCCTGCTGTCCGACGCCGGCCACATGCTCACCGACGTGATCGGGATCGGGATGGCGCTCGCCGCGATCCAGCTCGCCTCGCGCTTCGAGCGGCGCACCGACCGCACCCGCTCGCGCCACACGTTCGGCCTCTACCGGTTGGAGATCCTCGCCGCGTTCGTCAACGCACTGCTCCTGTTCGGCGTGGCGATCTGGGTGCTCGCCGAAGCGGCACGGCGGCTCGGCGACGAGCCCGAGGTGCTCGGTGCACCGATGCTGCTCGTTGCCATCGGCGGGCTCGCCGCCAACCTGGTCGCCTTCGCCTTGCTCCGCGAGGGCTCGAAGGAGTCGCTCAACGTCGAAGGCGCCTATCTCGAAGTGATCGCCGACGCCATCGGCTCGGTCGGCGTGATCATCGCCGCCATATTGCTGCAGGTCTTCGGGTGGACATGGGCCGACCCAGTGTTCGCCGCGCTGATCGGGGTGTGGATCCTGCCGCGCACATGGCGGCTCGGGCGGCGGGCGGTGCGGATCTTGTTGCAGTCGGCGCCGGATGGCATCGACCTCGACCGCTTGGCTGCGGAGCTCTCGGCCATCGACGGCGTCGTCGAGGTCCACGATCTCCACGTCTGGACGTTGACGTCCGAGATGGATGCCGCGTCGGCCCACCTCGTGACGGCGCTCGACACCGACGCGCACACCGTGCTCGATCGGGCCCGGTCCTGCCTCGCCGACGGCTACGGCATCGACCACGGCACGTTCCAGGTCGAGCCAGAAGATCACGAGGGCTGCGACGCCGTGCGCTGGTAACGAACTCGGGGACGGGTC
>CAZQCP010000010.1:0-8402 GCA_964592115.1 uncultured Ilumatobacteraceae bacterium
GGCGTCAACGATGAGATTCGGGTGCACGTGTCGCGCAGGAATCTCATCGGTGGGACGGGAGCGGGCGGGTCAGCCGACGAACGGGGTGGCGCTGACGCGGCCGGGGAGCTCCTTGCCGCGGACGTCGACGACCACCGGGGTGCCTTCGGCGGTGTCGGGCGGCAGGAACGCCAATGCGATGCCGTGACCGAGCACGGGTGAGAAGTTGCCGCTCGTGACCTCGCCGGCAACTGCGCCATCGATCGAGACAGCGCAGCCGGCGCGAGCCGGGCGGCGACCCTCGGTGGCGATGCCGAACAACCGGCGCGAGATGCCGCGGGCGCGTTCGTCGAGTGCTGCCTGACGCCCGCGAAACTCGGGCTTGTCCCAGGCGACGACCCAGCCGAGGCCCGCTTGCAGCGACGTGATGCCCGGGCCGAGCTCGTGGCCGTGCAGCGGGAGCCCGGCCTCGAGGCGCAATGTGTCGCGGGCACCGAGCCCGGCGGGAACGACGCCGGCGGCCACGATCGCTTCCCACAGCTCGATCGCACGATCGACGGGAACAGCGATCTCGACGCCGGGCTCGCCTGTGTAGCCCGTGCCGGCGACGGTGCACGGCACCCCGTTCCAGTCGAGGGCGGCCACGCGGAACCGCCCGACGTCGGCGGCGGCTGGGAACACGGTGGCCAGCAACGCCTTGGCGTCGGGCCCTTGCACCGCGAGGACCGCACGCTCGTGCGTCGTGTCGGTGCCGCCGATCGCCTCGCGGACGCCGTTGGTGTTGGACGCGTTCGGCATGACATCGAACGCCTCGGGGTCGTCCGGACGCCACCACACGATGATGTCGTCGGCGATCGACGCGTCGGCTGGGTCGAGCAGGTGGGTGTACTGGGCGCGACCCGGGCCGACCTTGTCGAGGTCGTTCGTCAGCACTCGCTGCAGCGAGTCGTGGGCACCGGGCCCGTCGACGCGCACCGTGCCGAGGTGCGACACGTCGAAGACCACCGCGTGGTTCCGGCAGGCGAGGTGCTCGTCGATCGTGCCGGTCGGGTACGCGATCGGCATCTCCCACCCGCCGAACTCGACCATCGTCGCGCCGAGGGCGCGGTGGGCCACATCGAGAGGTGATAGCTGCAAGCTCATCGGCATCGCTTCGATCGCGGCTGGTCAGCCGATCCGGCGGGCGGCGATCGCGGTCGGCGCGGCGTCGGCGGTTGCCGCTTCGTCGGCACCGAGGTCGGCCTCGAGCTCGTCGCGCACGCTCCCGAGCGAGAGCACGTTGAGCACGCCCTGCCCACGCTTGACGAGGTCGAGCAGCTGGTCGCCGTCGCAGAGCATCACGCTGCCACCGTCGATGACGATGTTCGCCGCGGCGATGTCGGTCGTGACGTGCTCGCGCATGTACTCGAAGACCTTGCGGACCTGTTCGAGCTTGATCCCGGCATCGAGCAGCTTCTTGATCGCCTTCAACTCCAGCAGATCGTTGTACGAGTAACGACGCCGGCTTCCGCTTCCGCTGGCATCGCTGAGCGACGGGCGGATCAGGTCGGTGCGCGCCCAGTAGTCGAGCTGGCGGTACGAGATGCCGACGACCTTGGCCGTCTGCGTGCCGCTGTAGCCGAGCTGCGCCAGTTCCTTGTCGAGATCTGCTGCCGACGAATCGGTGTCCTGATCGGATGTCTCCACGATGTCCTCCGGTTCGTCCATGCCCGACAGGGCCCCAACTGCCCACGTGCTGCCCGCGGGCCGCACGCCAGCGCTCGACGCCGCGAGGGTCGCACGGCCGAACTCTCAACGCCGTAACTACGCGGATGTGAGACCGTCCAGCCTAGGCACTCGCGTCGCGCTCGTCAACCGTTGCGGCACAGCGCTCGTGGCGGGTGCTCACCGTGCCGGAGCTGGAGCGGACGGTAGCGCGCCGTGTCAGCCGTCGCTGGTGGCTGGGGCCGCGCCGCACACCGCGGTGTTCAGCGTCGCGAGGCTCGCCCGGAGGGCAGCCGCTTGGGGGCGGGCGTCGTCGAGGACCGCCGCCACCGTCTGGTCGTCGGGAGCGTCTTGGAGTTGGTCGACGAGCGTCGACGCCTGATCCTGCACGATGTCCCATCCCGCTTCACTCAGGTCGCGGGCGCTGGCGATCATCTCATCGCGCGCCGATCGCATCTCGTCGGTCGCGGATCGGAGCTCTTCTTTGGTCGCCGTGGTCGGGTCGAGGGCATCCAGCGAGATCACCGCACGTTCGTACTCGACCAGATCGGTGCAGAACTCGGCATTCGCTTCGCCGAGGTCGTCGCCGGCGTCGTCGTCCGAGCCACAGGCAGTGATGACGGCCGCACTGAGCAGCACCGTCCCGATCGTCAACAGTCGCTTCATGTCAGTTCTCCTTCGTCGGAGGTGGTGGGGTGAGAACCGGGGTATCTGAACCGCGTCAGAACGGCGTGGGGATCGCGTGCTGGTCGAGGTCCGGCTCGACGTAGCCGCCGGCCGGTTGGCGCTTGGGGAACTTGACCTTCTTGGGTTCGAACGGTTCGTAGGGAACCTGCGACAGGAGGTGGGTGATCACGTTGAGCCGCCCGCGCCGCTTGTCATCGGTGTGCACGAGGTGCCACGGCGCCGAGTCGGTGTCGGTCGCCGCGAACATCTCGTCGCGTGCCCGCGCGTAGTCGTACCACCGGCTGTAGGACAGCAGGTCCATGTCGGACAGCTTCCACATCTTGCGAGGATCGTCGACGCGGCTCTGCAACCGCCGGGTCTGCTCGTGCTCGCCGACTTCGAGCCAGTACTTGAACAGCATGATGCCCGAGTCGACCATCGCCTGCTCGACGCCGGGCGCCATTCGCAAGAAGCGCTCCACCTGTTCGAGGGAACAGAAGCCCATCACCCGCTCGACGCCCGCCCGGTTGTACCAGCTGCGATCGAAGATCACGACCTCGCCGGCCGCCGGCAGGTACGGGATGTAGCGCTGGATGTACATCTGCGACTTCTCGCGCTCGGTCGGCGACGGCAACGCGACGACACGGAACACGCGGGGGCTGACCCGCTCGGTGATCGCCTTGATCGTGCCGCCCTTGCCAGCGGTGTCTCGGCCCTCGAACACGATGACGACCTTTGCCCCCGTGTCTTTGACCCACTCCTGCATGGCGACGAGCTCGCCGTGCAGCCTGCGCAGCTCAGCCTCGTACTCCTTGCGCTTCATCTTCTCCACCTGCGGACCAGCGTCCCGCTCGTCGTGCTTCTTGGCCACATCACGCTCCGTTCGTCGGGTGTCCAAGAGCAACGATGACGCGCTCGGCCCGCCGCCGCACCACCCCGCCGAGGGTGGAACCCCAGCCCCACGTCGTGACCGCGAGGCAGCCGTGGGGTGAACGATCGGTGACCACCCCGTCGTGGGTGGGTCCCTCCCACCCGCGACGTTCGTACGGTCGGGTCAGGTCGGATCGACGACACGAGGAGCGACACGATGTTCAACCTGCGCAACCGCAGTTTCCTGAAGGAGATCGACTTCGAGCCCCGCGAATTGCGGTTCCTGCTCCAGCTCTCCGAAGCGCTGAAGATCGCGAAGTACTCCGGTTCGGAGACCAAGCGCCTCGACGGCAAGGAGATCGCACTGATCTTCGAGAAGACGTCGACGCGCACACGGTCCGCGTTCGAGGTCGCGGCGTTCGATCAGGGCGCTCATGTCACCTATCTCGACCCGTCCGGATCCCAGCTCGGTCACAAGGAGTCGGTGGCCGACACCGCCCGCGTGCTCGGGCGGATGTACGACGCGATCGAGTTCCGTGGCAACGCGCAGACCGACGTCGAGGAGCTCGCGGCGAACGCCGGCGTACCCGTCTACAACGGCTTGACGAACGAGTGGCATCCGACGCAGATGCTGGCCGACTTCTTGACGATGCACGAGGCCTCGGGCAAGCCGTACGACGCGCTGACGTACGCGTTCGTCGGTGACTGCCGATTCAACATGGGCCGTTCACTGCTGGTGATGGGAGCGCTGATGGGGGCCGACGTGCGTCTCGCCGGCCCGTCGTCGTTGAAGCCACCGGACGACGTCGTGGCGATCGCCCAGGACATCGCTTCGCGGACCGGGGCGCAGGTCACGATCACCGACGACGCCGCGGCGGCCGTCGACGGGGTCGACTTCGTCCACACCGACGTGTGGGTCTCGATGGGCGAGTCCAAAGACGTGTGGACCGAGCGTGTCGGTCTCCTGGCCCCGTACCAGGTGAACGCGGCGCTGCTGGAGGCGACCGGCAACCCGAAGGTGAAGTTCATGCACTGCCTGCCGGCGTTCCACGACCCCAACACCGTCGTCGGTCGGGAGATGATGGAACACACCGGCATGAGCGAAGGCCTGGAGGTGACCGGCGAGGTGTTCGAGTCGCCGGCGAGCATCGTGTTCGACCAAGCCGAGAACCGTCTCCACACGATCAAGGCGATCCTCGTCGCGACACTGGGGAGCTGAGGTCGACGATGCGCGTCCTGGTCGCTCTCGGTGGCAACGCCCTGCTCAAGCGCGGCGAGCCGATGACGGCTGACGCGCAGCGCCAGAACGTCCGCACCGCGGCCCGCTCGCTCGCTCCGGTTGCCGGCCAACACGAGTTGGTGCTGTCGCACGGGAACGGCCCGCAGGTCGGGCTCCTCGCCCTCCAGGCGGCTGCCTACGAAGACGTCGAGGCATACCCGCTCGATCTCCTCGGCGCGCAGACCGAAGGGATGATCGGCTACCTGATCGAACAAGAGCTCGGCAACCTGCTGCCCGCCGAGGTTCCCTTTGCCACGATCTTGACGATGGTCGAGGTCGATCGCCACGACCCAGCGTTCGACGACCCGACGAAGTTCGTCGGTCCCATCTACGACGAACCCGCGGCTCGGGCGCTGGAGGCCGACAAGGGCTGGGTGTTCAAGCGCGACGGCGATCACCTCCGTCGCGTCGTCGCGTCACCGGCACCGAAGCGGATCTTCGAGATCCGGCCGATCCGCTGGTTGCTCGACCGCGGCGTGGTGGTGATCTGCGCCGGCGGTGGCGGGATCCCGACGACGTGGGTGGAGGGCGAGGATCGCACGCTCACCGGCCTCGAAGCGGTCATCGACAAGGACTTGGCGAGCGAGTTGCTCGCCCGTGAGGTCGACGCCGACCTGTTCGTGATGGCAACCGATGTCGATGGGGTGTACGACGGCTGGGGAACGCCGGAACAGCGCAAGCTCGATCAAGTGACCCCGGCCGAGCTGCGTTCCAAGGAGTTTGCGGCGGGATCGATGGGTCCGAAGGTCGATGCCGCGGCGCGCTTCGTCGAGGCGACGGGCAAGCGCGCCGCCATCGGCTCGCTGGAGGACATCGAACAGATCGTGGAAGGTACGGCCGGCACCAACGTGGTGGCGGAACTCTCGGCGGCCGAGCGATCGCCCGCTGAACAATCGAAAGGGGCATCAGCATGACCGAGTTCGGTGTGCACTCCGAGGTGGGCAAGCTGCGCAAGGTGATGGTCCATCGTCCGGACCTAAGCCTGCAACGCTTGACACCATCGAACCATGACGAGTTGTTGTTCGACGACGTGCTGTGGGTCGAACGGGCCCAGTACGAACACGACCAGTTCGTCGCCAAGATGCGCGAGCGAGGCGTCGAGGTGTTCCACCTCCACGAATTGCTGGCGGAATCCCTCGCCGCGAGCGACGAAGCGCGATTGCGCCTGATCGAGATCGTCGCGTCGGAGTACACGGTCGGCTGGTCGCTCGTCGACGAGATCCGAGCTGCGCTGGCTGCGCTCAGGCCCGACCAGCTCGCCAAGCATCTGATCGGCGGCATGACCGTCGCCGAGGCTGAGCTCGACCTCGCCGCGGTGGCGAAGTCTTCGCTCATCGGCGCTGCGCTCGACGATCCGGGCACGTTCGTGCTTCCGCCGCTCCCCAACACGCTGTTCACACGCGACTCGTCGTGCTGGATCTACGGCGGTGTGTCGATCAACCCGATGTACTGGCCCGCCCGCCGTCGAGAGGCCTACAACGTGGCGGCGATCTACAAGTCGCACCCGATGTTCGCTGCTGACGACTTCGAGTTCTGGTACCCGCCGCAGGGTGCCGATGGTCGCTTCGAGACCGCCGACTTCGGGCTCTCGTCGCTCGAAGGCGGCGATGTGATGCCGATCGGCAACGGCGTCGTGCTCATCGGCATGAGCGAACGGTCGCAGGGCAGGATGATCGAACAGATCGCCAAGGCGCTGTTCGACAAGGGTGCCGCCGAACGCGTGATCGCCTGTGTCATGACGAAAGACCGGGCCCACATGCACCTCGACACGGTGTTCACGCTGCTCGACCGCGACAAGGCAACCGCCTATCCGCAGGTGGTCGCCAACATCCGTGCCGTCAGCTTGCGGCCGGGGAGCACTCCGGGCGACTTCCACGTCACCGTGGAGGACGACTTCATCGGCGCCGTCGCCGACGCACTCGGCGTCGACAAGCTCCATGTCGTCGAGACCGGTGGCGACGAGTATCAGCAAGAGCGCGAGCAGTGGGACGACGGCAACAACGTCGTCGCACTCGAACCCGGCGTCGTCGTGGCCTACGAGCGCAACACGTACACGATCGCCAAGATGCGCCAGGCCGGCGTCGAGGTCGTGGAGATCGAGGGATTCGAGCTCGGCAAGGGCCGCGGCGGCGGTCACTGCATGACCTGCCCACTCGTGCGCGATCCGCTGTAAGGAGGACTGAGCCATGCTGGAAACGACCTGGGGTCGATGGGTGGTCGGGTTGATCGCCGCGGCGGCCGTCGTGGCGCTGCTCGCCTGGGCGCGCAACGATCCGGGAGTCGGTGGTCGGGATCCTGACCCTCCAACGGGTGCCGCGCTCGTGACAGGTGCAGGCAGCGACGAGATCGGAGCGGACCATGTCGGTTGACGTCGAGCCCGCGGGGCTCAACGGCGGCGGGGACGGTCCTCCCGACGCGCCAGCCGAGTCCCGGTTCACGCTGCCGTCGGCATACACGATCCTGTTCGCGCTGATCGTCATCACGGCGCTGGCCACATGGATCATCCCCGCCGGGCGATATGCCCTCGATGAGGAGGGCTCGCCCCTCCCCGGCACGTACGAGGAGGTCGAGTCGAGTCCATCGCGGATCATCGTCGACTCGTTGGAGGCGCCGATCAACGGCATGTACGGCATCGAGGACGCGGAGACCGGCAACATCGACGTCTTCAACAGCGGTGAGCTGTTCGGCGCCATCGACGTCGCCCTGTTCATCCTCGTCATCGGCGGCTTCATCGGCGTCACGATGAAGACGGGTGCGATCCAGGCCGGCATCGCGTTGATCGTGGCCCGATTGCGCGGGCGCGAGCGATGGATGATCGGGATCTTGATGACCGTGTTCGCCATCGGCGGCACGACGTACGGCATGGCCGAAGAGAGTCTCGCCTTCTATGTGTTGATCATCACGGTGATGATCGCCGCTGGGTACGACGCCCTGACGGGCGCGCTCGTGCTGCTGCTCGGTTGCGGTGTCGGGGTGCTCGGTTCGACCGTCAACCCGTTCGCCACGGGCATCGCCTCTGGGTTCGCCGACGTCTCCCTCAGTGACGGGCTGGCGCTCAGGCTCGTCATCCTCGTCGTGGGCTTGATCGCCAGCATCTGGTTCGTCCTCCGCTACGCCGAGCGGGTCCGCAACGATCCGTCTGCGTCGCTCGTCTACGACATGAAGGAAGACAACGAGCGGCACTTCGCCGCCGCCGCCGACGCCGACACCGGCGAGGTCGTGCTGACCGGCCAGCACAAGCTGGTGCTCGGACTGTTCGCCGCGGCCTTCGGGGTGATGATCTACGGCGTCATTCCGTGGGAGGACCTCAGCATCGGCTTACCGACGTTGTGGTGGTGGTTCCCCGAGATGACCGCGTCGTTCCTGCTGTTCGCCATCTTGATCGGCGTCGTCGGCCGGATGAAGGAGGGCGAGTTCACCACGACGTTCGTCGACGGCGCCCGCGACCTGGTCGGCGTTGCCCTGATCATCGGCATCGCCCGCGGCATCACCGTGATCATGAACAACGGCCAGATCACCGACACCGTCTTGCACTGGGCCGAGACCGCACTCGGCGACGTCGGCCAAGCGGGGTTCGCGATCGTGATGTACCTGCTGTTCTTACCGCTGTCGTTCCTCATCCCGTCGTCGTCGGGGTTGGCCACGGTGGCGATGCCGATCATGGCGCCGCTGGCGGACTTCGCCGGTGCCGACCGCAGCCTCGTCGTCACCGCCTACCAGAGCGCGTCCGGGCTGATCAACCTGGTCACACCGACGTCGGCCGTCGTGATGGGCGGTCTCGCGATCGCTCGCGTGCCGTATGGCAAGTACCTTCGCTTCGTGTGGCCACTGTTGATCATCTTGGGCGTGCTGACCGTGATCGTGCTCGCCCTCGGTGCCCTGTGATGGTTGACGCGGTGATGGT